>NZ_JBTLMO010000015.1:0-185827 GCF_054462255.1 Streptomyces sp. SD15 | reverse complement strand
AAGATCAGCAGGCATCCAACAGATCCTGCCGACACAACACCCAACTGCCAAGCCCCACAACACATTTCATTCTGAAACGATCAGTAAGTGATGTGCGAGTAGCGCGCCTGTACCGATCCGTTGATGTGCCCCATGCGCTCATCCATCAGTTTGGGCGGCGTGCGAAAAGCTCGCGAGTAGATGACCTGCAACGATGCCCCGTTCGGCACGTCTTGGAAGCCAACAAGTCACCGGCATTGGGCCTAACGGGGCACCGGAGGCTGGTCCGGCCAGGCGAACGCGCACCGGGGATCGCCCCCTCGGCTTAGGGCCTGTCCGGCGGATCATGCCGGACAGGCCCTGGCGTCGGCTCGCCCGTCACAGGAAGCCGACTCCATCGTCATGGCGACACCACGCAGCCGCCCATGCCCCGAGGATCTGTGAATGCGGCACAGCAACCCCAGCGCCGCCCCCGACCAGGAACGCCCTCCAGCGGCTCCGGAGCGACCGGTATCACCGTTCCCGCACCATCCATACAGAGCTACGGATCAGAAGGCTTCTGGCATCCACGGCTGACATCAACGACGCCGGACGGGGGCGTACGTCAGCATCCCTGTCCGACCGTCGCACCAGTCGACGGCAGCAGTGTGATGTTTGCTGAAGCTTCTGCGCTTCTTCAGTGAGGCTCGACGGCCTCACCCACAGCCATATTTCGTCTGACTTGGCCCTCGATGGCGCATGAGTCGCGCGCCTGATCGGCCAAGATCGAAATACTCCCTTGGGGCAACCTTGACGAGAAGTGCCATGCCGAAACGCATACTGGCCCGGCCAGTGGGCGCTGTCGCGGCGATGACGGTCGCGCTCACGGCCGCGCCACTGGCGGACACTGCGCAGGCCTACAGCTCAACATCGGGAACGCTGAGCTTCAGCGGCGATGCGGGTGAGCCCATTTCAGGCGGTCAGTCGTATGAGTACACGACTGGAGCAGTCCAGATGTTCGACGTCCAGGGCAGCACGGACGAGAACAGCCTTACCGTCGCCATAGATGCGGACCAAGACACGCTCTGGCGTCTCAACGTCGCCGCGCCCGATGGTCAGAAGCTGACTGAGGGCACCACGTACACCGGGGCGAAGCAATGGCCCGACGCCCAGCCGGGGGATCCGGAACTGGTGTTCAGCGGGACCGACAACGGGACCGACAAATGGTGTAACACCAACTCCGGCTCCTTCACCATCGAGCACATCGCGTTCGGCCCCTACGGCTACGTCCATGAGCTCGACGCCACCTTCGAGCAGTACTGCAACGGATCAACGGTGCCTCTGCGCGGTGCGGTTCACGCGGTCATGCCCGAGCCTCCGCTGGAACTCGCCATGGGGATGAACATCAACCCCGAGGGCACGGTGAACGCCCCAGATGGTCAGATCACCGTCGGTGGCACCGTGACGTGCAACAAGCCTGCGAGCGTCTCGCTCGTCGGCCAGGTCTTCCAGATCCAGAAGAAGGGAACGTCGGGCGCGTCCTATGAGACAACCGTGGCCTGTACCCCGGGCTCGCCCGTCCCATGGTCCGTCAGCCTCACCAGCCAGGAAGCCGGCACCTCGTTCCAGTCCGGCCCCGCAACGGTGCGCGGCAGCGCCCGGGCAAATGACCTGGACTACCCGGTGACTGTCGACACCGGACAGCAGGAGTCGGAGGTCACGCTCTCCAAGTCCTGACCCAAGGTGGCCACGAGATCAGCTGACATCACTGGTTTGCAGTTGGCCCCTCATCCTGCCCGCCGTGTCATGTATCCGGCGGGCGCGTCCTCTTTTCACTGTGGGGAGATTCATGCGCAAGCGCGCAACCTTCGCTGTGCTCACCGCCGCCGCCGCGCTGGGCGGATTCACCGGCCCTGCCGCGCACGCGGACGAGACCGTCGGCGACATCCAGATCACCACCGTCTCCATCAACGGCGGTAAAGGCATCGCTGTCGGCCTCGCCGACAAGACGGTCACGGTTTCGGTGACCGCCACCGATCCGTCGGGCATCTGGGACGCGGACTTCTACCTGTGGCGCGGAACGGATCCCAACAACCCCGACGTCTACATCACGCCGAATGAGGACACCACCCCCGCGGACTGCGTGGCCTCCAGCGCGACCACGTCCACCTGCTCGAAGACCTTCACCTTCGAACCGGACTGGTGGCTCACCAACACCGACGCCGGGACCTGGAAGGTCGGAGTCGACGTATGGGCCAACGACGACAGCTGGACCCAGCGGGACGCCTATACGACCACCCGCATCCAGCGGTACTCGAAACTGACCGTCAACGCCGGCCCGGAACCGATAGCCAAGGGCAAGACCCTCAAGATCACCGGCAAGCTCACCCGGGCGAACTGGGATACCGATGTCTACGCGGGCTACACCGTGCAGCCGGTCAAGCTCCAGTTCCGCAAGGCGGGCACCAGCACCTACACCACCATCAAGACGGTGAACACCTCCAGCACGGGTGACCTGCAGACCACGACCACCGCGTCCGTGGACGGCTACTGGCGCTGGAACTTCGCCGGCACCTCGACCACCCCGGCCGTTTCGGCGACCGGCGACTACGTCGACGTGCAATAGCACTCGACGGCCAGGCAGAGTCGGCCCGGTCGTGGCGGGGCTGGTCAGAACGTGCTCGTATACGGAGACCCTCACTCAGCCGTTCCTGCCACCGATCAGGTGGGGATGCCCATGTACGGACCCCAGGAGGGTCGAGAAGACTTTCTCCTGCACTGCGGTCAGCTCCAAAGCATGCATCCGCTCGACGTCTAGATCTAGAAGGACCTAGTGGTGGCAACGCTTCCAGAGATCACAGCCCTGTTGGGCGAATCCCGGTTCAACTGGTCGGATCCGGCTCCATGGATCGAACTGGAGCAAGAACTCGGTATCGAATTTCCTGCGGACTTCCGTGAGATCGTGGACGCCTACGGTTCGATCGAGATCAACAGGCAGTTGTATCTGACGCACCCCGCCGGCCATCTTTTGCACAGTCTGGGAAAAGACATCAGGGGGGATCTCGAGCTCTGGCGTGAGGAGGACATGGCGGAGTTCCTACCGAGTCCGGTGGGGGCGAACCCCGGGGAACTGATGCCGGTGGCGTCGGCCACGACGGGCGAGGCGGTTTTCCTTCGCATTCCCGACAACCCCTCGTCGCCCTGGCGCGTCGTGGTCCAGGAGTTCGACAGTCCGGCCTGGACTCTCTACGAGATGACGTTCAGTGAGTGGTTGCTGGCTTATCTCAAGGGTAGGGACGTGACGTTGTGTTCTCGCAACTTCGCGCCTGACGGCCCGGTCTACGAATTCCTGCCCTGAAAATGAACGCGGTGGTATCTCCTGTCACGGTGACAGGAGATACCACCGCGTGAAGATCTACCCGTGATCACCTGGGGCACATTGTTGATCGCATCGCGGGATTCAGTGGTCTGCTGCGATGACGGACAGTGAGCTGATCGGCCTTCGTGCTCGCCATCGCCATGGGGCTCCGAAGGGGCGAGATCATCGGCCTCCGGTGGTCGGATCTCGACCTCGACAACCGGGTCCTCTACGTCCGGCAGCAGACTCAGCGCCGCCGTGGCGTCCTCTACGACGACGACCCCAAGAGCCGCCGTCGCCGCGGCGTCCCGTTGCCCGCACTCTGCATCGCCCCGCTGCGCTGGCACCGGATGCGGCAGTCGGCCGCACGCGCCAAGGCGGGGGAGCAGTGGCACGAGTCCGGCTACGTCTTCACCATCCGCACCGGGCGCCAGGTCGAGCCGCGGAACGTCTACCGGTGCTTCACCCGCATCGCCGACTCCGCCGGCATCCGCGTCGTCCGGCTCCACGATGCTCGGCATGGCACAGCGACCCTGCTCACGGCGGCCGGAGTCGCGCCCCGCGTCGTGATGGAGATCCTCGGCCACTCTCAGATCAGCATCACCATGGACGTCTACACGCACGTCGTGCAGGACACCCAGCGCGAGGCCATGAGTCACATGGACCGGCTGCTCAGGAAGCGTTTCGGCCGTCAGTGACCGTGCTCGTTGATGTCAGACGTGGATGTCAAAGGCCCCGGACCATGATCGGTCCGGGGCCTTTTGCCTGGTGCCCCCGGCAGGATTCGAACCTGCGACACCCGCTTTAGGAGCGAGGTTGGGCGATCGCAGGTGTGACCTGCCGATTCCCTGTCTTGGCCAGAGTTCGGCCGATGTCACCCTGGGCGCCCCGGTTCCCCGTGAGTCCCCGTCCGTTCTGGCACGAGAGTGGCACGGCCCGGCGCGGTGCCCTGACTCCCTCGATGCGAACTACGGGCGGGCGGGTCGCTGCAGTCTCCATGCCTGGTCACGGGGAGTCGGGGGTCCCCACAGCCCGCTACCCACCTTTGAGGGGTAGAGAGTCGGGCGTTTCGCACTGTTAGATGCGGGCGTGCCGAAGAACGATGATTACGAGCGAACCAGTACGCGATTGACCGTCGGGGGCTGCCTTGTCGGGTTGGCCGTGGCCCTAGCCATTCCGGTGTGCATACTGGTGGCTGTCCTCCTCTTTGGGATGCCAACCCCGTAACCCACCACATCGACCTGCAGTCGAGCGACGGCGAGAGGTTGGCTGCGAGACTTTGGGCTGGAGCTGCCACGGGGCGAGTGATCATGGCCCCGTAAGCTTCCGGCGAGTCGGGCCCCGCGCTGGGCACAGGATTTGAGCCTGTGGCCTCATCCTTATCAGGTCGATCACTTGGGCTCGACGCGCTGGGCCAATCAACCTTCTGCCTGGGTCGCCGATCCGCCGAGGTTCAACGTCGGTCGCCGCCGTTCGCTCCTGTTGGTGTCAGCTGTTGGTGTCAGACGTCAGCGGACCGCTTGACACATGGTCGCCGACGCGGTGGCTCTCACAGCCACAAGAGGAAGAGCGTTACCGCCCAGCTCACGACTCCGACAACCGAAAACACCGCCAAGTTCTTGCGCCTCCGCGAATCATTGTGGTCCAACCAGGTAACAAATGCAGCAAAGGTGCAATACATGGCGATTGCGCAAAATGGCAACGAGATAAAGAAGTACCAAACACGCATAATTCCCCCACTACTCGACGCCCTCGTGCGGAGACTACAAGCGCAACATTCACTTCCACAGCCCAGCCCACCACTCTCCCCAGCTCCCATCCCGTACGCCGTCGACCCACACGCCGTGGAGCAGGCGTGGTTCATGGCGTCCAGGTGGAGCGCGCCACTGTACGAACGACCTGGACGCCATGGGCCGCGTCTGCTCGGCTCTGCCTGGGTCGATGGCGTACGGGATGGGAGCACCCCGCGCACGCCCCTACGGACCCGCAGCAGGGAACGGCGCCCCCTCCATCCCGGTGTCGGCCGATCCCCCGCCGGAGGCATGGTCTTGACCGTGGCCGCGCTATTCGGTGATCGACTCATGGCCACCGGCCCTGTCCACATGTGGGCGCGCGTCGGCGCAGCCCGCGCGGAGCGGGCCGGAGGCAGGAGCGGCGCGCGGAGCGGAGCCGGGAAGCGCGCCCGGCGGAGCGGAGCGCAGCCGGGGCTTGATGAGGTAGAGAAACCTGTAACAGCTCTCATGCCCCATGGCCTGTTCAGGATCACGAGAAGCCTCTGAGCTGGGGCTTTGTGGCGTCCCAAGTTGTCATATGCGTCTTGCTCGCAACTGCTTGTCTCAGGTGAGACGAATCGGCAGCATGGATGCATGTCCACCCGCCGAAATCGACAACGGCCCAAGGCCGCGCAGCGAACGCCCCGTACCGTCCAAGCCCCTGCATCGGACGCCCCCGCGAGCACGCCCGAAGACGCTCGGGCCAACGCCGTACGACAGCTCGTAGAGCCAGGCGAAGAACGTGTCCGCCTCGCGGCCGAGTTGGAGCGGCTGGACACCCATCTCCGCCCCTTGATCCTCGAAGCCATCAGCGCCGGTGTCCCCTATCGCCGCGTCGCCGAGCTCACTGGCATCTCCCGCGCATCCGTGGCCCGTTGGGGCAAGAGCGCGGAGCAGTGAAAGTTAGGCCGCACCCGTCAAACACCGGGCACGGCCTCGTCCGATTCGAAGGAGTCGAAGCCATGTCGAATCGATCCACCCTCATCATCGCAGAAGAGCCCTGCTCGACCTGTTCTGGGAGCTGCGCCACCATCGATGATGGTTCCGTGACCGGGAAGCCTGGCAAGTCCCTCCCCTGCTCCTGTTCCCTCGGCTCCCACAGCCCCGGCGAGGTGCCCAAGGGAGCCCACTACACCGTGAGCCTGCGGCTCTCCCCCGACCCTGCCGACTGCGCCTGTGCAGGCACAGGGTGGCTTGACGGAGGCTTCTACGTCTGGGAGGGAGCCGTTCACCTCGCGGCTGACGAGCGGTGCCCCCTCCACGCGACCTGAGGCGGGTGGACTCTTAGCGGGTCATGTGGCACGCGTGTGGCACGGCCGCGATCATGCGAAAGGGCCAGTTCGAGAGGATCAAGCCTCCGAACTGGCCCTTAGTGCTGTGCCCCCGGCAGGATTCGAACCTGCGACACCCGCTTTAGGAGAGCGGTGCTCTATCCCCTGAGCTACGAAGGCGGGGATGCGTGGGTGAAGGTGTGGGAAATCTGCCCATAGTGGGCGGATCTCGACCTTCGGGGCCCCAGACATCCACAGGGTGCCCCGCCGAGGCGGTGCACCACGCACAGTCTAGCGGTTGTCGGTCGGGCGCCGGGGCGTCATGGGGGGCTCGGAGGGCAGTGGTCCTCTTGCGGGACCGGACGGAAGGCAGCGGGGGATTCCGAGGGGCGGGGAGTTCTTCGGTGATGTCGATCGCGCGTGTCTTCGTTGGAGATCGCGCTTCGCGGGCTGGCGTACAAATAGCGGTCCGGGCTGGGAACTGCGGTGTTCACCAGGTCGTGGCGACTGAGCGGAGGGCGGTCCAGGTGTCGCTCTCGTGGGCGTAGTCGATGGTCAGTTGCAGCCGCCAGTTCGCGTGGGAGCCGTAGACCGTCGCGTCCGTGATGATCCGGCCGATGAGGTGGGCCGTGTCGCCCTCGACCTCGACGGTCACGTTCTTCTCCTCGACCTGGTGGTAGACGAACTGTCCGGCTCGCATCTGCGACAGCCACTCGGCCTTCTGCTGCACGTACCCGGTCATGTGGGTGAGGGTGAAGCCGTTGGCGAGCATGTCGTCGAGGGCGTCGGTGTCGCCGTCGGTCATCGCTTGCAGGTGGGCGCGGTAGGCCCTGATGACTCCCTCGTGGGCGCTCTGGTCGGGTGAGGTGTGCACGGTGGTTCCTGTCGTCGGGGTGGTCATGTTCGTGGGCGGTGTCGTGTACGCGCCGGTGGATCACTCGACGGCCTCGCGTCGGGACAGGCGTACCTCTTCGATGTCGAGGGCCGCCTGCACCTGGCGCAGGACGGTGTCGTCGATGTGGCGCTCGTCGCGGAGGCGGACGACGGTGGCGCGTTTGCGGGCCGGCCGGGCGAGGCGCAGGGCGGTGTAGTGCTGGTGGTGGCGGAGCAGGATTTCCGTGGCGGCTTCGGCGTCGGCGTCGTTGTCGTCGGCGCCCGCTTGTACGACCTGCAGGTGGGTCCCGTACTCGGCGCGGAGAGATCATGTCGCGGTCGGGGAAGGGCTCGCGCGGGCCGAGGTGGAGTGGTACGCCCAGGGCGGCCGCGAGTGACACCGCGCCCCGGAAGCCGCAGAGCCCGCTGATCACCCGGGCGCGGTGGCTGACCCGGCGCAGTCGCTGCTCGGGGCGGAGGTCGAGGAGGCGGATCAGGTAGGTCACGAGGAAGAGGAAGGCGAAGCGTACGGCGATGAGTACGGCGGAGACGACAGGCGGGTGCGGCACAGCACCCCGTACGAGGGCTCGGGGGACGGCGCCTCGTACGGGGTGGTCTCAGGGGGACGCGGCCGCGGATCAGGCCAGCGTCGCGGTGTCGATCACGAAGCGGTAGCGCACGTCGGAGCCGAGGACACGCTCGTACGCCTCGTTGATCTTGGAGGCGGGGATGACCTCGACCTCGGCGCCGATGTCGTGCTCGGCGCAGAAGTTCAGCATCTCCTGGGTCTCGCGGATGCCGCCGATCAGCGAACCGGCGTACGACCGGCCCTGCATGATCAGTGAGAAGACGCTCAGCGACAGCGGCTCGGCCGGGGCGCCGACGTTGACCATGGCACCGCCCACCGCCAGCAGTGACAGGTAGGAGTCCAGCTCCAGCTTCGCGCTCACCGTGTTGACGATGATGTCGAAGGTGCCGGCCAGCTGCTCGAAGGTGGCCGGGTCGCTGGTGGCGTAGTAGTGGTCGGCGCCCAGACGCAGGCCGTCGTCCATCTTCTTCAGCGACTGCGACAGCACGGTGACCTCGGCGCCCATCGCGTGCGCGAGCTTGACGGCCATGTGGCCGAGCCCGCCGAGGCCGACGATCGCGACCTTCTTGCCGGGGCCCGCGCCCCAGCGGCGCAGCGGGGAGTACGTGGTGATGCCCGCGCACAGCAGCGGGGCCGCCTCGTCCAGGCCGATGCCCTCGGGGATCCCGACCACGAAGTCCTCGGTGACCACGACGTGGGTGGAGTAGCCGCCCTGGGTGACCGTGCCGTCCTTGTCGACGGAGCCGTAGGTGAGGGTGCTGCCCTGGAGGCAGTACTGCTCCTCGCCCCGCAGACAGGGCGCGCACTCGCGGCAGGAGTTGACCAGGCAGCCGACGCCGACCCGGTCACCGGCGGCGTACTTGGTGACCTCGGAGCCCACCTGCGCGACGATGCCCGCGATCTCGTGTCCGGGCACTACGGGGTAGGTCGTCGGGCCCCACTCGCTGCGGGCGTGGTGGATGTCGGAGTGGCAGATGCCGCAGTACTTGATCTCGATGACGACGTCGTGCGGGCCTGCCTCGCGGCGCTCGATGGTGGCCGGGGCGAGGGGGGCGGTCGCGGACGTCGCGGCGTAGGCGTTGACGGTGAACATGAATTCTCCAGTGGGGGGTGTGCTTGGAGCCTTGGTGCTGGGGGGTGGGGGCGGTTCAGCGGGGGGCGAGGCGCATCGTGGTCGAGCTCGCCTCGGGGCTGGTGATGGCCTTGATGATGTACGCGGCGTAGTGGCCGTACTTGGCGCGGTAGGCGGCGTCGACGGCGTCGTTGATCTCGTCGTCGGCGTCGACGAAGGTGACGTCCTTTGTCACGCCGCCGGCCTCGATCCGGCCTTCCTGGCGGGCCCGGGTGCCTCGGTACCAGTCGGAGCCCGGCCCGTTGACCGAGCGGACGTAGATGTCGTCGCCCAGGCGCACGACCCAGATGGTCCGCCGACTGCCCAGCGTGCCGCCGCTGCGCAGGGACGCGATCTCCAGTTCCTCCGCGTGTCCGACGCTGTCGAGTTCCTCGCTCGTCCACGTTGTCATGCAGTTTTCTCCTTCGCGAGTGCGACTACGAGTGCGACTACGAATGCGGCTACGAATGTGGCTACGAGTACGACTACGACTACGCGTACGACCCGGGGTGGGCGGAGTCGGCCACGGCCGAGTTCTTCGGCCGGTATCCAGCCTGCGGGCTCCGCGCGCCGGGTGGCAGGCCGTGCTGAGCAGGGGAGCCGCGTTCCGGGGTGCGACAGGGCCCCCCACCTCTGGCCCCCACCTCGAGCCCACCTCGTGCCCCACCATTGGCCCCCACTTTTCGTTTACGCAGGTCATGGGGCTGGCCGCGTCCAACCTGCCACACTGGACCCATGGCACGTGAGCAGCGCAGCGGCGGCGACGGCACCGAGCTGGGGCGCTTTCTGCGCGCCCATCGCGCCCAGCTGACCCCCGAGGAGGCCGGCCTCGCGACGGGTGCCGGAGTGCGGCGTACGCCGGGGCTGCGCCGCGAGGAGCTGGCCACGCTGGCCGGCATCAGCATCGACTACTACACGCGCCTGGAACGGGGCAAGGAGGCACACCCCAGCCCCGGCCGTCGTGGACGCCATCGCCGCCGCCCTCCAGGTGGACGCGCACACGCACGAGCACCTGCGTGACCTTGCCGCGTGCCTGGCCCGCATCGCACCCGAGCCGCCGACGCCGCCGAGCGTGGCCGTACAGTCCGGCGTCACGCTGCTGCTGGAGCGTCTGCGCCCCTACCCGGCCTACCTGCTCAACCGTACGACGGACGTGCTCGCCTGCAACCGGAGCGGGTTGCGGCTGTTCGCCGGTCTCGACCAGTGGCCGGCCGAGGAGCGCAACATCATGCGCTACGTCTTCCTGCACCCCGAAGCGCGCAAGCTGTTCGACGACTGGGAGGAGCAGATCCGCGCCCTGGTCGGCCGGATGCGCGCCTTGGCCGGCACCGATCCGGACGCCCCCGACGTGTCCCGGCTCATCGACGAACTCCTGCTCAGGAGCCCGGACTTCGCCCGCCTCTGGGACCGCTACGACGTCCAGGTGCACACCCATGGGATCAAGACGTTCCGCCACCCGGACGTCGGCGACCTCACCATCGGCTACCAGTCCATGCAGCTCGAAGGCACCCCCGGCCACCGCCTCGTCGCCTACTACGCCGAACCCGGCAGCCCCGAGTACGACAAGCTGGTCCTCCTCGACGTGGCCGCTCAGGAGCCGTCCTCAGCCTCGAAGTCGTCGGCTCCGTAGTCGAGGTGACCGCACGTCAGCGGACGCACGTCAGTGGCCGTACGTCAGCGACTGCCGAAGGTGTTGAGCCCGACACCGTCGGGATCGGGCCCGCCGCGCACTCCGGTGTCGGTCGCGTCGAAGGCGGGGCCCACCTCGGCCGGAGTCAGCGCGAAGTGCGTTCACGCGTGAACGCGTGGTCACAGGGTCACGCGCTCGGCACCCGCCGAAACCGCCCCGCCACCCGAAGATCCCCCTCGATCCGCTCCGCCGCCGCACGCAACGGGGGCAGCACCTCGGCCACGCACTCCTCAGCCGTACGACGACTGCTGTGCATCGCGACATTGACCGCGGCCACGACCCGCCCACCGCGCTCCCGCACCGGTACGGCGATCGCCCGCAGTCCCTGCTCCAACTCCTCGTCGACGAGGGCGTAACCCTCCTCCCGTACGCGGTCCAGGACGGCCCGCAGTCGGCCCGGGTCCGTGACCGTGCGGGGGGTGAACGCGAGCAGCGGCTCGGGGAGTCGGGGGTCGGGCAGGTCCGCCAGCATCACCCGGCCCAGTGAGGTCGCGTACGCGGGCAGCCGGGTGCCGACACTGACGTTGACGCTCATGATGCGGCTGATGCTGACGCGGCCCGTGTACTGGATCTCGTCGCCGGCCAGGACCGCCAGCGACACCGAGTCGCGCAGTCGCTGCGAGAGTTCGGTGAGGTGCGGGGCCGCGATCTCGGCGAGCGAGGTCCGCGACAGCGGCGGGAAGCCGAGGCCCAGCACCCGGGGGGTGAGCCGGAAGAAGCGGTCGTGCGCGGTGACGTATCCGAGGTGTTCCAGAGTGATCAGGGCGCGGCGGGCGGTCGCGCGGGCGAGCCCGGTGGCCTGGGCGACGTCGGTGAGGGTCAGTTGGGCGCGGCCCTCGCCGAAGGCGGTGATCACGGTCAGGCCGCGGGCCAGCGACTCGATGAACTCCCGGCCCAGCTCCTGCTTGGAGGCGCCGGTCCAGACGGCGAGGCCGGAGGGGGCGACGGGTTCGGCGGGCGGGGCCTCCCGCAACTCCCGCTCCATCGCGGCGACGGCCGTCCGCAGTCGTGGCAGCAGGGTGTCGCGCAGGTCGGCCGCGGTGCGCCGGCTGGTGTGGCTCACCACGCTCACCACACAGGCGATCCGGCCCGCCTCCCGCACGGGCAGGGCGATGGCGACCAGGCCCGGTTCGATCAACTGGTCGTCCAGCGCCCACCCGGCCTCCCGCGCCTCGGCCGTACGCCGCTCGAAGTCGTCGCCGACGGTGGGGAGTCGGGCCTCCTCATGGGAGTCGGCATCGAGCGGCCGGCTCCGTGCCGGGACCGCCGGAAATCCCCGGTCCTCCGGATCGGCCGTACGCCGCTCGTGCCACCACGCCCACTCCGGCTCGCCCCACTCGGTGGCGAACAGCGGGCCCGGCGCGGTGCGTTCGGCGGGGAGCAGGTCGCCGATGCGGAAGCTCAGCGACATGGCGCGGCGCCGGGTCGCCTGGTGGATGAAGCGGATGCCGTCCCGGTCGCCGACCGCGAGCGACACCGATTCGTCGAGTTCGTCGGCGAGGGCGTCGGCGTGTGCGTCGAGGAGGCGGGGCAGGCGCAGGGCGGCCAGGTAGGCGTTGCCGAGTTCCATCAGACGGGGGGCCAGTACGGCGTCCCGGCCGTCGAGACGTACGTACCCCCTGCGGGCGAGGGTCGCCGTGATGCGGTCGACGGTGGAACGTGCGAGTCCGGTGGACCGCTCCAGGCCGCTGAGACTGGACACGCCGTCGGCCTCGGTCAGCCGGCGCAGCACGGCGATACCGCGGATGAGGGGGGTGACGGCCTCGGCGGGCACCGCGGCCTCGGTCTCACTACCGGTCGATCTCACTACCGGTCCCGGGGGTCGGCGGTCGGCACGACGTTCGATGGCATGGGCTCTCCGTTGCGGATCTCAGAGATCTTCTGAGATCTCAGAGATCTCAGAAGAGACACCGTAGTGCGTGCCCGACCGACTCAGCAGGTCGGCCGCTGCCTCCCGCGCGCTTCTCACCGGCGCGTCACGTGCACGTGGTAGTGCCCCGCGAGATCCGCCTTCGCGACGGAGATCTTGATGCCCGTTCGGGGGTCCTTGAAGGCCTCGCCGGGGGTGAAGGGAGCGTCGGAGAGTTCCGCGTGGACGTTGGGGCTGCGGGTGCAGCCGCCGGTGTCGCGCTGGGAGTCGTAGACGGTGATGGGGCCGTTTCCGGTGTCGATGCCCGCGTCGACCATGTAGATGAGGATGCCGGGGCGGCAGACGGTGGAGTCGTTGCCCTCGCGGGTGCGCAGCTCGAGGGCGTACCCCGTCCTAGTGCCGGTGGGGACGAAGACGAGCTTGGTGCCGCCGGGCCGGGCCAGCGGGGTGAGGGTGTACTCCGTCGTCCCGGGCGTCGCGGCGCAGCCGACCTGCGAGTGGTCGAGCCAGCCCAGCTTCCACTTGTGCCAGCCGAGCAGATCGTTGTCGGCCCCCCAGTCCTCGCTCATGATGTCCCAGTGGCCGACCGCGCCCCCGCCGTCCTGGGTGTAGAGGTCGGGCAGGCCGAAGGTGTGGCCGTTCTCGTGGGGGAGTACCCGGTAGCCGGTGTCGGCGTAGGAGCCGGAGCCGTCGTCCTGGCGGCTGTAGACGAAGGACGCGTTGGAGATCGGGACGCCGTCGGCGACCGGCGCGTCCATGTTGCCGGCGAAGGTGACGGACAGGACCGTGTCCAGGGCGGAGGGCCCGGCATTCGGCGTCACCAGCACGTTCAGGAGGTCGTACGAGCGGAAGTCCACCTTCGGGTCGGCCGTGGTCACGAGATCCTGGACCAGGTCGCGGTACCCGGGGTCGAAGGGGGCGCCGCGCTCTATGCCGTACGCCTTGAACGGCTTGGGCATCCGCAGCCAGTCCCGGACGGGGGTCTCGGGGCGGTAGTCGATGCGGCCGTAGGAGGCGGTGCGGAACCACTCCTGGGTCTTCGGGAAGAACTCGCCGAGCCGGTCGAGCGCGCTGCCCTCACCGGGCGCGTCGGAGAAGTCGACCATCAGGGTGAGGGCCCGGACGGTGCCGGTGGAGCGGGCGTAGCCGGAGGAGGTCGGAATGCCTTCCCCCATCTGGACGCCGATCGTGCCGGTGATCATGCAGGGACCGAGCGCCGTGGCGCGGGCCAGCGCGATGGAGCCCGCCGTCGTGGAGCCGGCCGTGAGGTGCCCGGTGCCGGCGGAGGTGCTGACCGCCAGCGTCAGAACGGTCACCGCGGCGAGCGCGGCCACGCGGCGCGGGCGTATCCGGCGGCGGCTGGTCGGCTGCATGCAGGGGCCCTTCGCTCACGGCAGCCGCCCGTTCACCGACTGCACCCTGTGCGATCACCCTGTGTCGAGGGATGCGCGGGCGCGCGTTGGAGGAGCCCGATCGTGGGTTTCTTGGCCCCGTGGGTGTGATGCAGGTCACCTCTGGGGTGGGAAATAACCGGGGACGCTTTCCCCGTTTAGCCATGTGTCCGAGCGAAGCGGGGACTGATTCCCCGGATCGCACCACAGTCTTCATCCGTCAACGAGGAGTACGCCGTGGAAACCGCCACCCCCGAGCGGCGCCGAGCGCCCAGGCCTCGCGCCGACGCTCTGCGCAATCGGGAGCGGATCGTCACGGCCGCGCGCGAGATGTTCGTCGAGTTCGGCCCCGACGTGCCGTTCGACGAGATCGCCCGCCGCGCGGGTGTCGGCAACGCCACGGTGTACCGCAACTTCCCGGACCGCGACGCGCTGGCCCAAGAGGTCGTCTGCGCGGTCATGGATCGTACGTCGGAGTGGATCGAGGCGGCACTCGCCGAAGGCAACGACGCCTTCGAGTCGCTGAGCGGCTTTGTGCACTTCGCCGCGGACGAGCGGATCGGCGCCATGTGCCCCATGCTTGCCGAGAGCTTCGACCGCAACCATCCGGATCTGTTCGCCGCACGCGAGCGGACCCTGGCGCTGATCGAGGAGCTGATGGCGCGCGCCCGCGAGGCCGGCCAACTGCGCACCGATGTCGAGTCCGGCGACCTGATGGTCGCCGTCAGTCAACTGACCAGGCCGCTGCCCGGCACCGCGTGCCAGGGCATCGACCCCTTCGTGCACCGTCATCTGCAGCTGTTCCTGGACGGACTGCGGGCACCGGCCCCCTCCGAACTGCCCGGAGTGGCCGCCACCGTGGAGGAACTGCGACGAGTCTGTCCTCGTAACTCGTAACTCGTAAGTCGTAAGTCGTAAGTCGTCACTCATAAGTCGTAACAGTCGTAACTCGTAACTACCAAGAAGCTTCCGGCCCGTCGCGGACGACGAGCCGTCTCTTTTCCCCTGCCTTTTTTCGCTGCGAAGTACCGGAGTGGGTATCCCCATGTCTGAAACGGGAACATCAATGGCAACGCCGGACACGGCGAACGCCAACCGCTGGAAAGCGCTCGTCTTCATCGCGCTCGCCCAGCTGATGGTCGTCCTGGACGCGACCATCGTGAACATCGCGCTGCCCTCCGCCCAGCAGGACCTGGGGATATCGGACGGCAACCGGCAGTGGGTCATCACGGCCTACGCCCTCGCCTTCGGTGGTCTGCTGCTCTTCGGCGGCCGTATCGCCGACCTGTGGGGCCGCAAGCGCACCTTCGTCACCGGCCTGATCGGCTTCGCCGGCGCGTCCGCCCTGGGCGGTGCCGCCACCAACGAGGCCATGCTGCTCGGCTCCCGCGCTCTCCAGGGCGCGTTCGGCGCGCTGCTCGCGCCCGCCGCGCTCTCCCTGCTCGCCGTGATGTTCACGGACGCCAAGGAGCGCGCCAAGGCGTTCGGCATCTACGGTGCGATCGCCGGTGGCGGTGGCGCCGTCGGCCTGATCCTCGGCGGCTTCCTCACCGAGTACCTGAACTGGCGCTGGACCTTCTTCGTGAACATCCCGTTCGCGATCGTCGCCGCCGTCGGCGCGTACTTCGTCATCCGTGAGCCGTCCGGCAGCCGCAACCGCTCGCCGCTCGACATCCCGGGTGTCGTCCTGTCCACCCTCGGTCTGGTCTCGCTCGTCTACGGCTTCACCCGCGCCGAGTCCGACGGCTGGGGCAACTCCATGACGATCGGCCTGTTCGTCGCGTCGGCGCTCCTGCTCGCGGCCTTCGTGCTCGTCGAGTCCAAGGTCAAGGCCCCGCTGCTGCCGCTGCGCGTGATCACCGACCGCAACCGCGGCGGTGTCTACCTCTCGCTCGGCCTCGCGATCATCGCGATGTTCGGCCTCTTCCTCTTCCTCACCTACTACCTCCAGATCATCAAGGGCTTCACGCCGGTCAAGACCGGCTTCGCCTTCCTGCCGATGATCGTGGGCATGATCACGGGCTCCACCCAGATCGGCGCCCGTCTGATGACCCGGGTCGCGCCGCGGCTGCTGATGGGCCCCGGCTTCCTGGCCGCCGCCGTCGGCATGCTGCTGCTGACCCAGCTGGAGATCGACTCGTCGTACGCCGGTCTGATCCTGCCCGCCATGCTGCTGCTCGGCCTCGGCATGGGTACGGCGTTCATGCCCGCCATGTCGCTCGCCACGTTCGGAGTGGAGCCGCGTGACTCCGGTGTCGCCTCCGCGATGGTCAACACCTCGCAGCAGGTGGGCGGCGCGATCGGTACGGCCCTGCTGAACACGATCGCCGCCTCGGCGACCACCTCGTACATCGAGGACCACATCGCCGGTGCCGCCTCCGCGTCCCAGCGGCAGCTGGTCCAGGCGCAGGCCATGGTGCAGGGCTACACGAGCGCGATCTGGTTCGCTGTCGGCATCCTCGTGGTTGCCGCGCTGATCGCCGTGACCCTCATCAACACCGGCCGCCCGGACATGACCGCGGCGTCCGGCGCGGGCGAGGGCGCCGAGGACGAGGTGAAGGTGCCGGTGATCGCCCACTGATCACCCGTACGGGCACCCCGAGGACTTCGGGTGCTTCGGGTGCTTCGTTCGGTACTTCGTTCGGTACTTCGTTCGGTACTTCGCGTACGGGCGCGGGGTGGGGACGCCTCGCCCGTACGAATCCCAGGGTCCGCCCCGGTTCCGAGTTCGACGGAACCGGGGCGGACCCGCGTCCGGGCCCTTCCGTGACGGGGCTCTCCACGAGTGAGCCCTCCACGAGAGGACCTAGCGCAGCCAGGGCAGGTCCGCGCCCGCGTCCTTCGGTTGCAGGCCCTCGGCGATGATGAGCATGGCCTCGCCGAGGGCCTTCTGCTGTTCGGGCGTGAGCCGGTCGAAGATGGCCTGCCGTACGGCGCTGACATGACCCGGCGCGGCCTTGCCCAGCACCTCGACGCCGGTGTCGGTCAGCACCGCGAACTGGCCCCGCTTGTCGGAGGGGCAGTCCTCGCGGCGCACCCAGCCGTTCTTCTCCAGGCGCGCGATCGCGTGCGAGAGACGGGAGCGGGTGATCTTCGCGTTCCTCGCCAGCTCGGTCATCCGCAGCCGCCGGCGCGGCGCCTCGGCGAGCTGGACCAGCAGGCCGTAGTAGACGTGCGGCATGCCCGCGTCGCGCTGCAACTGACGGTCGAGATGGTCCTCCAGGAGGGTGGCGGCATGCATGTAGGCACGCCAGGTGCGCTGTTCCTCGTCGGTGAGCCAGAGCGGCTCTTCAGCGGGTGGGGATGCCGTGTTCATGTACTCCACTGTACGAGCCTCTTCTTGAAGATTAAACAAGGTGATGCTAGGGTCATGAAAACAAGAACTTGAGACTTCAACTATTGGTCTTATGGTTCACCGTTCATGCCGTGCGTGCGGTTCTTGCGGTTCTTACGGTCTGACGATTGAACTCAACGGAGGGAGTAGCCGCCATGTCGGTCGCCATGTCTGCCGCCACCGAGGGGCGTGCCCCGCAGGAGCGCATGCCCGCCCTCTATCTCAGTCATGGCGCCCCGCCGCTGGCCGACGACCCGATCTGGCCCGGCGAGCTGGCCGCCTGGTCCGCCGAGCTGCCCCGCCCCAAGGCGATCCTGATGGTCTCCGCCCACTGGGAGGAGGCCCCGCTGGCCCTCGGTGCGGTGGAGGCCGTGCCGCTCGTGTACGACTTCTGGGGCTTCCCCGAGCACTACTACCAGGTCCGGTACGCCGCTCCGGGCGCCCCTCAACTCGCCGAGTCCGTACGGAAACTGCTGCGCACGCCCGGCATCCCGGTCCAGGACATCCCGGACCGCGGCCTCGACCACGGGGCGTACGTCCCCCTCGTCGAGATGTTCCCCGAGGCCGACATCCCGGTCCTGCAGATCTCCATGCCGACCCTCGACCCGGTCCGGCTGATGGAGATCGGGCGCAAGCTGGCGCCGCTGCGCGACGAGGGCGTCCTGATCGTGGGCTCCGGGTTCTTCACGCACAACCTCGCGGCGCTGCGGCACACCGGCGGGGGAGTGCCCTCCTGGTCGAGCGAGTTCGACGACTGGGGGCACCGCGCCCTGGACGCCGGCGACGTGGACGCGCTGCTCGACTTCGAGCGCAAGTCCCCGGCGGGCCGCCTCGCCCACCCGCGCACCGAGCACTTCGCCCCCCTCTTCGTGACCATGGGTGCGGCGGACGCGGCCGGTGAGCTGGACGGGCAGAAGTCGGTGATCGACGGCTTCTGGATGGGAATGGCGAAGCGGTCGGTGCAGTTCGGCTGAGCCGGCTCCGGCGGATCTACCCGAGGTCCTTCTCGTACCAGGACCTACCCGAGCTCCTTCTCGTACCAGGCGACATCCCAGTAGCGGCCGAACTTCCGGCCCACCTCCCGATACGTGCCGACGTACCGGAACCCGAAGCGTTCGTGCAGCCGCGCGGACGCTTCGTTGGGTTGGGTGATGCCCGCGTAGGCGCGGTGCAGATCCTCGTCGGCGAGCGCTTCGAAGAGGGCCTTGTAGAGGAGCGTGCCGATGCCGCGCCCGCCCGCGTCCGGGGCGAGGTAGATGGTGACCTCCACCGAGGTGGCGTAGGCGGGCTTCACGCGGAAGGTGCTGCTGGTCGCGTACCCAAGAATCGCCTGTGAGTCCGTGTCCGTGGCAACCATCAGGCGGTGCGGTCCGTCTTCAGGGTGGGAGAGCAACCAAGGGCGGCGCTCTTGTGGGGTGAAGACGGTGGTGTCGAAGGTGATGGGAGTCTCGCGAACATAGTGGTTGTAGATGTCCGTGAGGGCTTCGAGGTCACTCTCGACCCCCGGCCTGACCTGCACCTCTGTACGTTCCGTCGGCACCATGCCTCCCTCTGTGGCGCACAGGGTACTGCATGATCAGAAAAATAGGGGGGTGGGTTGGGAATTCTGTCCGGATTCCAGTCGTTGTTTCCTTCGGATGCCGGGCACTCGGAGGAGTGTCCGGGCCGCCACTAGGACCCGCAAGCCCACCATCGCAAGGGAGCACGCATGGCAACCCGTGCCGTCGCCCGTCGTCAGTCCGCCAGCGGCGAGACCACCGACGCGGCACGCAGTGTTCGCGTCGTAGGCGGCGAGATCGCCGACCGCGACCTGGTCGGCATGTACCTCGACGAGATCGCGCGTACACCGTTGCTCGACGCCGCCAAGGAGGTCGAGCTGTCCCAGATCATCGAGGCCGGTGTGTTCGCGCGGCAGATCCTCGAAGGTGAGGCGGACGCCCCCGAGGCGGACGCCACCCGCGAGGAGCTCGAGGCACTGGTCGCCGAGGGGGAGCGGGCCAAGGATATCTTCATCCGCTCGAACCTGCGGCTGGTCGTGGCCGTGGCGCGCCGCTATCCCCGGAGCGGTCTCCCGCTGCTGGACCTCATCCAGGAGGGGAACGCGGGCCTGGTGCGCGCGGTCGAGAAGTTCGACTACCGCAAGGGCTTCAAGTTCTCGACGTATGCGACGTGGTGGATCCGTCAGGCCATCACCCGCTCCATCGCCGACCAGTCGCGCACGATCCGCCTCCCCGTGCACCTGGTCGAGGAGCTGGGCCGGATCCGCCGCGTGCAGCGCGAGTTCAACCGCGAGCACGGGCGTGAGCCGGAGCACCAGGAGATCGCCACCGAGCTCGGCTCGACACCGGAGCGCGTGGGCGACGTCCTGGACTGGGCCCGCGACCCGGTCTCGCTGAACATGGGGGTGGACGAAGACGGCGACACCCAGTTCGGCGACCTGCTCGAGGACACGTCGGCCGTCTCCCCCGAGCAGTCGGTCCTCACGCTGCTGCGCAGCGAGGAGCTGGACGACCTGATCGGCCGCCTCGACCAGCGCACCGCCTCCATCATCAAGATGCGGTACGGCATCGACGACGGCCGCGAGCGCACGCTCACCGAGGTCGGCAAGGAACACGGACTCACGCGCGAGCGCATCCGCCAGATCGAGAAGCACGCACTGCTCGAGCTGAAGAAGCTGGCGCGGGATACGGGTTTCGACGCGGCGGCGTGAGAACGTGGGCCGTGGGCCTGACATGCGCTTGAGGTCGGCTGTAAGTCGACCGGACATGGCCATGTAAGGCCGCTTCAACTCGCTGGGCTCTGGGCACAAGACTTCAGGGCCCAGGGTTTCGGGGTCCCGGGGCACAGCCCCAAGCCCCCCAGAGCCGAGTCCCGACGCACTCCCCCCCCCGCGCCGGGACTCTTCCAGAGCCGAGCTCCGGCGCCTCCCCCCCCTGGCGCCGGGGCTCGGCTCCTTTATGCCTCGGGGCGCGGGATCCCTTGGGGCCTCGGGGGCGGGGCGGGGCGGGAGCGGGGGCTTTCCGGCGCTTTCCGGAGACCTGGGCCGGGCCTTGTCCTTCGGGGGACGCGGAGGTCGGCAATCTCGGTGTGGGGAAGGCTTTTTTGGGGCAGATTGACGGGTCACCCCGTACCTGAACCCCGGGGTGACCCGAATGGCAGATTCTGCCACAGGGGCATAACCTGCCGTTCATGACCGGTACCAACCCCGCGGCCCGCGCCTCCGCCGCCCGTGCCGGCGGCTTTTCGTCCTCGGCCGACCGGGTCGAGGGTTCCTTGTCCTCGGCCGATCGCGCTGCCGCCCTCGCGGCGACCGACGTCCACGCTGCGCGCCCTGCGCGGTCCGCACCGTCCGACGGGCGGGGCGGTGCCGACGGGCCCTCGTTGACGGAGCGGCGCAAGGCTGCCACGCGGATGGAGATCGCCCGAGCCGCGGCCGGGCTCTTCATGCGGGACGGCCTGCGCGCGACCCGCGCCGAGGACATCGCCCGCGCCGCCGGAGTCGCGCCGCGCACCTTCTACCGCTACTTCGCCGGCAAGGAAGAATGCCTCGGCCCCCTCTTCGCCGCGGGCGTGCAGAAGTGGGCCGAGGCCGTACGCGACGCCCCGGCCGAGCTGACCGTTCCCGAAGCGCTCCACCACGCCGTCGTCCAGACCCTCACGCCCGGCGTAGGGGTGCGGCTGGAGTCCATGGAGTGGGTCCGCTCCCTGCTCCGGCTGGCCGAGGGGAGCCCGGCCCTGTTCAGGGTGTGGGGCCAGGAGTGCCAGGCGGCGGAACGGACGCTGGCGACGGTGCTGGCCGCGAGGATTTCGGCACCCGCCGACGACGCGTCGCCCGCCTCCGAGATCCGTCTCAGCGCCGCCGTGGCCAGCGCGGCGGTCCGTGTGGCGGTGGAGGCCTGGGCCGCCGGGGACGACCCGGCCGACGGCCCGGCCGGCCCGGTCGCGCTGGCGGTGCGCCACCTCCAAGCCCTGGGCGACTTCCCTTGGGGGGCCGTGTGAGCAACGCCCGGCCCCGCCGCGCCACCTGAACCCGCCTCGCCCCGCGCCACCTGAACCCACCTCGCCCCGCGCCGTCGGCACCGCCCCGCCGCCGTCGGCGTACGTCACCCTCGGCCGGCGCCCGACTCC
This sequence comes from Streptomyces sp. SD15, assembly GCF_054462255.1. Classification (NCBI taxonomy): domain Bacteria; kingdom Bacillati; phylum Actinomycetota; class Actinomycetes; order Kitasatosporales; family Streptomycetaceae; genus Streptomyces; species Streptomyces sp. SD15. Next base: position 164,482 of record NZ_JBTLMO010000015.1, on the reverse strand, counting down.
TGCGAACCGCCCGCCGCCCGCGCCAGCCGCCCACCCAACTCCCGTACACAACCGACCAGTTCCGGCGGCCGCCGCACCGTGAACTCGCAGTCGGCCATCGCGATCCGTACCGCCAGCCACTCCACGGAATCGCTGGACGAGGACCGCAGCCGGCAGCTGTGCTCGTCGATCGGCTCGGGCGCCCCGAGCCACGCCGGCAGGCGCGCCGCGACGAGCTCGGCGGGCGCGGCGAAGGCGACCTCGAAGTCGTACGTCTCCTGACGGCGGTGCATCGACTGCCGCAGGAATTCCGCGGCGCTCCCCGTCGGCAGTTCACGCGGTGCGAAGCGGGCGCCCGTCGCGAAGGGCTCGGCGACCCGGTCGACGCGGAAGGTGCGCCAGTCCGCGCGGTCGAGGTCGTACGCGACGAGGTACCAGCGACGGCCGGTGGAGACGAGCCGGTACGGCTCGGCCAGCCGCTGCGAGGGGGTCCCGTCCCCGGAGCGGTAGGCGAACCGCAGCCGCTCCCGCCCGGCCACCGCCGCGGCCATCACGGTCAGCGTCTCGGGCGCGATACTCGCCCCGTCCCCGGTGGTCAGCGGAGTGGTGGCGGCCTGGAGCGTGGACACGCGATGCCGCAGCCGGGACGGCAGCACCTGCTCGAGCTTGGCGAGGGCCCGTACGGAGGCCTCGTCCACGCCCTCGAGGGCGTGCCCGGCGCCGGCCCGCAGCCCCACCGCGATCGCCACCGCCTCCTCGTCGTCGAGGACCAGCGGCGGCATCGCCTTCCCCGCCACCAGCCGGTACCCGCCGTCGGCCCCCTTGGTCGCCTGCACCGGATAGCCCAGCTCCCGGAGCCGGTCGATGTCCCGCCGGACGGTACGACGGGACACCCCGAGCCGCTCGGACAGCTCACCGCCGGGCCACTCGCGGGGCGTCTGGAGGAGCGAGAGAAGCTGGAGGAGCCGGGCCGGGGTGTCGGTGGTCATGCCTCCCAGGATGCCCGGCAACTAGGACACGATCTGACCTATAGGGCTTCTAGCTTGACGGCATGACTTCCTCCAGCAGTACTTTCCCGTCCATCAGGCCGGAGCCAGACCGGCGGCGCTGGTTCGCGCTCGCCATCGTCATGACCGCGGCCTTCATGGACCTGGTCGACGTCACGATCGTCAATATCGCGATTCCGTCGATCCAGCGCGACGAGGGCGCGTCGTTCAGCCAGATCCAGTGGATCACCGCGGGCTACGCGCTGGCCTTCGCCGCCGGGCTCATCACCGGTGGGCGGCTCGGCGACATCCATGGCCGCAAGCGGATCTTCCTCGTCGGCGTAGGCGGCTTCACGATCGCGTCGGCGCTGTGCGGCTTCGCCGCGAACCCGGAGATGCTCGTCGCCGCGCGCATCCTGCAGGGCGCGATGGCCGCGCTGATGGTGCCGCAGGTGCTGTCGATCGTGCACGCGACCTTCCCGGCGCACGAGCGCGGCAAGGTGTTCGGGCTCTTCGGCGCCGTCGTGGGGCTGGGTGCGGTGTCCGGCCCGCTCCTCGGCGCGCTGCTCATGGAGTGGAACCTCTTCGGCCTGGAGTGGCGGCCGATCTTCCTCATCAACCTGCCGGTCGGCATAGCCGCGCTCATCCTCGGCCGGAGGTTCATCAGTGAGTCCAAGGCCCCGCGGGCACTCAAGCTCGACCTCGTCGGCGTCGCCCTGGTCACGCTCGGTCTGCTGATGCTGCTCTACCCGCTCACCCGCGGGCGCGAGCTGGGCTGGCCGCTGTGGGGGTACGCGATGATGGCCGGCGCCCTCGTCGTCTTCGTGGCGCTGGTGGCGTACGAGAGGCGGAAGACGGCGCGGGACGGTTCGCCGCTGGTCGAGCTGTCGCTGTTCAAGGTGAAGAGTTTCGCGGCGGGCATCGCCGTACAGACCGTCTTCGGGCTCGGGCTCGGCATCTTCTTCCTGGTCTGGACGCTGTACATGCAGTTCGGGCTCGGCTGGAGCCCGCTGCGGGCCGGGCTGACCGGGGTGCCGTTCTCGATCGCGGTGTCCGCGGCGGCGGGGACGTCGGTGCAGTTGCTGGTCCCGCGCTTCGGCCGCAAGGTGCTCCAGGCGGGCGCGCTGATCATGGCGGTCGGCGTACTCCTCTATATCTGGGAGTCGGAGCGGTACGGGATGTCCCTCGCCTCCTGGCAGATGGCGCTTCCGCTGGTGGTCATGGGCGTGGGGATGGGCTTCATCGTGGCCCCGCTGACGGACGCGGTGCTGTCGGAGGTGCCGCGTGAGCACGCCGGTTCGGCGTCCGGGCTCATCAACACCGTGCAGCAGATGGGGAACGCGCTGGGGCTCGGACTGGTGTCCGTGGTCTTCTTCGGCACGATGGCGGACCGGCTGACCCCGGCCGAGGTGGGCCCCGCCTTCGTGAACGCCTTCCAGCACGCGCTGGGCTGGGTCGCGGCGGTGATGGGGGCGATCTTCCTGCTGATGTTCGCGCTGCCGGCCCGTCCCTCCGCCGCGGCGCCCGGCGAGACGGTTGACGTGACGGAGGGCAGGGAGGAGACGGGGGAGAAGGAGCCGGTGCTCGTTCCATGAGCCATGGCGGAAGGGGCCCGGCACCTCAGGTGCCGGGCCCCTTTCGTTGCCTCAGCGACCCAAAGTCCGTTCATGCCCGCATGACGCCCGAACCTGTTTACTTTCTGGAAATCCGAGCGTAGCCTGCGGTTGAAACCACAAGTTCGGGCATTGGTCGGAGGCGAACGGACATGTACGCACCGGAGCGGCAGCAGGAGATTCTCCGGCTCGCTCGTGACGGCGGCCGGGTGGACGTGGTGTCGCTGGCCGAGGAGTTCCAGGTCACGGCGGAGACCATCCGCCGCGACCTGAAGGCCCTCGACCGCGCGGGTCTCGTCCGGCGGGTGCACGGCGGTGCGATACCGGCCGGACGGCTGGACTTCGAGCCCGACCTCGCCGAGCGCGAGTCCACCGCGGCCGACGAGAAGGACCGCATCGCCGAGGCGGCCCTGGCCGAACTGCCGAGCGAGGGCACGATGATCCTCGACGCGGGCAGCACGGTCGCCCGCCTCGCCGGCGCCCTTCCGCTGGACGCGACGCTCACCGTCGTCACCCACAGCCTGCCGGTCGCGGCCCGCCTCGCGGACCACCCCGGCATCCAGCTCCACCTGGTCGGAGGGCGCGTCCGGCACCGTACGCGCGCCGCCGTGGACGCCTGGGCGCTGCGCGCGTACGGCGAGATCCGCGCCGACATCCTGTTCGTCGCCGCCAACGGCTTCTCCGTCGAGCGCGGACTGACCACCCCCGACCTCGCCGAGGCCGCCGTGAAGCGCGCGGCTGTGCGCGCCGCGCGCCGCGTGGTGCTGCTCGCCGACTCCTCCAAGCACGGCCAGGAGCACTTCGCCCGCTTCGGTGACCTGAGCGATGTGGACCTGCTGATCACTGACAGCGGGCTGAGCCCCGAAGACGCCACCGCCATCGAGCGCAACGGCACGGAAGTAGTGCGTACATGATCCTCACCGTCACCCCCAACCCGTCCCTCGACCGTACGTACGAGGTCCCGTCGCTCGACCGCGGCGAGGTCATCCGGGCCACCGGCGAGCGCATGGATCCGGGCGGCAAGGGTGTGAACGTCTCGCGCGCGGTCGCGGCGGCGGGGCAGCGCACGGTCGCCGTCCTGCCCCTGGGGGGTGCGCCCGGCGCACTTGTCGCCGACCTGCTCGACGCGCAGGGCATCGAGGTCGCGCCGGTCCCGGTCGCCGGCGCCACCCGCTCGAACATCTCGGTCGCCGAACCCGACGGCACGCTCACGAAGATCAACGCGCCCGGCCCCGAACTCTCCGCCGCCGAGGCCGAGTTGCTCCTGGAGACCGTGCGCCGGCAGTACCGCTCCGGCGACACCGACTGGATCACCTGCTGCGGCAGCCTGCCGCGCGGGCTCGCACCCTCCTGGTACGCCGATCTCGTCGCCCGCTCCCATGCGGCGGGCGCCCGGATCGCGCTCGACACCTCGGGACCGGCGCTGCTCGCGGCGCTGCGCGAGCGGCCCGACGTGGTGAAGCCCAACGCCGAGGAACTCGCGGAAGCCGTCGGGCGCCCCCTCGCCACGGTGGGCGACGCGGTGAAGGCGGCCGAGGAACTGCGCGAACTGGGCGCGGGTGCCGTACTCGCCAGCCTCGGCGCGGACGGGCAGCTGCTCGTGGACAGCGAGGGCGCCTGGTTCGGCAGCGCCCGGGTGGACACCGTGCGCAGCAACGTGGGCGCCGGTGACTCCTCCCTCGCCGGTTTCCTGATCGCCGGCGGCCGCGGCCCGGAAGCCCTGGCCTCCGCCGTCGCCCATGGCGCCGCGGCCGTACAACTCCCCGGCAGCGTGATGCCGGGCCCGGCCGACCTCGACTCCTCCGCCGTGACCGTCACGTCGGAGATCCCCGTGGACCGCGTACTGACGGAGCCGGTGTCATGACGCCCACCTCTGTCTTTGCCATGACGGCCACGCCCCATGGACAGGCCCTGAAGCGGCGGGGCCTCCCCTTCCCCGCCGCAGCCACACGCAGGCGGGACCTCCCCGGTCCCGTCGACGAGGGGAGGCGGGGCTCCCCCGGCCCCGCCTCCGCCACCCCCGCACCACCTCACTACTGCACCACCATCCTCACCCCCGTCCCCACCCCCGCCCACGACTTTCCCAGGGCGATACGCGTGCGAAGGAGCCCGCGATGAGTGAGATGATCACCGCGGACCTGGTCGATCTCGACCTGTCCGCCGAGACCAAAGAGGCGGCGGCACGCGCCCTCGCCGAGCGCATGGTGACCCTGGGCCGGGTGACCGACCTCGACGGCTTCCTCGCCGACGTGGCCGCCCGCGAGGCCCAGATGCCCACCGGCCTCGACGGCGGCATCGGCATCCCGCACTGCCGAAGCGAACACGTCACCGAGCCGACGCTCGCCTTCGGACGCAGCGCGGCCGGGATCGACTTCGGCGCCCCGGACGGCCCCGCCGACCTGATCTTCCTGATCGCCGCCCCCGCCGGTGCGGACGACGCGCATCTGACGATCCTGTCGTCGCTGGCCCGCCAGCTCATGAACGCCGAGTTCACGTCCGCGCTGCGGGCCGTGGACGACGCGGCGGCCGCGGCCGCGCTCATCCGCGGGGAGGAGTCCCCGGCGGCCGCGGCCGCGGCCTCGACCTCGGCCGCGCCCGCGGAGTCGGAGGACTCCGCTGCCGGCTCCAAGGACTCCGTGGCGGTCTCGGCGGCGGCCTCCGCCGACACCGCCACGGACACCACGCCTGACGCCCCCGCTGCCCCTCCGTTCCGGATCGTCGCCGTCACCTCCTGCCCCACCGGCATCGCGCACACCTACATGGCGGCCGAGTCGCTGGAGAACGCGGGCCGCGAGGCGGGCATCGAAGTCGTCGTCGAGACGCAGGGCTCGGCCGGCTTCACCCGGCTCGACCCGGCGGTCATCGCCGCGGCGGACGCCGTGATCTTCGCGCACGACGTGCCCGTACGGGACAAGGACCGCTTCGCCGGAAAGCCGACCGTCGACGTCGGCGTGAAGGCGGGTATCAACCGCCCCACCGAGCTGATCTCCGAGGTCCGCGGCAAGGCGGAGCGCGGCGAGGTCACCGCGGGCTCCGCGCCCGGCACACCGGTGGAGCGCGCCGGTGAGTCCGGCGAGGGCTACGGCAGCTTGCTCCGCAAGTGGCTGATGTCCGGCGTGAGTTACATGGTCCCGTTCGTCGCCGCGGGCGGTCTGCTGATCGCCCTGGGCTTCGCCATCGGCGGCTACGAGATCAACAAGGCCCCGTCGGTCATGGACCACTTCATCTGGACCCAGGCGGACAGCTGGGGCGCGCTGCTCTTCCAGATCGGCGGCGTCGCCTTCGGCTTCCTCGTCCCGGTGCTGGCCGGCTACATCGCGTACGGCATGGCGGACCGGCCAGGTCTCGTGCCCGGCTTCGTCGGCGGTGCGATCTCCCTCACCATCAACGCGGGCTTCCTCGGCGGTCTGGCCGCCGGTCTCATCGCCGGTGGTGTGGTGATCGGGATCCAGAAGGTCAAGATCCCGGCGGCGTTGCGCGGCATCATGCCCGTGGTGGTGATCCCGCTGATCTCCGCGGCGATCGTCGGATTCCTGATGTTCGTCGTCATCGGCAAACCCATCGCCTCCGCCCAGAAGGGCATGACCGACTGGCTGAACGGACTCACCGGCACCAACGCCATCCTGCTCGGCACGCTGCTCGGCCTGATGATGTGCTTCGACCTCGGTGGCCCGGTCAACAAGGTCGCGTACACCTTCGCCACCGCCGGTATCGCGGTCGCCAGCCCCAGCGACTCGGCCATGAAGATCATGGCCGCGGTGATGGCGGCCGGTATGGTTCCGCCGCTGGCCATGGCGCTGGCGACGACCGTGCGCGGCAAGCTCTTCACCCAGACCGAGCGTGAGAACGGCAAGGCGGCCTGGGTGTTGGGCGCCTCCTTCATCTCGGAAGGCGCGATCCCGTTCGCGGCGGCCGACCCCCTGCGGGTCATCCCCTCCGCGATGGCGGGTGGCGCGGTCACCGGCGCCCTGGCGATGTCCTTCGACACCACACTGCGCGCCCCGCACGGCGGTATCTTCGTGGTCCCGCTGATCGGCAACCCGTTCCTCTACCTCATCGCCATCGCCGCGGGCGTCTGCGTCACCACCGCCCTGGTGGTCGTCCTGAAGGGCATGCGCAAGCAGGCCCCCGAGGGCGCCGGTGCGAGCGTCGTCGACGGCGCGATAGCGGCGAAGGCCGAGTCCAAGGAGCCGGTCGCGGCCTGAGTCGCCGACCGCACACCCCGCCCTTTCAGGGCATCTGCGATATACGTCACGGCCCGGGACCAAAGTCCCGGGCCGCGGTGTTTACTGGAGCGTATGCCCGAGCATGTGTCGATCCCTCAGCTGATAGGCGTGACCGTCCTCGCCTTCGTGACCGCCCTGTGGATCGTCGGCGTGCGCCATCTGCTGCGCCGGGCTCGCATGAAGGCCGCCGCGGTGCGGCGCCACGAGGACACGCTCCGGGCGATGCCCCACCAGCGACAGTCCGGCCCTGTCGCGGAGTCCGTCGAACTCACCCCCGCGGAACACGCCGCCTTCGCCGGCCTGGTGCGCCAGTTCAGCGACAGCCGCCCGTAGCCCCCCGCTTTCCCCCGCCTTCAGCCGAGCGGCTCCGGGCTACCCACCCGCAGCCGCCGCGACCGAGCCTCGCCGCCGACCGGGCGGCCCACTCACAGCGGACCCCTGACCAAGCCCTACAGCCCGCGGGACCACGCACCCCTGGCCCAGCTCCACCCTCCGTCCGGCAGCCGCTCCTCGCCGAGCCCCACCGCCCACGGACCCGCCCGCCGCCGGGCGACCCGCGATCCTCCGGCCGAGCGCGTGCCGCTGGGTGACCCGCGATCCTCTGGCCGAGCGCGTGCCGCTGGGCGACCCGCGCTCCTCCGGCCGAGCGCGTGCCGCTGGGCGACCCGCGACCCGCGATCCTCCGGCCGAGCGCGTGCCGCTAGGTGACCCGCGATCCTCCGGCCGTGCCGCCCGCCGCTGGGCGACCCGTGCCGCCCGCTGCCAGGCGAGCCGCGCCGCCCGCCGCTAGGCGAGCCGCGCCGCCCGCCGTTCCATCGCCTCGCGTGCCGCGTGCTCCGTCGGGTAGACCTCGCACATGTGGCGTCCGTCCGGCGTCGCCGTGTGCTCGACCTCCCACAGGGAGATCTCCTGGCCGTCGCGGAGCAGGAACGCGTGCTCGTAGAGGGAGAAGCACAGCCCCACTTGGCCCGCCCGGCAGGGGCGGCCGAAGGCCTGTGTGATCTGGTGCGCGAAAGCGGTGCGCAGCAGCAGAGTCGAGAGGTCGGACCCCGGCCGGTCCGCGTTCTCCGCCCGCCGCAGCAGACGGCGCGCGTGGTCCGCCGAGTCGTCGGGCACGTAGGCGTGGCGCGGCTCGGGGACCGGCGCCAACTGGACCGTCACGGGCAGTTCGAAGTCCGGCGCGTCCGGCGGCAGCGGCAGCCGGGCGGTGGCGGCGCGCAGCTCCTCCTCGTCGTCGTACACCTCGTGCTGCGGCTCACGGCCCGGCGCCGTGTTGTGCACGAGCTCCCACAGTGTGACCGCGGAGCCGTCGGCGAGCAGCCAGGTGTGCCGGTACGTCTCGCGGTGCAGCCCCGCGCTGTGGTGCGCGGAGTGCAGCGAACTGTCCTGCGCCAGCGCGCAGTCGAGTCGCCGTATCGTCTCGTCGGGCAACTCGAAGGAGTTCAGGGCACGGCCGAGGAGTCGCGCGAGGTGCTCCTCCGGAGACTCGGGCGACTCGGGTTGTTCGTACGCTGCTGTCTCGTACGGAACGCTCAAGGCTTCTCCCGGCGTTGCTGCATGTCACCTTGTGGGTGCATACCGTAGCCCCTCGGTCGGACATCATGTCCGCGAACCGAGAAAACGTACGGAGGTAAAACGAGCGGGCCGCGCGGCAAGTTCCCACACGGCCCGCCGCGACGTCAAAAGGCCCTCGTCAGGCGGCACTTCCGGCGGTCCACGCGCTCCATGACATGTTCCAGCCGTTCAGTCCGTTGTCCGGCGCGACCGTCTTGTCGGGCGAGTTCTTGACCGTCACGACGTCCCCGACGAGAGAGTTGTCGTAGAACCACTTGGCGGTCGTGTCCCCCTGCGCGCCCCGCACATCCGCCAGCCCCACGCACCCGTGACTGGTGCCCTGGCGACCGAAGGGCGGATTGCCCTTGTTGTACCAGTAGTTGCCGTGGATGAACGTCCCCGACGAGGTCAGTCGCATCGCGTGCGGCACGTCCGGGATGTCGTACTCGCCGCCGTAGCCCACCGTCGAGCCGTTCATCCGGGTCTGCGTGAACTTCTCGGAGATCACCATCTGCCCGTTGTACGTGGTGTGCTCCGGGCTGCCTGCCGAGATCGGCACCGTCTTGAGGGTCTTGCCGTCCCGCACCACCGTCATGGTCTGCGTGTTGACGTCGACCGTGGAGACCTGGGAGCGGCCGATGGTGAAGGTGACCGTCTTGTCCTGCACCCCGTAGACGCCGTTCGCACCCTCGACGCCGTCCAGGTCGATCTTCATCGTGACCTTGGAGCCGGCCTTCCAGTACGCCTCGGGCCGGAAGTCGAGCCGCTGCGCCCCGAACCAGTGCCCGACCACCTGCTGCCCACTGCTGGAGGAGACCGTGATGTGCGACTGCACAGCCTTCTGATTGTTGATCACCTTGTCGAAGGTGAACGACACCGGCATCCCGACGCCGACCGTGGTGCCGTGGTCGGGCGTGTACGTGCCGATGAAGCTGTTGTCCGAAGAGACCGTCGTGAAAATGGAGTTGGCGGCGGCCGTGCGCCCGTTCGTGTCCTTGGCGGTGGCCGAGATCCGATACTTCGTCCCGCGCTCCAACTGCTCCTTCGGCTTCCAGCTGCCGCCGTTCGCCGATATCGCCCCCGGCACCGCCGCCCCGGTCCCCGAGACCGTCATCTTCACGTCGGTCAGCCTGCCGTCGCTGACCCGCACCCCGGTCGCGTTGATGGACGCGCCCGTCGAACCGTCCTTGGCGGAGATGGCGATCTTCGCCGTGGACGTGTTGGCCGAGCTCTTTCCGCTCCCGCCGTCCTTGCCATCCTTGTTGTCGGCGCTGGCGTCGCCGCCGCAGGCGGTGAGGGTGAGGGCGCCGACCATCAGGGCGGCACAGGCCCCGAGTGCGCGCCACGCTGTCGAGTTCGGCGTTGTCACGGGCTGCTCCGGTTTCTTGTGATGTGCGTGATCCGCTCCAGTACGTGGAGAAAGAGCGAGCGGCAGCGGAACGGGTTCCCTCCACCCGCGCGGAACACCAGCACGTGACAGAACCGGGACAATCCCTCGATCTCAGTTGTCAGCGGGCGACGTGAAGTACTCGGGGCCCCTACAACTCCCCGTACAGCTCCCCGTACGACGGCCACACCCCACCCGGCCCGTCCACCGGTGCGGCCGCCCGCACCGCCCGGACGATCGCCCGCGTCACCAGGTCCGCGCCCGCCGCGAGGACCTCATTGAGCGCGAGGGGATGCTCGGCGAGCGGCCTGGCACCCGTGGCCAGCGCGAACACCGTGTCCCCGTCGTTGAGCAGATGCACCGGCCGCACCGCGCGCGCGATCCCGTCGTGTGCCGTGCCCGCCAGCTTGTGCGCCTGCGCGCGTGTGAGGTCGGCGTCGGTGGCGACGACGGCGAGCGTGGTGTTCAGCGGGGGAGGCCCGCTCTTCGCCGCCGCCTCGGCCAGCCGCCGCCGGGCCGCCTCGTGGACCTCGGACGCGGGATACGTCGTACGTCCGCCTCGCAGCAGCTCCCCGTACAACACCCCCGTCTCCGGGTCCATCGCCGAACCCACCGCGTTGGCCACCACCAGCGCGGCCACCGTGATCCCCGAGTCGAGCACGACGCTCGCCGTCCCGACCCCGCCCTTGATCTGCCCCACCGCCGCCCCGGTCCCCGCGCCCACGCACCCCTCCGGCACCGGGGCACCCTCCTCGCTCGCGCCGGCCGCCTCGACCGCGGTCCTGCCGGTGGACGCGTCCGGCCTCGCCCGGAAGTCGCCGCCGCGGCCCAGGTCGAAGACGCAGGCGGCGGGCACGACCGGCACGACGTGCGCCGGATCGGCGTCCACGCGCACCCCGCGTCCTCGCTCCTCCAGCCAGCCCATCACGCCGGAGGCCGAGTCCAGCCCGTAGGCGCTGCCACCGGTCAGCACGACCGCCTCGACCTTCTGCACCAGGTTGCGCGGGTCGAGCGCGTCGGTCTCCTTGGTGCCGGGCCCGCCGCCCCGCACATCCACGGCCGCGACGGCGCCACCCGGAGGGGCGAGCACGACCGTGGTGCCGGTGAGCCAACCGCCGCCCGTACACGTCGCGTGTCCCACGCGCAGGCCCGCCACATCCGTCAGAGCGTCAACCGTCATGGGCCCAGTGTTTCGGCCCGGCGCTTCCCGTGTCACTTTTCCGGACCAAGAAAGCGATCAAGGTTGAGGATCCTTCGCTTTGCCTCCGTCCGGCAGTTCACCGGCGGCCTGCTGGGTGGGTGGGACAGTTGTCTGTGGCTCAGTTCTTCGCGGCGGGGGGACAACGGCTCCCAGCGCTCGGGAGCTTCAGCTCCGTGAGGTAATCGTCAACGGCGTCGCGTGTGCAGTCGCTGCGGCCGTAGACGCTGTGTCCCGCGCCCTGGTAAGGCAGCAGGACAGTCGTCTTGCGGGTCTGCCGGTGCACGTTGGTCGCCCATGTGTAGTTGTTCGCCGGGTCGTGCAGCGAATGCAGCATGAGGACTTTGGGTGCCTCGGTAGGCATGCCAAGGTCAACGAGCTGGGGACGGCCGTCAGTAGGCGCGCTTGAGGCGGGTGAGCTTGGCCAGCGCGGCGTTGAGGCTGACCTGGAGTCCTTCGACCTCGTCGAGCCAGCCGTTGGCACTGGCCTCGGTGATGCGCTCACGGAGGTTCCGGATGATCTCGATGAGGCGGGGCCGCTGCTGCGGATCGAGCCGGAGCGCAGGCCAACGGATGCAGGCTTCTCTGGACTGGCGATAGCCCGGGCGAACGGGCGGGAGGGAAGATCATGATTGTCTCGGCTCGCCTCGGGGCCAGGAACTACTGTCGCGGGCATGGTCGAACACGATGCCCTCAGTGCTACCCGCGAGGCTTACGACGTTGCGGCCCCCACCTATGCGCAGCTGTTCCGCGACGCGCTGCGTGACAGGCCCCTGGACCGCGCGATCTTGGGTGCCTTCGCCGAGGTTGTAAGGGCGAGTGGGGACGGTCGGGTCGCGGACCTGGGGTGTGGTCCTGGCCATATCACTGCTTATCTTGACGAGTTGGGGCTGGCGGCGTTTGGTGTCGATGCCTCTCCTGCGATGATCAAGTTGGCTCGACAGGCCTGTCCGGGCCTGCGGTTCGACGTGGGCTCGATGGCCGCGTTGAACATCGCTGACGGCGTGCTGGGCGGCGTACTCTCGCGCTGGTCCATCATCCACACTCCGCCGCAGGAACTCCCCGTCATCCTGGCGGAGTTCCATCGTGTGCTGGCACCTGGCGGCCACCTTCTGGTCGGCTTTTCGGCAAGCGATGATCCGTCTCACCCGACGCAGGTCTTCGATCACACAGTCGCGCCGGCCTATCGGTGGTGGCCTGATCACCTCGCCGCGATGCTGCGCAAGTCCGGGTTGGCCGAGGTGGCCCGGATGGTTCGCGAGCCTCAGCCCACCGACCGAAGGCAGTTCCAGGAGGTTCAACTGCTCGCCCGCAAAGCCTAGGCAGGGGCTGCCTTATCGAACACATGACCGTATCCAACCTGCCGCACGGGGAGCCGTCAGGCTCCAGGCGCCGACTCGTGATCAGGGCTCACCGCCTGCCGAGCGCCCCTGTACGCCGTCAAGGTCCCCCCGACCGCCACCGTCAGCGCCGCCACGATGCCCGCGGTGGGCACCGCCCAGTCACCCAGGAAGGTGCACAGGATGACCAGCAACGCGGACGTCGGCAGCACGATTTGCTCGGCGATGCCCACCTTGAAGTAGCGCGCGTGCAGCCCCCAGACGGTGAGGAGGAACAGCGCAGTCGGCAGTGTCACCGACGCGGACGCGGAGAGCGTCGAGATGTGGGCCTTGCCGACCGCCTGCTCGACCGCGACCTCCAGACCCGCGCCGATCGCGGCCGCCGACGCGAAGATCAGGTAGTGGCCGTAGCCCCACACGAACGCCTGCGCGCTGGACCGCAGATGCCCGTGGATGGGCACCGCGAAGTAGATCCACCACGCGGAGAAGACGATCAGCAGTCCGCCCGCCGCGATCGGCAGCAGCTCGCCCAGTGCTTCGTGCTCGTCCACGCCCGACTTCACGGCAACCGTGGCCGCGGCGATCGTCTCGCCCAACACGATGATCGTGAACAGGCCGAACCGCTCGGAGATGTGGTGTGGATGCCAAGGTGTGGTGGAGTCCTTCTCCGCGTACACCGGGACGCACAACTCGACCAGCACCATCACCAGGAACAACCAGGGACGACCGGACTCCGGCAGGATCAGCAGCCCCAGCCAGCCGATCAGGCACAGCAGCACCCCACCCGCGTACCGCAGCGCCATGGTTTTCTCGGCGCCCTGGGTGGACCGTGCCACCCGCAGCCACTGCGAGATCAACGCGAATCTCATGATCGCGTAGCCGAGCCAGACGATCAGGAAGTTGTGGTTGTCGAACGCCTGGGACACCCCTGCGGCAAGGACCAGGACACCGGCGATCTGTACCAGCGTCACGCCCCTGAAGGCCACGTCGTCGTTGTCGTACGCCGAGGAGAACCAGGTGAAGTTCATCCACGCCCACCAGATGGAGAAGAAGACCATCGCGTAGTTGAGGATGCCCTCGCCCGCGTGTCCCTCGGCCATCGTGTGCACCAGTTGGGCGCCGGCCTGGGCGATGGCCACGACGAAGCACAGGTCGAAGAAGAGCTCCAGCGGCGACGCGACCCGGTGAGCCTCCGCCCGCCCCCGCGCGGTCATTTTGCGCAGGGGCCGCCTGTGCGGGGGAGGCTGCGGTGTTGAATCGGATGCGGATGCGGATGCGGATGCGGAACCGGACGTCATAGGGCCAAGCACAGCAGAAAAGGGCCTCGGTTGCCCAGGCTGAGGACTGGGACCCGCAGCTGGGCCGGGATGGGTCGCCAGCCCCTCGGCGTACCCTGGAGGCATGACTACCGGCCCCGCCCCCGAACCACGCACCGCGTCGCCCCGGGGGGAGTCCCCGGCTGTCCGGAAGTCGGCGTTGGACTTCGACGACCCGCTGAGCCAGCAGTCCTCCGACGACACGGACCGGGGGTGGGGCGAGCAGGCTGCCGGCGACGGTGACAGCGCGGCCGACCTGAAGCGCTTCCTCGACGAGAAGCCGCCGCACCACCTCTGAGCCCCGGCCCGGCGGAGCCGCTGGGTCCTGGCCCGGAGACTCTGAGCCCCCGCCCGGAGCCGGGCCGTCACTCCTGGCTGTGTCCCGAACCGCGCTGTGCGACCAGGGCGTCGCGGATCTCCTTCAGCACCTCCAGCTCGGTCACCTCGATGACCTCGTGCGTGCCCTCCTTCGCCTTCTGGCGGGCCGCCTGCCGTGCCAGGTACTTGGACATCGGTAGAACCATCAGGAAGTAGACGACGGCCGCGGTGATCACAAAGCTGAGCGTGGCACCCAGCACCGAGCCCCACAGGATCCGGACGCCCGTCGCGGTGTCCCCGCTGCCGGTGCAGGGCGCCTTGATGCATGAGCTGTAGCTGTCGAGGTTCTTCGTGCCGATCGCGCCCACCAGCGGGTTGATGATGCCCTTCACCACCGAGTTGACGATGTTGGTGAAGGCCGCGCCGATGACCACCGCGACGGCCAGATCGACGACGTTGCCCCGCGTCAGAAAGACCTTGAAGCCATCCCAGACGCCGGGTTTCTTCTTCTCGCTCACCAAGGGGCCCCTCTGCGCAAGTTGTGGAACAAACAGCTCCGCAACCTACGGCAGGGCGTGCCGCGGCTGTCCAATTCGGTAGTTGTGACGAGGGACTTGACACCGATTCGATACTCAGCACAGCGTCACCGCCAGCCGTGCGGTCGTGCCGACGCCGGCCAGCCGCGCCGCCGTGGGCCGCGGCACCGAGAGCACGACCAGCGCCCCGGTCTCGGTGGTGTCGAAGTCCGGCACCTCGGTCACTCGCGCCCCGGCCGCGACCACTCGCCCCTCGCCTACACCGTCCGCCGCGACCACATCGACCCGGTCGCCCGGCCCGAGCAGCCGCACCGTGGCCGCGTCGGCGATCCGCACCGGAGCCGCCACCATCTCGACCCCGCGCCCCCGACGTAAGGGAGAGGAAGGGGAGGAGGCGGAAGAGGAAGAGGGAGGGGACGTGGAGGTGGACGCGGAGGGGGATGCGGTCGCCGGATGCCCCCGCGCCCGCTCGGCGTCATGAGGGCCCGCCGCAACGAGGGCAGCCGCCGTGACCGCGAGTCCCGCGGCCACGGCCCGCCGTTTGTGCCGGGTGAGGCGCCGCAGCCCGTACCGCCCGCCGCGCACACGCACCGGCGCGAACTGAGGCACCTCGCAGATCGGAGGAGCGTCCACGCCGGGTGGGCGTACAGGATCCGTGCCCTGCGGGCGTACGAGAGGGGAGAGATGTGCCATGGGGACCACCACCTGCGACGAGGGATCGGCTTGCGATCCCACGATGAGGCGTCGCGGCGGATCCCGCTGAAGCCCGTGGACTACTCATGAGTTGTGGACAACTGCCTCACCCGAACGGGAGGTTCATGGAAGTTCACGAAGGCTCGTGGAGGTTCCGCCTCGTGTGGGCGGCCGTCACGGCATCTCGAACCCCGGATCCATCCCACCCAACGCCGTCGTGCACAGACAGTCCCGCTTTCCGTTCGCCGGCAGCCCCGCCACCACGTCGAACAGCACATCCCGCAGCCTGTCCACGTTCGCCGCGAACACCTTCAGCACCTCGTCGTGCGAGACGCCCGTGCCGTGCTCCGCGCCCGCGTCGAGGTCGGTGACCAGGGTCAACGAGGTGTAGCAGAGCTCGAGTTCACGCGCGAGCGCGGCCTCGGGGTGGCCGGTCATGCCCACCACGGACCAGCCCTGAGCCTGGTGCCACAACGATTCGGCGCGGGTGGAGAACCGGGGCCCCTCTATCACCACGAGCGTGCCGCCGTCCACGGGCTCCCAGTCCCGTCCGCGCGCCGCCGCGAGGGCGGCCTTGCGGCCGATGGGGCAGTAGGGGTCGGCCAGCGACACGTGCACCACGTTGGGCACCGTGGCGTCCGGCAGCGGCAGTCCGTCGAAGTACGTCTGCGGCCGCGCCTTCGTACGGTCGACCAGCTGGTCCGGTACGAGGAGTGTCCCCGGCCCGTACTCGGGTCGCAGTCCGCCCACCGCGCAGGGGCCGAGGATCTGGCGCGCGCCGACGGAGCGCAGCGCCCACAGGTTGGCCCGGTAGTTGATGCGGTGCGGTGGCAGATGGTGGCCGCGGCCGTGGCGGGGGAGGAAGGCGACCCGCCGCCCGGCGATCTCGCCGAGGAACAGGGAGTCGCTGGGCGGCCCGTAGGGGGTGTCCACCTGGATCTCGGTCACGTCGTCGAGGAAGGAGTAGAAGCCTGAGCCGCCGATGACACCGATCTCTGCGTTCGCCATGACGAGCACATTAGCTGGCCCCGGAAACGCCGAAGGCCCTGCCGTCGTACGACGGCAGGGTCCTCGCGGGAAGCCTTATGCGGCCGAGCTGCTGCTGGACGAGCCGGTGCCCGACGAGCTGGAGCTCGACGACTTCGAGTCCGAGGAGGACGACGAGGTCGTCGACGACGAAGACGAAGAGGTCGACGGCTTGGCCGACGCCGGCGAGGTGCTCGACGAGGAGCCGCGGCTGTCGTTGCGGTAGAAGCCGGAGCCCTTGAAGACAATGCCGACGGCCGAGAACACCTTCTTCAGGCGGCCACCGCAGTTGGGGCACTCGGTCAGGGCATCGTCGGTGAACTTCTGCACCGCCTCGAGGCCCTCGCCGCACTCGGTGCACTGGTATTGGTAGGTCGGCACTTGTCTTCCTCCTGGCACTCTCACTCAATGAGTGCTAACGACGATCCATACTGACCTATTCCGAGAGATCAGTCCACTGTCACCGGCACTCGGTGACCGACGCCACGTGCGACGGTGCGGCCGGGGGGCCGCGAATCCAGCCGTGACCGCAGGGCCACCAGGGTCACCAGAGCCAGTGCCGTACCGGTCATCGGCACCAGGAACCCGGCGCCGTCCCAGAGGCGGTCCTCCAGCTGTCCGGCGACCGTGACGGCCGCTGCCTGGCCGAGCGCGACGGCGCCGGTCAGCCAGGTGAAGGCCTCGGTACGGGCGCCCGTCGGTACCAGCCCCTCAACCAGCGTGTAGCCGGTGATCAGGGCCGGAGCGATGCACATGCCCACCAGAAGTCCGATTCCGGCGAGCACGACCACGGAGTGGGCGGCCCACAGCCCCGACGCGGTGAGTGCAAGGGCGGCGTACCCGATGACGAGGCGCCGCTGCGGGGCCACCTTCCAGGCGATGGCGCCGCAGACGATGCCGGAGAGCATGTTGCCCGCGGCGAAGACGCCGTACAGGACGCCGTTCAGGCCGGGCTCGCCGATCGACTCGCTGAACGCGGCGAGCGAGACCTGCATGCCGCCGAAGACCGAGCCGATGCCCAGGAAGGTCACGATCAGGACGCGCACTCCGGGGACCCGCAGAGCGGAACCGTGCTCCACGCGCGCGTGCCCGTCGAAAACGACAGCGGGCTGGGTGCTCTTCTGCGCGGCGAAGAGGAGACCGCCGACCAGGGTCAGCGCCGCCTCGGTCAGCAGGCCCGCGGCCGGGTCCACGGTGGTGCACAGGGCGGTCGCCACCAGCGGGCCGAACACGAAGGTCAGCTCGTCCGTCACGGACTCGAAGGCCGCCGCGGTGGTCATCAGGGGCGAGTCCTGGAGCTTCACGCCCCAGCGGGCGCGCACCATGGGCCCGATCTGCGGTACCGAGGCACCGGTCGGCACGGCGGCGACGAAAAGGGCCCACAGGGGGGCGTCCATCAGCGCGAGCGCCGTCAGGAAGACGCCGGACAGGGTGTGGGCCAGTACGCCGGGCAGCAGGACGGCGCGCTGCCCGTAGCGGTCGGCGAGACGGCCGGTGAAGGGGGCGAACAGCGCCATGGAGACACCGGTGACGGCGGCGACGGCGCCGGCGGCGCCGTACGAGCCGGTGGTGTGCTGGACGAGGAGCACGAGGGAGATGGTCAGCATCGCGAACGGCTGGCGTGCGGCGAAGCCGGGAAGCAGGAACGTCCAGGCGCCGCGGGTGCGCAGCAGCTGTCCGTACCCCGGGCGGGAGGTGACCGTGGATGCCACGGCCCGTGCCTTTCTGCCGCCTGGTAGCGCGACCCCTTTCATCGGGCGCGTTCGCCTCCGGAGCGCTACAGCCGGTGTCGAGAGGGCGACCGTGCTCAGCCCTTAGGGCCTCCGCGCGCTCACCCTCTCGACACCGGCGCACTCCTTCGGCTCACACGCCCTGCGGGGGGCGCCGAGAGCTGTCCTCTTGCGCGGAACTGCGGTAGATGCCGCGCTGCCCCTGTGAGGGCATCGTGGCCGCCATACGGTCGCGCCAGCTCTGCGTCAGACAGAGTTGGTTCGATCAAGATGTGCCTTCATCGTACAGGGATGGAGGGGTGGGTGCCTGTGAAAGCAGGCACCATGGCACCGTTCGCCTGCGAATGTAGATCCGCCCTTAACGGCCGGTTCCGGTTTCCGTTCCGGTGCCGTTGCCCGCGGTCCCCAGCCAGCCCGCCAGCTTGCCGCCCTGGCCGACCGCGCGGAGCCGCTGTTCCGCGGCGTCCCGGACCGGATCGGTGGCCACCACGAGCAACTCGTCGTAGCGCCGCAGGACGGTCGTGGGCAGGGGCACGAAAGACTTCCCGTCGCGCACGACGAGCGTGACGGCGGCGCCCGCGGGCAGCCGCAGCTCGGCCACCTCGACGCCGTGCATGCGCGATCCCTTCGGGATCGCGACGGACAGCAGATGGCCGCGCAGCCGCTCCAGGGGTGCCGACTCGATGCCCAGGTCGGCGGCGCCCGCACCCTCGCCAAGCCGCAGTTTCCGGGCCAGCCAGGGCAGCGTGGGTCCCTGGACGAGGGTGTAGACGACGACCAGGACGAAGACGATGTTGAAGATCCGGCGGCTCTCCGCGATGCCGCTCACCATCGGGATGGTCGCCAGGATGATGGGCACGGCGCCGCGCAGCCCCGCCCAGGACATCAGCACCTGCTCCGGCCACGGCACACGGAACGGCAGCAGGCCGACCACGACGCTCAGGGGCCGCGCGACCATGGTCAGCACCAGGCCTATGACGATCGCGGGCCAGATGTCGTCGCCAATCTCGTGTGGCGTGACCAGCAGGCCGAGCAGGACGAACATGCCGATCTGGGCGATCCAGCCGAGTCCGTCGGCGAAGCCGCGGGTGGCGGGCCAGTGCGGCAGCTTCGCGTTGCCGAGCACCATCGACGCGAGATACACGGCGAGGAATCCGCTGCCGTGGGCGAGCGCTCCGGCCGCGTACGCCGTGACCGCGATCGCCATCACGGCGATCGGGTAGAGGCCGGAGGCCGGCAGCGCCACATGCCGCAGCCCGAGCCCGCCGAGCCAGCCGACCGCGAGCCCGATGGCGGCGCCGATGGCCAGCTCCAGGGCTATCTCGCCCAGCAGTGCGTACCAGTGCTCGACCGGGCCCGCCGTGCTGAAGGCGACGACCAGGATGACCACCGGAGCGTCGTTGAAGCCCGATTCAGCCTCCAGGACGCCCGTCACGCGCGCGGGGAGGGGCACTTTCCGCAGCACCGAGAAGACCGCCGCCGCGTCCGTCGAGGACACCACCGCACCGATGATGAACGCCTGCCGCCACTCCAGGCCGACCAGATAGTGGGCGCCCGTGGCCGTCACCCCGACACTGACCGCGATGCCGACCAGCGCCAGTGAGGTGGCGGCCGGAAGTGCCGGCTTGATCTCCTTCCACTTCGTGCCGAGACCGCCCTCGGCCAGGATCACGACCAGGGCCGCGTACCCGATGACCTGGGTCATCTCGGCGTTGTCGAAGTGGATGTTGCCGATCCCGTCCTGGCCCATGGCGATGCCGATGCCCAGGTAGACGAGCAGGCTGGGGAACCCGCTGCGCGAGGAGATACGAACCGCTGCCACCGCGACGAGCAGAACGAGCGAGCAGATGAGGAGGAGCTGGTTGAGGTCGTGGACAGTCAGCGGCTGGTCCCTTCTTGCCAATCCGGACGCCGGATCCGAACACATGGATCACGCACATGGATCACGCACATGGCGCACGTGGATCACGTGGATCACGTGGATCACATGCATCACATGGATCGAGTCAATCGAGTCGATCACGTCGATCCGAACACCGGAGGTGCGTGCATAAGTCCAAGTACTTCGTTACCTTACCTAACTCTTGACGCTTTCTTGACGCTTCTCAGGCCAAGATCGAGCACTGGTCCATCCGGGTACCCGACTCCGCGTCAAGGTGCGGCGGGCCCTGCGCCTATGGTTGCTCCAGCACTCCAGGACCGCCTGCCGCTCGCGTTAGGACAGCAAGGACAGCGATGCCCCCGAACACCACCGCATCTTCCGGCCAGAAGCCCGGCAAGTCCGGCAGGAAGAAGGGGCGCAAAGCCCGACTGGTCCTTATCGTCCTGGTTCTTGCTGTGATCGGAGGCGTCGCCTGCGGCGGCTACTGGGGCGTCAGCACCGTCCGAGCCTCCTTCCCGCAGACCGAGGGTTCCCTCACGCTCGACGGGCTCTCGGGGTCCGTGGAGGTCAAGCGGGACAGCTACGGGATCCCACAGGTCTACGCCTCGTCCGACGAGGACCTGTTCATGGCGCAGGGCTTCGTCCAGGCGCAGGACCGGTTCTACGAGATGGATGTGCGCCGCCACATGACCTCGGGCCGGCTGTCCGAGATGTTCGGCAAGAGCCAGGTCAAGAACGACGAATTCCTGCGCACGCTGGGCTGGGACCGGGTCGCCAAGAAGGAGTACGACACGAAGCTGTCGGCCTCCACGAAGAAGTACCTCCAGGCGTACGCCAAGGGAGTCAACGCCTACCTGAAGGGCAAGGACGGCGAGGACATCTCCCTGGAGTACGCGGCCCTTGGTTTCAGCAACGACTACGCGCCCACGGAGTGGACCCCGGTCGACTCCGTGGCCTGGCTCAAGGCGATGGCCTGGGACCTGCGCGGCAATATGCAGGACGAGATCGACCGGTCCCTGATGACCAGCCGCCTCGGCCCGAAGCAGATCGAAGACCTGTACCCGAAGTACCCGTACAGCCGGAACGCGACGATCGTCCAGGAGGGCGAGTACGACAACGTCACGCAGTCGTACGTCCAGGGAAGCGGCACGACCGGCACGACGGAGTCCGCGTCCACGGCGGGCACCGGGCTCGCGGGCGACACCACGGCGCCCTCCGACCTGCAGAGCCAGCTCTCGGGGCTCTACGACGTCCTCGACGACGTGCCCACGGCCGTCGGTGTGAACGGCAACGGCATCGGCTCCAATTCGTGGGTCGTCGGCGGCGCCCACACCATCACCGGCAAGCCGCTGCTGGCCAACGACCCGCACCTGTCGGCCTCGCTGCCCTCGGTCTGGTACCAGATGGGCCTGCACTGCACCACCGTCTCCGCCAAGTGCCAGTACGACGTCTCGGGCTACACCTTCGCGGGCATGCCCGGCGTGATAATCGGCCACAACGCGGACATCTCCTGGGGCATGACCAACTCGGGGGTCGACGTCACCGACCTCTACCTGGAGAAGATCACCGGCGACGGCTACCAGTACGACGGCAAGGTGCTGCCCTTCACCACCCGCAAGGAAACGATCAAGATCGCGGGCGGCGGGAGCAAGACGATCGTCGTCCGCGAGACCAACAGCGGACCCCTGCTGTCCGACCGCGACGACGAACTGGTCAAGGTCGGCAAGAAGGCCACCGTCGACACCGCGGCGCCCGACCGCGGCGACGGCTACGGCATCTCGCTGCGCTGGACCGCCCTGGAACCGGGCAATTCCATGGACGCCGTCTTCGAGATGGACAAGGCGTCGAACTGGACCGAGTTCCGCGAGGCGTCCGCCTCCTTCGACGTGCCCTCGCAGAACCTGATCTACGCCGACACCAAGAACAACATCGGCTACCAGCTGCCCGGCAGGATCCCGACCCGCGCGAACGGCTACGACGGCAAGCTCCCGGCGCCCGGCTGGGACTCCAAGTACGAGTGGACCGGTTACATCAAGCAGGCCGAGCTGCCCTACGAGTACAACCCTGAGCGCGGCTACATCGTCACCGCCAACCAGGCCGTGGTCGACGAGGACGAGTACCCCTACACGCTCACCACGGACTGGGGCTACGGAACCCGCAGTCAGCGGATCACCGACCTGATCGAGTCGAAGATCAAGGGCGACGGCAAGATCTCGACCGACGACATGCGTCAGATGCAGCTCGACAACAGCAGCGAGATCGCCAAGCTGATCGTGCCCAAGCTGCTCAAGATCGACGTCGCCGACAAGAACGTCCGCCAGACGCAGAAGCTGCTCGAGGGCTGGGACTACACCCAGGACGCCGACTCCGCGGCGGCCGCGTACTTCAACGCGACCTGGCGCAACATCCTCAAGCTCGCCTTCGGCAACAAGCTGCCCAAGGAGCTGCGGGTCAAGGGCCAGTGTCTGTACGTCGACCCGGTCGACACCACGGGTCCGGTGGACGAGGACCAGTCGGTGCGCGAATGCGGTCAGCGCGACGCGGACCAGGCGCAACCGGACGGCGGCGACCGCTGGTTCGAGGTGATCCGCAAGATCATCGACGACGAGGACAACGACTGGTGGAAGGCGCCCAAGACGCGCCTCGACAAGGCGACCGACACCCGTGACGAGCTGTTCGCACGGGCCATGAAGGACGCCCGCTGGGAGCTGACCGCCAAGCTCGGCAAGGACATGGACACCTGGAGCTGGGGCCGGCTGCACCGCCTGTTCCTGAAGAACCAGACCCTGGGCACCAGCGGTCCCGACGTCCTGCAGTACATGCTCAACCGCGGCCCCTGGAAGCTCAGTGGCGGCGAGGCGACGGTCAACGCGACCGGCTGGAACGCCGCGGGCGGCTACGAGGTGGTCTGGGTGCCCTCCATGCGGATGGTGGTCAACCTCGACGACCTCGACAAGTCCAAGTGGATCAACCTCTCCGGAGCCTCCGGGCACGCCTACAGCGCCCACTACACCGACCAGACGGACAAATGGGCCAAGGGTGAACTGCTGTCGTGGTCCTTCTCGAAGAAGGCGGTCGACGACAGCACGAGCGACACGTTGGTGCTGGAGCCGTGAGCCACTGACGGCGGCATGTGAAAGGGCCCTCCACGCGCGCGTGGAGGGCCCTTTCGCGCACCCGGGCCCGTCAGCGGAACCGCCGCACTCCCGAGGGCGTCACCACCGCGCGCACCGGGCGGTCGTGCGGCTCGTCGGGAACGCGCTCGACGACCTCCGCGTCGTACAGGAGCACCACCAGCGCGGGATCGGCCCCCGCGCGCTCCAGACGGGTCAGCACACGGTCGTACGAGCCGCCGCCGCGGCCGAGGCGCATCCCGCGCCGGTCCACCGCCAGACCGGGCAGCAGGACGACGTCGGCCTCCTGGACCGCCTCGGGGCCGAGCCGCTCGCCCGCGGGCTCCAAGAGGGCCATCCTTCCGGCGTGTTGGACGCCCGTGAGGGAACCTTCTCCGGCGTACACGCCCCAGTTCAGATCGTTGTCCGCCATGAGGACGGGCAGCAGTACGCGTACGCCCCGCGCGTGGAGTGCGTTCAGGAGCGCGAGGGTTCC
This sequence comes from Streptomyces sp. SD15, assembly GCF_054462255.1. Classification (NCBI taxonomy): domain Bacteria; kingdom Bacillati; phylum Actinomycetota; class Actinomycetes; order Kitasatosporales; family Streptomycetaceae; genus Streptomyces; species Streptomyces sp. SD15. The sequence goes on along the minus strand of NZ_JBTLMO010000015.1, from coordinate 141,089 downwards.
CGGCTCGCTCCCGACGGAGACGTACGCTGCCACCGTGCGCGCGTGCGCCAGCTCGGGCAGTTCCAGGGCGCGCACGGCGAGAGCCGCGGCGGTTTCCCGCAGGTCACCGGGCGTCAACCTGCTTCTCACCGAGAGGAATCCTCGCCGCAACATTCGCTTGTCAGGCTCTGTTTCACGTCCGACGTGGCCCACAAGACGCTCCCGTGTCGTTGCTTATGCGGTCATATGAGAGTTATTTAACGGGAGTGACAGATTCCGCTCATAGCGACCGGATATGGTTACCGCCATGACTGAGTCGCATCCCAGGATCAGCAAGGCTGTCATTCCCGCAGCGGGCCTCGGCACCCGGTTTCTGCCGGCCACCAAAGCCACTCCCAAGGAGATGCTGCCGGTCGTGGACAAGCCGGCGATCCAGTACGTCGTCGAAGAGGCTGTGTCGGCGGGCCTCGACGACGTCCTGATGATCACAGGCCGCAACAAGCGCCCCCTCGAGGACCACTTCGACCGTAACTACGAGCTCGAATCGGCCCTCCAGAAGAAGGGCGACGCCGACCGCCTCGCCAAGGTCCAGGAGTCCAGCGACCTCGCCACCATGCACTACGTGCGCCAGGGCGACCCCAGGGGTCTCGGCCACGCCGTGCTGTGCGCCGCCCCGCACGTCGGCCACGAGCCCTTCGCGGTGCTCCTCGGCGACGACCTGATCGACCCGCGCGACCCCCTGCTGGCCCGCATGGTCCAGGTCCAGGAGCAGCACGGCGGCAGCGTCATCGCGCTGATGGAGGTCGAGCCCGAGCAGATCCACCTCTACGGCTCCGCCGCCGTCGAGGCCACCGACGAGGGCGACCTGGTCAAGGTGACGGGCCTGGTCGAGAAGCCGGACCCGGCGGACGCGCCCAGCAACTACGCGATCATCGGACGCTACGTCCTCGACCCGCGCATCTTCGACATCCTGCGCAAGACGGAGCCGGGCCGCGGTGGCGAGATCCAGCTCACCGACGCTCTCCAGCAGCTCGCCGCGGACGAGAAGGTCGGCGGCCCCATCCACGGCGTCGTCTTCAAGGGTCGCCGCTATGACACCGGCGACCGCGGCGACTACCTGCGTGCCATTGTCAGACTCGCATGCGAACGTGAAGACCTGGGCCCGGACTTCCGGACCTGGCTTCGCAGTTACGTAGCCGAGGAGATGTAGCGATTTGAGCAGCGCCGCGACCCGCGTCACCGGCCAGGACCACCTCTGGTCGGTGACCGAGCACCTGGAGGACATCCTCGCGACCGTCCGCCCGCTCGAACCCATCGAGCTGCAACTCCTCGACGCCCAGGGCTGCGTCCTGGTCGAGGACGTCACGGTGCCGGTCTCACTGCCGCCGTTCGACAACAGCTCGATGGACGGGTACGCGGTCCGGGTCGCCGATGTCGCGGGCGCGAGCCAGAAGTACCCGGCCGTCCTCACGGTCGTCGGCGATGTCGCGGCCGGCCAGGCCGAGCAGCCCTCCGTGGGCCCCGGCCAGGCCGCCCGCATCATGACCGGCGCTCCGCTGCCGCCCGGCGCCGAGGCCGTCGTCCCGGTGGAGTGGACCGACGGCGGCCTGGGCGAGGGTCCGGTCTCGGGGATGCGCGCCCACAGCGCCGCCCCCGAGGGTGCCGCCGGTCAGGTGCACGTGCACCGCCCGGCCGAGGCGCGCGCGCACGTGCGTGCGATGGGCAGCGATGTGAAGGCCGGCGACCGCGCCCTCGAAGCGGGCACCGTCCTCGGTCCGCCGCAGATCGGCCTGCTCGCCGCGATCGGCCGCGGCACCGTGCGCGTGCGCCCGCGCCCGCGCGTGGTCGTCCTGTCCACCGGCAGCGAACTGGTCCAGCCCGACGAGCCGCTCGGTACCGGCCAGATCTACGATTCCAACAGCTTCGCCCTCTGCGCAGCCGCCCGCGACGCCGGAGCCATCGCCTACCGCGTGGGCGCGGTCTCCGACGACGCCGAGACCCTCCGTTCCACCATCGAGGACCAGCTCATCCGCGCGGACCTGCTGGTCACGACGGGCGGCGTGAGCGTCGGCGCGTACGACGTCGTCAAGGAAGCCCTGTCCTCCGTGGGCGACGAGGACGAGCCGGGCAGCGGCATCGAGTTCCGCAAGCTCGCCATGCAGCCCGGCAAGCCGCAGGGCTTCGGCTCCATCGGCCCCGAGCACACCCCGCTGCTCGCGCTCCCGGGCAACCCCGTGTCGTCGTACGTCTCCTTCGAGTTGTTCGTCCGCCCCGCGATCCGCACCCTGATGGGTCTGGACGACGTCCACCGGCCCACGACCGGCGCGATCCTGGAGACGGACAAGGCACTGACCTCGCCGGCGGGCCGCAGACAGTTCCTTCGGGGGAGGTACGCCGACGGAAAGGTGACGCCGGTCGGCGGCGCCGGATCCCACCTGGTCGCCGCCCTCGCCCAGGCCGACGCGTTGATCGTCGTCCCCGAGGACACCACCTCGGTGGAGTCCGGCACCGAGGTCGAGGTGGTCCTGCTCGGCTGAGCACCCCCGGTTGGCGGTAGCGTGTCGCGCACAACAGGCCCGACCGGGAGCGCAGCAGCACATGACCGTTCCATCCCGGGGGGAGACCCCCGGACCCTCCGCGCAGGACCGACTGACCCATGTCGACGAGGCGGGCGCCGCCCGCATGGTCGATGTATCGGGCAAGGACGTGACCGCGCGCACCGCCCGCGCCAGCGGCCGTGTCCTGGTCTCTCCCCGTGTGGTCGAGCTGCTGCGCGGCGAGGGGGTCCCCAAGGGCGACGCCCTGGCCACCGCGCGCATCGCGGGCATCATGGGCGCCAAGCGCACGCCGGACCTGATCCCGCTCTGCCACCCGTTGTCGGTGTCGGGTGTCAAGATTGATCTGTCGGTCGCGGACGACGCCGTCGAGATCCTGGCCACCGTGAAGACCACCGACCGCACGGGCGTCGAGATGGAGGCCCTCACCGCGGTCAGCGTGGCGGCCCTCACCGTGATCGACATGGTCAAGGCGGTCGACAAGGGAGCGGTCATCACGGACGTACGCGTCGAGGAGAAGACGGGCGGAAAGTCGGGCGACTGGAGCCGGGCATGACGCCGTCGTCTTATCGCGCACTGGTGATCACCGCCTCCAACAGGGCCGCCGCGGGCGTCTACGAGGACAAGGGGGGGCCCTTGATCGCCCAGGGGCTCACGGCGTGCGGCTTCACGGTCGACGGCCCGCGGGTCGTCCCCGACGGTGACCCGGTGGAGGCGGCGCTGCGCACGGGCGTCGAGGCCGGGTACGACGTCATCGTGACGACGGGTGGTACGGGGATCTCGCCCACCGACCGGACCCCGGAAGCGACGCGGCGCGTGCTCGATCACGAGGTGCCGGGCATTCCCGAGGCCATCAGGGCGTTCGGAAGAGAGAAGGTGCCGACGGCGGCGCTGTCCCGGGGGCTCGCCGGAGTCGCGGGACGGACGTTGATCGTCAACCTGCCGGGTTCGACCGGCGGGGTGAGGGACGGTCTGGCCGTCCTGGAGCCCCTCCTGATCCACGCCGTCGACCAGATCCGCGGCGGCGATCACCCCAGACCCAGCGGCAGTGGGGGTGCGAGCTGAACAGCCCAGCCTGGCCCGTCGAACTGGTGGACGGCGACGTCGTCCTCCGGCCCATAAAGGTGCGCGATCAGCGGGCCTGGCGTGAGGTGAACCGGCGCAACCGGGACTGGCTGCGGCCCTGGGAGGCGACGATCCCGCCGCCCACCCCCAGCGGCCCGATCGCGCACCGGCCGACCTACCGCCAGATGGTCCGGCACCTGCGCGCCGAGGCCAACGCGGGCCGGATGCTGCCCTTCGTGATCGAGTACCAGGGGCGGCTGGTCGGACAGCTGACGGTCGCCGGGATCACCTGGGGATCCATGTGTTCGGGGCACATCGGCTACTGGGTGGACCAGTCGGTGGCGGGCCGCGGGGTGATGCCGACGGCCGTGGCGCTGGCGACCGACCACTGCTTCCGCGCGGTCGGACTGCACCGCATCGAGGTCTGTATTCGCCCGGAGAACAGGCCCAGCCGCCGGGTCGTGGAGAAACTCGGATTCCGCGAGGAAGGGCTGCGTCCACGTTATCTTCACATTGACGGCGCCTGGCGGGACCATCTCGTCTTCGCGCTCACCGCCGAAGAGGTGCCGGACGGGTTGCTCGGACGGTGGCGGCGGGCACGATCGGAGCGGACGCGCTCCGATCAGGCAGGGTCGGAGCGGGCTGGGTCGCAGAACCCGAGCAAGCCCGGCAACGCCAATAAATGAAATAGATGTTCGAAAATGATCGAGATGGCGATCACCTCGGAGCGTCTTGGGTGCATCTCGGTGGCATCTCGAGGCATTAAATTCGCGGTCCCGGTGGCCTGCTGATCGCGTCGGTCACAAAAAAAGCTCGAAATATCAGCCAGATCGTGCGACACACCGGCCCAATTGGCAGATGGCCTCACGCAAACCCCTCTACCGTGTGAGGCGTGAGCAGCAGCGGCCTCATCTACGCAGTCATCGTCGGGGCCTGGGCCGCCTACTTGGTGCCTATGTGGCTCCGTAGGCAGGACGAGCTGAACGAAGCCCGTCCGACGGAACGCTTCAGCACCGCCATCCGGCTGCTGTCCGGACGGGCGGGAATGGAGCGCCGGTACGCCAAGGACCTGCGGGCGCGCTCCACCGAAGAGGGGGAGCACAGCGCCGATCGGGACGGCGTCACCGATTCGGTGGACGTCCGGGCCTTCGCCATGCCTCCGGTCCGGCAGCAGACCAAGGCCCAACTCCCGCCGCCCGCCCAGCCGGAGCCACAGCAGGCGCCGCAGGCCGCCGTCCGGCAGGGCGCGCAGCAGGGCTTCTCGGCGAGTTCCCCGACGGGTTCTTCGGCGGGTTCGCCGATCGGTTCTCCTGCCGGTTCCCCCATGGGGTCTTCGGCCGGTTCCCCCGTCGGCTCTTCGAGAGGCGCCGAGCCGGTGCCGCAGGAGTCGGCCAAGTCGGCGCCCAGGTCCGTACCCAAACCTGGGCCCAACTCGTCGGGTAAGTCCGCGGGCTCGCAGGTTCCGGCTCCGCGGGGAGCTTCCGCGGCGGAGGCCGCGGCGCGCGCCCAGCGCTCGAAGGTGCTCGCGCGTCGACGGCGTACGACCGTGATGCTCTTCCTGGCCTTCACGTTCGGTGCGATCGTGGCGGCCGTCGGGGGGCTCGCCTTCCTGTGGGCGCCCGGTGTGCCCGCCGTGATGCTGAGCTCGTACATCGTCTATCTGCGTGCCCAGGAGCGACGCCGCTTCACGTACACCATGGACCGGCGGCGGGCCGAGGCCGCGGCGCAGCGACTGCGGGAGCGGCAGCCGCGCCGGCGATCGACCCTCGACCCGGGCGCCGACGAGCCGGACGACGGCCCCGAGCCGGAGACCGACGGCGGGCTGTCCGCGCTCGCGGCCGACCGCCGCGCCCTCGTCGAGCAGACCGATCACGCCGAGTGGGTCGACCAGCAGCGCGAGCGGCAGCGGGGCCCCGGCCGGGGTGACAGCTGGGACCCGGTGCCGGTTCCGCTGCCGACGTACGTGACCGCGCCGGTCGCGCCCCGGGCCACCTCCAGCGTCGACCTGGGGGCGCCGGACGCGTGGAGTTCCGCGCGCTCCAGTGCCGTCGAGCCGAGCGAGCCGGAGGCGGACCTTGCCGCCGAGGAGGGGCCCGATGCCGACGAGGAGGGCGAGATCGCGGACGACGGTCGCAGCGACGCCCGGCGCGCCGCGTCCGCCCGGCGCGCCCGCGAGCGTGGTCGCACCCCGCTGTTCGACCAGTACGACGACGGAGGGCGGCCGCGTGCGGCCAACGAATGACCACCCGCTGACCACCCGCTCGGGACCCCCGGCTGACCTGCCAGGAACGGATTTCCGAGCAGCGGGACGGGGATGCTAGAGTTTCACTCGTTGCAAGGGCCTGTGGCGCAGTCCGGTAGCGCACCTCGTTCGCATCGAGGGGGCCAGGGGTTCAAATCCCCTCAGGTCCACCGCAACGACTGTTCTTGAGTCAGCTCGAGAATGGTTGACAAGATCCCGTCCGATCTGATTGATCGGGCGGGATCTTTGTGTTGGGTGAACCAGCGGACCAGCGAACCGCTGACGCGTCATCGGCTGAGCCCCACTTGAGCCCCGGTCGGGAAACACCGGGGCTTCACCTCACCTCCTGGCCTACTGGAAGGTGATGTCGGACTCGGCGAAGACGCAGTTCGTGCCGTCGGCGTCGGAGCCGAGTTCGGTCGGTTCGCCTTCGGTGACGCCCTCGAACTTCTGGCAAGGGACGATCTCTCGAGTGACGGCTCCGATCAACCAGAGCGTCGCTGATGAGCTGAGGTTCCCTGGGCGATCCTGGGTTTTCCTGGATGCGGGGAAGCGGTCCGTCGTGCTGGGCGGGGTGTGGATGCCTGCCGGTGGACCGTGGACCGTGGACCGTGGGCCGTCGCCGCCGGGTGCGGTGCGGGTGCTCATCGTGTGCGGTACCTGCCGCCTGTAACGCTGCTGGCTGCGGCGATTCGGAGGCTGCGGTATCCGCCCCGCCGGACGCTTTCCGCTCCGGTGTGGACCCGGGCGGGGCGGGGACCCCGCGTCGCTTTCCTGGGCACGGGGCGGATTCTCAAGGAGACCGGAATCGTGATTGCTGCTCCCACCGGCCTCGCAGTGACACGCACCCGGGCGCACCACCATGCTCCTGCACCTCACAGACGCACAGTCACCGGAAAGTGCCACAAAAACCTCATCACACCACATTGAGCACCACCCCGTGATACCCAGTCGCACCAAGGATGCACAGGCCATCAGGAGCACTGCGCACGAGCCTGCCGCGGCGCTTTCGGTGGGGGTTGGGTGCGCTGGATCGACTGACCATCTGGGATCACCTCATGGTGTGTGCACGATCGGCATTGCACGCTCGTAATGCGTCGGATGTAATGCGTACGGATGTAATGCGTACGGATGTCCGCTACAGCCGGGGTGTGCTTTCCCGGCTGATTCACACAGGCACATACGGTGCCGGAGAGGTGGCTGTTCAACCCGTGTCAGAGCCGCGGGGACGAAACAGCGCCGCCGGGTGAAAGGGAATGAAACGGTGCCGTCGGGACAAAAGGCAGGAGCCCCGCGACCGGCTGGCGCGGGGCTCCTTGGGTACTGCTATCCGTTCCGGATCAAGACATGAGGCTCATGGAGCCGCAGGCTTAGATCGGGGTGACGTTCTCCGCCTGCGGGCCCTTCGGACCCTGCGTGACGTCGAAGGAAACCGACTGGTTCTCTTCGAGAGAGCGGAAACCGCTCGCGTTGATCGCGGAGTAGTGGACGAAGACGTCCGGGCCGCCGCCTTCCTGGGCGATGAAACCAAAGCCCTTTTCGGCGTTGAACCACTTCACGGTTCCGGTAGCCATAAGCCCTCCTTGGGCCCAAAGGGTTGCCCTGCTCCAGAACCTGCGATTGTCTAAACAACTGCATACGTCTGAAAACGACGAGAGCCCGCGGTCACATGCTCCGCAGGCTCTGTACTGCAAGGGAAACCAAACTGCAACTTGCGGCGAGCTTAGCACCCGGGCAGCCGAAAGCAATAGAGGGCAAGATCACGTCACTCGGATGTTTGACCCTGCCGGGGTGTGGGTTGACGAGGTGAGGTCACAAGAGGTGACAAAGTCGTGTCGTGAGGGTTGACACAAGCGGTCGGAGTGCTTTCCAGAACCACTCCGGACCCTGAGCTCTGCACGGTACCCCATGGGGGCTAGCCTCGCGATGTGGACAATTCACGCAACCGGCCGCGCGTCGGCCACATCCAGTTCCTGAACTGCCTGCCCCTCTACTGGGGGCTCGCAAGAACGGGCACGCTTCTCGACTTCGAGCTCACCAAGGACACCCCGGAGAAGCTCAGCGAGAAGCTCGTGCAGGGCGACCTCGACATCGGGCCCATCACCCTCGTCGAGTTCCTCAAGCACGCGGACGAGCTGGTCGCCTTCCCTGACATCGCCGTCGGCTGCGACGGTCCGGTGATGTCCTGTGTGATCGTCTCGCAGGTCCCGCTGGACCAGCTGGACGGCGCCAGGGTCGCCCTCGGCTCTACCTCTCGTACGTCCGTTCGGCTCGCGCAGCTGCTGCTGGCCGAGAGCGTGGGCGTCCAGCCGTCGTACTACACCTGCCCGCCCGACCTCAGCCTGATGATGCAGGAGGCCGAGGCCGCGGTACTCATCGGTGACGCGGCGCTTCGGGCCAATCTGTTCGACGGGCCGAAGTTCGGTCTGCAGGTGCACGACCTCGGCTCCCTGTGGAAGGAGTGGACGGGGCTGCCGTTCGTCTTCGCCGTGTGGGCCGCCCGACGTGACTATCTGGAGCGGGAGCCGGTCGTCACCCGCAAGGTGCACGAGGCCTTCCTGGCGTCCCGGGATCTCTCGCTGGACGAGGTCGGCAAGGTCGCCGAGCAGGCCGCCCGCTGGGAGGCCTTCGACGAGCGGATTCTGGAGCAGTACTTCACCACGCTCGACTTCCGCTTCGGCGGCCCGCAGCTGGCGGCGGTGGGGGAGTTCGCGCGGCGGGTCGGCTCGACCACCGGGTTTCCGGCGGATGTGAAGGTGCGGCTGCTGGAGTCCTGAGGCTCGGGGCGCGTACGGCACTACTCTGCTGGGCAGTGCGTGGAGTGCGTACGGGGGAGGTGTGAGCGTCATGCAGCCGCTCGGAGTCGACGAGCCCACTGTCGTGGGGCCCTACCGGCTGCTCGGCCGGCTGGGCTCCGGCGGCATGGGGCGGGTGTATCTGGGCCGTAGCGCGGGCGGCCGTACGGTCGCGGTCAAGATCGTGCACCCGCACTTCGCGCTCGACGAGGAGTTCCGCGCCCGCTTCCGCCGTGAGGTCGAGGCCGCTCGGCGGGTGGGCGGCGCGTGGACGGCGCCGGTCCTGGACGCGGACCCGGAGGCATCGGTGCCGTGGGTCGCGACGGGGTACGCGGCCGGCCCCTCGCTCGCGGCCGCCGTCGCGGACGGCGGCCCGCTGCCGCTCCCTTCCGTACGAGTCCTGGGCGCGGGCCTCGCCGAGGCGCTCTCGGCGGTCCACGCGCTGGGTCTGGTCCACCGGGACGTCAAGCCGTCCAACGTCCTGCTGACCCTCGACGGCCCCTTGTTGATCGACTTCGGCATCGCGCGGGCGACGGACGGCACGGCTTCGCTCACCTCGACGGGCGTCTCCGTCGGATCCCCGGGCTACATGTCGCCCGAGCAGATCCTCGGCCAGGGGGTCACGGGGGCGGCGGACGTCTTCTCGCTGGGCGCGGTGCTGGTGTACGCGGCGACGGGTGAGTCCCCGTTCTCCGGTGACTCCTCGGCTGCCCTCCTCTACAAGGTGGTGCACGAGGAGCCCCGACTCGGCTCCCTGGAGGGCGGGTTGCGGGATCTCGTGTCGGCGTGCCTGGCGAAGGAACCGGTCGGGCGGCCGACTCCGGGTGAGGCGGCCGCGCGGCTGGCTCCCGAGGGCGCGGCCCGGCTGGTGACGGCGGGATGGCTGCCGGGAGCCCTGGTGGAGCAGGTGAGCCGAAGTGCCGTACAGCTGCTGAACCTTGAGGCGACGGAGGCGGCGCCCTCGGGTCCGGTGGGATTCAGCAGCCCTTCGGTGGGCCCGAATTCCGGCGCGGAGGTGCCGGCGTCCGGTTCCGGCGCGGGCGTGCCGGTGTCCGGCGGGGTGTTCGGGCCGCCGCCCGCGATGCCGACGTATGGGCCGGGGCAGCAGTCGACATACGTGCCGGGGCAGCAGTCGACATACGTGCCGGGGCAGCAGTCGGTATACGTGCCGGGGCAGCAGCCGACCTACATGCCGGGGCAGGGTGAGGCGCGGGCCGAGCCTCAGGACATGGTGCCCCCGCCCGTCGACCGCCCCGGCAAGCTCTCCGTCAGTGTGGCCGCGACCTCGGCCCCCGGGAGGAACGGCCGTGGTCGCAAGCTGAGTTGTACGGTCGCGCTGGCCGTCGCCGGAGCGCTGGCGGCGGTCACGGTGGGCTCGGCGTTCGTGTTCGACCTGATGCCCGGGGGCGACGACAACGACGCGGCTTCCAGTGGCTCCGACTCCGCGGCGAGTCCCCCTCCGGCGGCGACACCGAGCGCGTCCGAGCCGGTGGACGCGGAGCCCGGTTCCGTGCCGGCGAAGTACCTCGGCACATGGGAGGGCGACGCCTTCGCCCTGGACGGCAAGCTGCCCGCGGGCACCTTCCGGGTCACCCTGCACCGGGCCGCCGTGGGCAAGGAGGTGGGTACGTTCCGGTCGACCGACCTGATCGGCGGCGTCTGCGACGACGTACTCGTCCTGAAGAAGGTCACCGAGAAACAGCTCACCGCGACGAGCATCGCCGACGAGTCCAACCCCGGCACGTGCACCACCGGCAGACACGAGGTGCGGCTGATTCCCGTCGGGGCCGAACTCACGTACGAGACGGACAATTCGGAGGCGGGGGATCCGGTGGCTCGGATGGCGAAGATCAAGTAGTCGGGGGCTCGGCCGGTTTCCGGACGGCGGAGCGCCTGACGAGTACGGCGATCAGAGCCGCGCCGAGAAGCAGCGTCGAGCCCAGCCCCAGGGCCCAGACGTACGGATACTCCTCGTGGACCCAGCAGGGGCCGCCCCTGCTGTAGCACTCGTAGTCGCGGTGGCGCTTGGGCCGCCAGGTCGCGAGGATCCTCCCCGGCGACAAGCTGACGGCGGTGGACGTGGAGACCGGCAAGCCCCGTTGGACGCTGTCGCCCAACGGCCGCCGCGGCTTCCACAACCCCACGGTCATCGACGGCGTCGTGTACGTCAGCGACTACGACCACGGCGTCTGGGCCCTCCACGTCAGCACCGGCAGGAAGATCTGGCTCAGCGGCGACGACGAGATCGACGAGGCCGCGACGACGTTCCTGCGGGCCGGGCAGAACCTGTACGCGGCCACGGACATGGACGGCGGCGGCGTCTGCGCCCTGACGGCGAGGACCGGAAAGCTGCGCTGGGTCTACAACGACCAGAAGGATCCCGGCGAGCCCTGGCAGGTGGCCATCTCCGGCAACCGCCTTCTGACGACCCATGGTTACGAGATCCACGCACTGCCCGCGGTGTGAGGCGGCTGCGTAGGGTGGGCCCGTGGATCCCGACCTCTGGCTGACCGCCGTCGCCGCCCTCTGGGGCGCGACGGTGGGGCTGCTGGTGCCGCGGGCCGCGTACCGGTTCGCGGTGGAACCGGACGAGACCTGGCGGGACCGGTGCCCGGACGGTCATCCGATCACCGGCATCGCGCGAGGCTGGCTCGGACTCGCCGGGTGCGTCGAGTGCGCCGACTCCGTCCGGATATCCGCCCCATCCGGCGTATCCAGTACATCTCGCACTCCCGGTGCATTCCGTATTTTCGGTATGTTCCGTACATCTCGTACGCCGCCGTACGGACCCGGCACCCCCCGTACCGCCCTCACGACCGCCCTCGTCTGCGCCGGTCTGGCCCTCGCCACCGGCACCCGCCCCGAACTCGGCGTCTGGCTGCTGCTCGCGCCCCTCGGCCTGCTGCTCGCTGTCGTGGACTTCAGGGTGCAGCGGTTGCCCGATGCGCTGACTCTGCCGCTCGCGGTCGGCGCGCTCGGGCTGCTCGGGGTGGTCGCCGCCGTGCCCGAGCACGCGGGGGACTGGCCGACCGCGCTGTTCGGAGCACTCGGCCTCGGCGGCGCGTACTTCCTTCTCTTTCTCATCAACCCGAACGGGATGGGGTTCGGGGACGTGAAGCTCGCGCCGGGGCTCGGGGCCGTGCTCGGCTGGTACGGGTGGGGGACCGTCGTGCTGGGGACCTTCGCGGGGTTTCTGTTCGGGGGGCTGTACGGGCTGGGGCTCGTCATCGCGCGGCGAGCCGGGCGCAAGACGTCCATCCCCTTCGGGCCGTTCCTGATCGCGGGCGCGTATGTCGGGCTGCTGATCGGGGCGTTCGCGGCCTGACGTCGGGCTCAGAGCAGGGCTGGCGTAGGCTGGCAAGGTCCGTCCACACCCCTATGAAAGGGACGCTCCCGGTGACCGAGAAGGCCGACCTTCAGTCCGTCCTCGACCGTGCCGCCGCGGGTGGGCGGATCACCCCCGAAGAGGCGCTCGACCTCTACCGCGACGCCCCGCTGCACGCGCTCGGCGCCGCCGCCGACGCCGTACGCAAGGCGAAGTACGCGGGCACCGAGCACATCGCCACGTACATCATCGAGCGCAACATCAACTACACGAACGTGTGTGTCACGGCGTGCAAGTTCTGCGCTTTCTACGCCGCCCCGAAGGACACCGCCAAGGGCTGGACCCGCGACCTCGACGACATCCTGCGCCGCTGCGCCGAGACCGTCGAGCTCGGTGGTACGCAGATCATGTTCCAGGGCGGGCACCACCCGGACTTCGGCGTCGAGTACTACGAGAAGCACTTCGGCGCGATCAAGGCCGCTTACCCGCAGCTCGTCATCCACTCGCTGGGGGCGAGCGAGGTCGAGCACATGGCCCGCATCTCCAAGGTGAGCGTGGAGGAGGCGATCCAGCGCATCCACACCGCCGGTCTCGACTCCTTCGCGGGCGCGGGCGCTGAGCTCCTGCCCGAGCGGCCGCGCAAGGCGATCGCTCCCCTCAAGGAGTCCGGCGAGCGCTGGCTGGAGATCATGGAGACCGCGCACGGGCTGGGCGTCGAGTCGACCTCCACCATGCTCATGGGCACCGGCGAGACCAACGCCGAGCGCATCGAGCACCTGCGGATGATCCGTGACGTACAGGACCGGACGGGCGGCTTCCGCGCCTTCATCCCGTACACCTACCAGCCCGAGAACAACCACCTCAAGGGCCGCACCCAGGCCACGCTGTTCGAGTATCTGCGGATGATCGCGATCGCCCGCCTCTTCCTCGACAACGTCGCCCACATCCAGGGCTCCTGGCTGACCACCGGCAAGGAGGTCGGCCAACTCTCGCTGCACTACGGCGCGGACGACCTCGGCTCGATCATGCTGGAGGAGAACGTCGTCTCCTCGGCGGGCGCCAAGCACCGTTCCAACCGGCTGGAGATCATCGACCTCATCCGCAAGGCGGGCCGCGTCCCGGCCCAGCGGACCACGACGTACGAGCACCTTGTCGTCCACGACGACCCGGCGAACGACCCGGTCGACGAGCGGGTCATGTCGCACATCTCGTCGACCGCGATCGAGGGTGGCACCGCGCACCCCGAGCTGAAGCTGCTGACCTCCAACTAGCGCCGTCGTGCTGACGATTCACGCCGCAGACGAGCTACGGGTCACCGGGGACGCCGAGCCGGTGAAGGAGGGCGCGGTCGCCGTCGACGGGGACCGCGTCGCGGGCTTCGGGCCGCTCGCCGAGCTGGTGGAGCGGTTTCCGGGCGCGCGGCTGCGACGCTGGCCCGGCGTGCTCGGGCCGGCGCTCGTCCACGAGGGGGCCCTGCCCGAGGCGCCGAGCCCTCGAGAGCGTGTCCACGCCGTACTGAAACTGGGCGCCACCGCCGTACTGGCGGAACACGCCGACACGGCCGACCTCCGAGCGGCGGCTTCCCGTAACGAGGTTGCTGTACTTCCTCGTACAGGAATGCCGATGATCACCGAAACGGCCCGCGCCGACCTGGCCGTTTTCGACCAGGACGGCACGTGCATTGCGACGGTGTGCGCAGGCCGCTTGGTACACAGACGCCGCTGAGCTCATTCACGCTCGTCCGCTGCGGCGATCCTTTTCAGGTGCGCGGGGCTGTGCCATGTGCGGGCTCCGCCGAGTGCGCGACAAGCCCCCACGGCCCGCAGTTTTCATCCGGCCAACGCTTCCGCAAACGCCCCCGAACTCTGCTTCACCCCACTGCAATTGGTTGCCGCATTGTCCGAATCCGCATCGTCACTCGAACACTGCTGATCACGGAACGTCGACCACATGGAAACCCACGCGATCTTCTTCTTTTCGGCGAACTCCCGCACCTGAGCCGCGTCCGAGAGGGTGAACGTCTCGCCCGCCACGTCGTTGTCGCCGATCATCGAGGTCAGCGCGAGCCCCTGCCACGCACCGTCGCTCGACAGCCCGAAGACGTCCTCCAACTGGTCGTGGGTCGCCTCGGCTGAGGTCTCCGCATAGTCACCCATGTCACCGCTGTACGACGTGCCGTAGTTCATCGTCATGATGTTGACGGTGGAGACCGCCACGGAGTTGTCGTTGGCGGACTCCAGCAGCGCCAGGCTGTCGGCGTCGAGTCCGGACGGCATGACCGGCAGTGTGAAGGAGACCTTCAGGTCGCTGCGTTCCTTCTGGAGCAGCGCGATCGCCTCGGAGCGCAGCGCGACCGAGTCGGAGTCGGTCAGCGTGTCGCCCTCGATGTCGAAGTCCGCCTGGGTGGATCCGGCGGCGTCGAGCGCCTCGCCGTAGGCCTCGGCGAGCGCGCTCGCGCTGTCGCAGGTCTCGGCCAGCTCCTTGCCGGACGCCCCGCCGAACGAGACGCGCACGCTCGCGCCGGACTCTTTGAGCGCCGAGATCCGGGATGTCACCGCGGCCTTGTCGATGGTCTCCGTCCCGTTCCACTTGGGCGTGCAGTCGCTGCCGTCCGAGATTACGAAGGCCAGGTTGTAGGTGGTCGGGGACCCGGTCGCGTCCGTGGCGGAGGCGGCCGTGGCGCTCACGTAGGGCGCGTACGAGGTGGTGGACGTGGCCTCGGTCTCGGACGGGGCGGCACTCGTCTGCGGGGTCTGTGCGGGCGCCGCGTCCGAGGCGTCGTCACCACCGGAGGAGCACCCCGCACAGGCCAGGGCCACCAGGCAGACGAGGCCGGCGGCCGGCTTCAGGAAACTCCTCATTGCGCATGCACCCGCTCTCGTGATTTCTGTCTCAGGACGGAAACAAAGTGCGATTCCGGAGTTCAAAGGTGGCACATTCGGTGTTGATTCAGGAACACAGGAAATGCATAGAAAGTGCATAGGGGAGGGGTGCTGAATCGGGTAAGTCGGGCGTAAAAATGGTGCATAAGGTCTGTATGTGTCGGCCCCGAGCTGCGTGGAAGATCGAGAATTCTCTCAGGATACGGACAGGTTGGGCCAAGTTTCATGGGCGCCTCACATGAGAACCAGAGAATTGGCCACATAAAGGCGTCCTAATATCCGGGGAATGCAATCCGAGTCAGCCATCGAAAACCGCGCCCAAGTGCGCGGCCGCCGCCGCAAACGCGGCAACGGGTCCGGGGATGGGCCCGTGTTCGTTGACAGCTCCGGGCGCAGAGCACGTCTCCTGCGCCGAGTCGGCATGCTCTTCGGCGCCGTGTGCCTCGGCTACGCGGTCGTCCTCGGCATGGCCTTCATGGGCGTGGGCACCTCGCTCACCCCGAACTCGCTGATCCCGTTCGGCGGCGGCCAGGCCGGCTCCGCCCCCCGAGGCAACCTCCAGCCGCAGGGCGGCGTGGCCACCACCGGCAGGCCCACCGGCAACCCGCCGTCGGGCATGCCCACCGGCGAGGCCCCCTCCTCGGCTCCCTCTGCGTCCGCCTCCACCGGCGCCAACTGACCGGAACGGACCCACCCACATGACTTCGACGACGCCCTCGCGCGGCCGCCGGCGTGCCCCCTCCAAGATGGAGCGGGCGGCGGGCAGGGCCGCGGCGCTGCAGAAACCCCGTGTGATCCTCGCCCTGCTGCTCCTGCTGGGACTCACCAGCGTGATGCTGCTCGACGGCTATCTGCGCTCCGAGATCGGCAATGACTCTCGGGTGCGCGACGGCGCCGCCTACGACAAGGTGCCGGAGAAAATCCTCGACGGCGGTCCTCTCCTGACCTTCAACAACGGCACGGCGAAGACGCAGTCCGTACCGGAGAAGACCATCGTGCTCACCTTCGACGACGGTCCGACCGGGGATTGGACTCCCAAGATCCTCAAGGTCCTCGAGGACAACGACATCGAAGCCACGTTCTTCATGGTCGGCTCGATGGTCTCCCGCTACCCGAGTGTCGTGAAGGACCTGGTGGACCAGGGCAACGAGGTCGGCATCCACACCTTCACGCACGTCGACCTCTCCTACCAGGGCGTAGGGCGGCTGAAGCGTGAGCTGACGCAGACGCAGCTCGCGCTGGCCGGTGCGGCGGGGGTCACGACCACGCTGTTCCGCGCCCCGTACTCGTCGGAGATCAACGCGGTCGACAACTACAGCTGGCCGGTCTACCAGGACATCGGCGACCTGGGCTACGTCAGCGTCTTCGTCGACACCGACAGTGACGACTGGAAGAAGCCGGGCGTTTCGAAGATCGTCAAGTGGGCCACCCCGAAGAACAACGAGGGCGCCGTCGTCCTCATGCACGACGCGGGCGGTGACCGTTCGCAGACGGTCAAGGCGCTCGACACGTACATCAAGAAGATGAAGAAGAAGGGTTACTCCTTCACCACGGTCAGCGGCGCGATGGCGAAGCTGAACCAGGGCCAGAACGGCCGACCGGGCGGAAACACCGGTTCCGGGCAGACCGTCGAGGCCGGGGCCGCGCCGACCGGTGTTCCGGGTGGGCAGTCGGGTGGCACGCAGTCCGGGCCCGGCTCGACCGACGCCGCCAACGTGAACGTCGAGCAGTCCGGCCAGTCGAAGGCGACCGGCGCGACGCTGTACGAGGGCAAGGCCCTCATCTACGCGGTCGCGGTCGCCGAGTGGGTCCTGCCGGTGCTGTCCTGGCTGCTGTTCGTCGTCGGCGTGTCCGTCATGGGCCGGTTCGGGCTGATGCTGGTCCTCGCCCGCCGCCACTACAGACAGCGCAACAAAAAGCGCGGCAAGGGCGGGAAATTCAGCTGGGGGCCGACGGTCACCAGGCCGGTGACCGTGATCGTGCCCGCGTACAACGAGAAGGAGTGCATCGCCAACACGATCGACTCCCTGACGCGGTCCACCCATCCGATCGAGATCATCGTCGTCGACGACGGTTCGACGGACGGCACGTCGGAGATCGTCGAGGCGATGGGCATCCCGAACGTCCGCGTCATCCGCCAGGAGAACGCGGGCAAGCCGGCCGCACTCAACAACGGTGTGCGCAACGCCAGCTACGACATCGTCGTGATGATGGACGGCGACACCGTCTTCGAGCCGGACGCCGTGCACCAACTCGTGCAGCCGTTCGCGGACCCGGAGATCGGTGCGGTCGCGGGCAACGCCAAGGTCGGCAACCGCAACACCATCATCGGCGCCTGGCAGCACATCGAGTACGTGATGGGCTTCAACCTCGACCGTCGCATGTACGACCTGCTGCGCTGCATGCCCACCATCCCGGGCGCGATCGGCGCGTTCCGCCGGGACGCGGTGCTCGAGGTCGGCGGCATGAGCGAGGACACGCTTGCCGAGGACACCGACATCACCATCGCCATGCACCGCGCGGGCTGGCGGGTCGTCTACCAGGAGCACGCCAAGGCCTGGACGGAGGCGCCCGGTTCGCTCAAGCAGCTGTGGTCGCAGCGCTATCGCTGGTCGTACGGCACGATGCAGGCGCTGTGGAAGCACCGCAAGTCCCTGACGGACAAGGGTCCGTCCGGCCGCTTCGGTCGCGTCGGTATGCCGCTTGTGGTCATCTTCCAGATCATCACGCCGGTTCTCGCGCCGCTCATCGACGTGTTCACCATCTACTCGATGATCTTCGTCGACTTCTGGGCCTCGCTGCTGGCCTGGCTTGCGGTGCTGGTCGTCCAACTCGTCTGCGCGGCCTACGCGTTCCGGCTCGACCGGGAGAAGTACCGCTACCTCGCGATGCTGCCGCTCCAGCAACTCGCGTACCGCCAGATGATGTACCTCGTCCTGATCCACTCCTCCGTCACGGCTCTCACCGGCGGCCGCCTCCGCTGGCAGAAGCTCAAGCGCACGGGCGAGGTCGGGACTCCGGCAGGAGTGAGCTGATATGAGCTGGGGCTCGGAACAACAAGGGCAGCAGGGGTACCAAGGGCAGCAGGGGCAGCCGGGGTATCAGGGGCAGCACGGGCAGCCGGGGTACGGCTATGGGTACGGGCAGCATCCCGATCCCTACGGTGGCGGCTATGTGCAGCAGCCCCAGCCGTACGGCTATGGCCAGGGCCAGGGCTACTCCGGCACCGGGCAGGCGTACGTCGCCCACGGGCAGGGGTACGCCAGTGACACAGCGCCCCTGCCGGCGGTCGAGCCGGAGCCTGTGACTGTCGCCGCGCCGCCGTCCGAGCTCAAGCCCGATGCGTCATCCGAGCCCTCTCCGAAGCCGAAGCCGAAGTCGAACCCGGATTCGAAGCCGGGGCCGGAACTGGAACCGGAACCGGAATCGGGGTCCGGACCGGAATCGAAGCCGAAGCCGAAGCCCAAGGCCGGGGGACGCGACCGCTACTTCGACGCGCTGCGCGCCGTCGCACTGGTCCGTGTCGTGACCTACCACACCTTCGGCTGGGCCTGGGCCGGCATGGTCTTCCCGTCGATGGGCGTGATGTTCGCGCTCGCCGGCACGCTGATGGCCAAGTCCCTGGAGCGCCCCGCGTTCAAGGTGGTCAAGAGCCGGATGCGGCGACTGCTGCCGCCCTTCTGGTTCTGGGGATTCTTCGTCGTGGTGGCGATGCTGATCCACGACTGGATGCCGGGCTGGCAGATCGTCTTCTGGATCGTGCCGGTCGGTGACCCGCCGGGCAACCAGTGGGGCGTTCAGGCCTGGGAGATCCTCTGGTACCTACGGACGTACCTCTGGTTCGTCCTGCTCTCCCCGCTGCTCCTGTGGGTCTTCCGGAAGGCTCCCATTCCGGTTCTGCTCCTCTCTCTCGCGCCGATCGTGGTCTTCCAGTACGGGTGGCAGCCCCCGTACGACCGCTTCGGCAGCGGTCTCACGGACCTCGCCACCTACCTGTTCTGCTGGCTCGTCGGCTTCGCGCACCGCGAGGGCGTGCTCCAGCGGCTGAAGCCGGCCCTGGTGGTTCTGGCGTCGCTGGGCCTGCTGGCGTACGGCGGCTGGTACGCCTTCGCCCACCAGGCGGAGTTCGGCACCTACGACCTGGACGAGATCCCGCTCGCGCAGACCTTCTGGTCGGCCGGCTTCGTGACGCTGCTGATGTACTTCAAGGCGTACTACAACGTCGACTTCGCCTGGCTGGCCCGATTCAAGCGGCTCGACAGGATCGTGACGATCTTCAACGGGCGGGCGGTGACGATCTATCTCTGGCACGAGATCGCGCTGATCCTCGCGGTCCCGCTGATCGACCAGTTCTGGAAGGTGCCCGCCTTCGAGAAGTGGCTGCCGCTGGAGAGCCAGTGGTTCATGTTCGGCATCGGCTGGGTGCTGATCTGGATCGCGATCCCGCTGTTCGGCTGGGTCGAGGACGTGGCCGCCAAGAAGAAGCCGAAACTGCTCCCCTGAGGGGGTTGTGTGCGACCGGCGTACGGGCCGGGTGCTGGAGAGTCGCCCGGCCCGTGCTGCCACAATGGGGGCGTGACCCGCGCATCCCTGGACAAGCAGCCGCACGAAGTCGCCTCGATGTTCGACGACGTGGCGGAACGGTACGACCTGACGAACGACGTGCTGTCGCTCGGCCAGGACCGGGTGTGGCGCAGAGAGGTCGCGAAGGCGGTCGACGCGCGCCCCGCACAGAAGATCCTGGACCTGGCGGCCGGCACGGCGACCTCGTCCCTCCCCTTCGCGCGCACGGGTGCGTACGTCGTCCCGTGCGACTTCTCCCTCGGCATGCTCCGTGTCGGCAAGAAGAACCACCCCTGGTTGCCGCTCACCGCGGGCGACGCGACGAAGCTGCCCTTCAAGGACGACACCTTCGACGCGGTGACGATCTCCTTCGGGCTGCGCAACGTCCAGGAGACCGAGACGGCGCTGAGCGAGCTGTACCGGGTGACCAAGCCGGGCGGCCGGGTCGTGATCTGCGAGTTCTCGCACCCGACGTGGGCGCCCTTCCGCACCGTGTACACGGAGTACCTGATGCGCGCGCTGCCGCCGGTCGCCCGCGCGGTGTCCTCCAACCCCGACGCGTACGTCTATCTCGCCGAGTCCATCCGCGCCTGGCCCGACCAGCCCGCCCTGGCCGAGCTGCTGCGCAAGGCCGGCTGGTCGAAGGTGGCCTGGCGGAACCTGACGGGTGGCATCGTCGCGCTGCACCGGGGCTTCAAGACCGCTTAGTGGCCCACCTGGTCACTTGGCGCAGGTGACCAGGTGACCACCTGGCCGGCTCAGGTGCCCACCTGTTCACCACCTGACCACCTGACCACCTGTTTCACCTGAGCACCTCGAACGGGTCCCCCGGCGCGTCGAGCTCGCGGCGCAGTCCGCCCGACGGCGGACGAGGCAGGCGCGGCTCGCGCACACCCGCGCCGCCCTCCGCGTCACTCAGGTCGAACCACACGGTGACCATGGCACCCCGCGGAACCTCGGAGCCGGGTGGCGGATATTGGCGTACGACGTAGTCGACGACCGTGAGATGGAAATCCGGCCGGTCCGGCGCGGCGAGCAGCACACCTCGCGCCTCGGCCGTCTCGCGCGCGTCCACGGCCATCAGGCCGATGAACCGCGGCACGCGCACTTCGGGTGTCTTGGGTGTTATACGCACAGACGTCACCCCCAGCGGTACCGGAAGGGTAAGCCCGGCCGGGCCCTTCCGGAAGCCTTCAGAGAGCTCGCCCGAAAGGGGTGAGGCCCGTCAGAGAGCCAGCCGGTAGCGGTGTGCCTGCTGCTGCGTCGTCGGCGACGTGACCGTCTCGGCGAGCTCCATGCCGAGACGTCTCGTCACCGCGATGGAGCGCTCGTTGTGCGTGTTGACCATGGCGACCACGCTGGATACGCCCGCGCCACGGACCCGCTCCAGGGTGGTGAGCGCGGCAGCGGTGACATACCCCTTGCCCCAGTGCGCCCGTCCGAGCCGCCAGCCGATCTCGATCTGCCCGGTCGGGCCCCACGCGTGCGGCCAGGGCTGCGCACCGGTGAAGCCGAGCACCTCACCCCCGGAGTCGACCATCGTCCACAGACAGAACCCGAGCTCGGCGTCGTGCCGCCGCTGCCGTGCGGTGAGCTCCTCGTACACCGACAGTTCGGCAGCCCGGCCGCCGTGGAACTCCATGACCTCCGGGTCGGCGAAGACCCGGTGCCAGGCGAAAGCGTCCTCGTCGGTGGGGACACGGAGCCGTACGTCGGGGAGAGCTCGGTTCATGGGGGCAGCCCTTCAACCAGGTGATCAGTACCGCTGCATAGACTGCCCGTGTCCAGTGCCCGTCAGCACGCAGATTTCGAGTCTTGGGGAGACCCCGCCGTGACCGAGCCCCAACCCCTCTCCGAAAACACCGCAGATGTGATCGTCGTCGGGGCGGGACCAGCCGGTTCCACGACCGCGTACTACCTGGCGAAGGCCGGACTCGACGTCCTGCTCCTGGAGAAGACCGCGTTTCCCCGGGAGAAGGTCTGCGGTGACGGCCTGACCCCGCGCGCCACCAAACAACTCGTCTCCATGGGCATCGACATCTCGGAGGAGGCCGGCTGGCTGCGGAACAAAGGCCTCCGCATCATCGGCGGCGGCGTCCGCCTCCAGCTGGACTGGCCGGATCTCGCCTCCTTCCCCGACTACGGACTCGTCCGCAAGCGGGACGACTTCGACGAGCAGCTGGCACGGCAGGCGCAGAAGGCGGGCGCGCGGTTGTACGAGCGCTGCAACGTCGGCGCCCCGATCGTCGACGACCGCACCGGCCGCATCACCGGCGTGCACGCCAAGCTCGGCGACGTCGACTCGGGGGAGAAGCGGGAGGTCACCTTCCACGCCCCGCTGGTCGTCGCAGCCGACGGCAACTCCACCCGGCTCTCCCTGGCGATGGGCCTGCACCGCCGCGAGGACCGCCCGATGGGCGTCGCGGTCCGTACGTACTTCACGTCCCCGCGCCACGAGGACGACTACCTGGAGTCCTGGCTGGAGCTGTGGGACCGCCGCGGCGCCGAGGACCGTCTCCTCCCCGGCTACGGCTGGATCTTCGGCATGGGCGACGGTACGTCGAACGTCGGTCTCGGCGTCCTCAACACCTCCGACTCCTTCAAGGAACTGGACTGGCGCGAGGTCCTGAAGGCGTGGTGCGCCTCGATGCCGGAGGACTGGGGCTACACGCCCGAGAACATGACCGGCCCGATCCGAGGCGCCGCGCTCCCGATGGCCTTCAACCGCCAGCCGCACTACACGAAGGGGTTGTTGTTGGTCGGCGACGCCGGCGGCCTGGTGAACCCCTTCAACGGCGAGGGCATCGCCTACGCCATGGAGTCCGGCCAGATCGCCGCGGACGTCATCGTCCAGGCCCACGCCCGCTCCACCCCCGCCCAGCGCGAACTGGCCCTCCAGCGCTACCCCCGCGTCCTCAAGGACACCTACGGCGGCTACTACAACCTCGGCCGCGCCTTCGTGAAGCTCATCGGCAACCCCAAGGTCATGAAGATCGCGACGCAGCGAGGCCTGACCCACCCCCTGCTGATGAAGTTCACCCTCAAGATGCTCGCGAACCTGACGGACCCGACGGGCGGCGACGCGATGGACCGGATCATCAACGGGCTGTCCAAGGTGGCCCCGAAGGCGTGACGCGGAAGCCGGGGCGCCGCGGCTGAGACAGGGCAGCGAGGACGTCAGCCCCTCAGCTCGGCCGCCTTACTGAGCCTCCGAGCGAAGACGTGCTCGCGGCGATCTTCCATCTGCCGCAGCGCGTCCTTGCGTTCGCGCCGGGACAGCCGGTCCAAGTAGACGTGCCCGTCGACGTGGTCGGTCTCGTGCTGCAGACAGCGGGCGAAGTAGCCCGTTCCCTCGATGACGAGGGGGTTCCCGTCCTTGTCGAAGCCGCGCACCACCGCGCGATCGGGACGCGGTACGTCCATGACCGCCCCCGGCACCGACAGACAGCCCTCGCCCTCGTCGAGGAGGCGTCGTCCGGCCGGGGCGAGCTGGTCCAGGACCGGGTTGGCGATGTGTCCGACGTGCCGGACGCCGTCGTCGTCCGGGCAGTCGTACACGAAGAGCCGCAGATCGACGTCGACCTGATTCGCGGCCAGTCCCGCACCGTCAGCGACGTACATCGTCAGGAACATGTCGTCGACGAGCGCGGAGAGTTCCGGACTGCCGAACCCGATCCCTTCCGCACCGGCCCGGATCACTTCCCTGCTCGGCCGGTGCAGCACCTCCTCGCCCACCTCGGTGATCCGCCGCATCGAGCCCCGCGCGGCCTCCGGAGGCACCATCGGATACGACTCGACGGGCACTCCCTGCACGAACACCCCGCGCCTGACGGACATGACGCCCCCTCGTTCATCTGGCCAACTCGGCAACTTGCCAAGCGCTTTGCAAAGTAGCAGGCTTTGCAAAGTGACTGAAGGCGATGTGCACCGAGACGGGGACGGCGGCCAGGACCGGGGCCAGGATCAGGGCGAGGACCAGAGCCAGGACCAGGACCAGGATCAGGATCAGGACCAAGGCCTTGGCCGGCACCGCGAGCGAGACCGGGGATCGGACCAACTGCCGGCGCACGACATACGCACGGCCCTGCTGGAGCTGCTCGCGGAGGTGGGGACGGTGACGGCCACGGAGGCGGCGGCACGGCTCGGATACAGCTCCGGCCTCTGCTCGTTCCATCTGCGGCAGTTGGCACGGTATGGGCATATCGAGGAGGTGCCGCAGAGCGGCGGGCGTGCTCGTCCATGGCGGCTGCGGCGGGAGACGGCCGACTCGGCCTCGGAAACGGGCTCGGAAACGGGCTCGGAGTCGGCCTTGGAATCCGACTTCGGGGAGTTGGCGCGAGGGCTCGAGGACGAGAGCTATCAGCAGTGGCTCGCCCAGAAGGACCAAGTGCCCGAGGAATGGCGGCAGGACGAGGCATTCAGCGCGGTGGTCTACCTCACGCCGGAGGAACTGGCGGCGGTCGCCGCGACCGTACGGCGGACTCTCGCGCGCTATCAGGACCGCGAACAGCGACCGTCCATCCGCCCCGCGGGGGCACGCCCGGTCGCGGTCGTCAGCCGCCTGTTCCCGTTGCTGTGACGATGCTCGCCAGGCTCGACGACGGACTCGGCGACAGGGGCGCCGCCCTCAGGCGGCGCCCCTCAAGTCGGATGACTCAGAAAGCTGTGCGACTCAGAGGACGCGCACCGCGCCCGTGGCCGGATAGCCCGAAAGGTCCTGAATCACCACACCCTTGGAGGGGTTGGCCGCGTCCAGGTACTGGCCGTCACCGATGTACACGCCCACGTGGTACGCCGACCCGGCCGAACCCCAGTACAGGATGTCCCCGACCTCGAGGTTGGACAGCGAGACCGGCGTACCGGCCGTCGACTGAGCCCCCGAGACGCGCGGCAGATCGACACCGACCTGCTTGAACGCGGCCTGCACGAGGCCGGAGCAGTCCCACGCGTTGGGGCCCGTACCGCCCATGACGTACGCATCGCCGACCTGCGCCTTGAGGAAGGCGATGACGGTCGCGACACTGCCGCTGGCCGGGGCGGAGACGTTCGAGGACGTGGAGGGGGAGGCGGAGGGGGAGGCGGAGGAGGACAGGACGGTCCGCTCGGCGGACCGCGAGGCGGCCTCGGCGGCTGCGGCCTTGCGTGCGGCCTCCGCCTTCTTCTTGGCCTCCGCCTTCTTCTTGGCGTCGGCGAGGTCCGCCTTGGCCTGCTGGGCGGCCTTGGCGGCGGCGGCGTCGCGCTCTGCCTGCAGCTCGTAGTTCGCCGCGGCCTGCTGCGTGACTTCCGCGGACTGCGCGAGCTGGGTGGCCAGGTCGGCCGTCAGGGTGGGCAGTTCGAGCGTCTGCGTCACGGGCTCGGCTGCATTCGCCGAACCGGCCGCACCGGCCACGGCCAGGGTGCTGAGAACGCCACCGGCAACTCCGGTGCGCATCGCGAGCGTCGACGCGTTGCGGCGGGGCTTCCGGTGGCTGCGTATGTGAGCGGTGTGGGACATGGGTACAACCGGTATCAGGGGCTCCCTCATACCTTCAAGAAACGTGTGGTGCGCCACAGTTGTTCAATCCGCGGCTGAATCCCGGGCGCGTCACTCTTTATTGACGCCGTAACGGGCATTGCGGACAGGGGTGATCAGGCCTGTGATCATGCTCTTTCTGTATTACGTCCGGATTGCCCGCCACCTACCACTGGTTGGAGCGGGTGGCCAAGCCCGGCTTATTCGACCCATACGTGAGTGTGGCGCAGGTCACGGAGCGGTCACCGCGGCGACCGTGTCCCGCGCATGTATCCGGACGGTCACCCCTCGTGAACGCGTGCACGCGTCCACACTCATCCACACCCCTCCCTCTGATGTGTGAATGCGCCCTCTATCAAGCCCTCGCGTCCAGCACTAATTTGCATGCAGGGGAAGTCTCTTGATATGGAGATGCCACTCCGGACCTGCGGTGACGAGCGCAAATGTCACCTGTCGTGATCGCGCGGACGCTTCGTGTGTGATGATCCCCGCTCATCCGACTTCATGATCCTTCGTCAGGTGGTGGAGATCACAAAGTCCTTGCTGCACCCCGTGTCGCAGATCACAGACCGACGGGCATAAGATGCGAGGCGGTTGGGCTTGTGACCTGCTTCACATGTACGCGATCTTCGTCGGGACACACGGGGCTCGTGGGACAGGTGGGGCGGGAGTGCTTGCCTGACGCAACCTCCCCCGGTCTCGACTTCGCTCGGGCAGGGGGGACCCGCCATGCAGTCAGTGCCGACTGAGAGGAGCGAGGAGCGTGAACGCGTATGCGCCGATCCTCGTACTGGGAGCCCTCGGGGCAGGCTTTGCGATCTTCTCCGTGGTCATGGCCACGCTTATCGGTCCAAAGCGCTACAACCGGGCCAAGCTCGAGGCCTATGAGTGCGGAATCGAGCCGACCCCCACGCCGGCCGGCGGCGGGCGCTTCCCCATCAAGTACTACCTGACGGCGATGCTCTTCATCGTCTTCGATATCGAGATCGTCTTCCTCTACCCCTGGGCTGTCACCTTCGACGCCCTGGGTGTTTTCGGGCTCGTGGAGATGTTGCTCTTCGTGCTCACCGTCTTCGTCGCGTACGCGTACGTATGGCGGCGCGGCGGCCTGGAATGGGACTGAGGGGCCTTAAGACATGGGACTCGAAGAAAAGCTGCCGAGCGGATTCCTGCTGACCACCGTCGAGCAGGCCGCGGGCTGGGTGCGCAAGGCATCCGTCTTCCCCGCCACCTTCGGACTGGCCTGCTGTGCCATCGAGATGATGACGACCGGCGCGGGCCGCTACGACCTGGCGCGCTTCGGTATGGAGGTCTTCCGCGGATCACCGCGCCAGGCGGACCTCATGATCGTCGCCGGACGTGTCAGTCAGAAGATGGCGCCGGTGCTGCGGCAGGTCTATGACCAGATGCCCAACCCGAAGTGGGTGATCTCCATGGGGGTCTGTGCGTCGTCGGGCGGAATGTTCAACAATTACGCCATTGTGCAGGGCGTCGACCACATTGTCCCGGTCGACATTTACTTGCCCGGCTGTCCGCCGCGGCCCGAGATGCTGTTGGACGCGATTCTCAAGCTCCATCAGAAGATCCAGACCTCGAAGCTCGGCGTGAACGCCGAGGAGGCGGCCCGCGAGGCGGAGGAAGCGGCGCTCAAGGCGCTCCCCACCATCGAGATGAAGGGCCTGCTGCGGTGAGCGACGCGAATGGCGCCGGCGACGGCGTGAACCCGGAGAAGGACCTCGGCGCGTCCAATCTCCCCGGCCAGCGTGGCGAGGGCGGCGAGGAGATCCGCGTCCAGCGCGGGATGTTCGGCGCCAACAACGGCGGCGACACCTCCGGCTACGGCGGTCTGGTCCGCTCCATCCGGCTGCCCGGCCCGGCCACCCGCCCCTACGGTGGCTGGTTCGACGAGGTCGCCGACGAGCTGGAGGGCGCCCTGGAGGAACAGGGCCTCGTCCCGGAAAACGTGATTGAGAAGACGATCGTCGACCGTGACGAGCTCACCTTCCACATCGAACGCGAGTACCTGGTCCGCGTCGCCCAGACCCTGCGCGACGACCCGGCCCTCCGCTTCGAACTGTGCACGGGCGTGAGCGGAGTGCACTACCTCAGTGACAAGGGCCGCGAGCTGCATGCCGTCTACCACCTGCGCTCGATCACCCATAACCGGCTGATCCGCCTCGAAGTCAGCGCCCCCGACGCCGACCCGCACATCCCGTCGCTCGTCTCCGTCTATCCGACGAACGATTGGCACGAGCGCGAGACCTACGACTTCTTCGGTCTCATCTTCGACGGCCACCCAGCGCTGACGCGGATCATGATGCCGGACGACTGGCAGGGCTTCCCGCAGCGCAAGGACTACCCCCTCGGCGGCATCCCCGTCGAGTACAAGGGCGCCCAGATCCCGGCTCCGGACCAGCGGAGGTCGTACTCATGAGCACGCAGACCCCTTCTTCCGGCGCGTCCGCCGCCTCGGCCCGCGAGACGACCGAGGGCACCGTATATACGGTCACCGGTGGCGACTGGGACGAGGTCGCCCAGTCCGCGGTGAAGTCCGACGACGAGCGCATCATCGTCAACATGGGCCCGCAGCACCCGTCCACTCACGGCGTGCTCCGGCTCATCCTGGAGATCGACGGCGAGACGGTCACCGAGGCCCGCTGCGGCATCGGCTACCTCCACACCGGCATCGAGAAGAACCTCGAGTTCCGCACGTGGACGCAGGGCACCACCTTCGTGACGCGCATGGACTACCTGACGCCGTTCTTCAATGAGACGGCGTACTGTCTCGCCGTCGAGAAGCTCCTCGGCATCGAGGACGAGATCCCCGACCGCGCCACGATCATCCGGGTGCTCCTGATGGAGCTGAACCGGCTCTCCTCCCACCTGGTGTGCATCGCCACCGGCGGCATGGAACTGGGCGCCACCACGATCATGATCTACGGCTTCCGTGATCGTGAACTCATTCTCGACATCTACGAGCTGATCACCGGCCTGCGGATGAACCACGCGTACATCCGACCCGGCGGACTCGCCCAGGACCTGCCGCCCGGCGCGGTGGACCAGATCCGCGAGTTCGTCAAGAAGATGAGGAAGAACCTTCCCGAGTACGACAAGCTGGCCACCGGGAACCCCATCTTCAAGGCCCGTATGCAGGACGTCGGCTACCTCGACCTGGCCGGCTGCATGGCACTCGGCGCCACCGGCCCCATCCTCCGCTCGGCCGGCCTCCCGCACGATCTGCGCAAGTCCCAGCCCTACTGCGGCTACGAGACGTACGACTTCGACGTCCCGACCACCGACACCTGCGACTCCTACGGGCGCTTCCTGATCCGTCTGGAGGAGATGCGCCAGTCGCTGCGCATCGTCGAGCAGTGCCTGGACCGGCTGCAGCCCGGGCCGGTCATGGTCGCCGACAAGAAGATCGCCTGGCCCGCCCAGCTCGCACTCGGCCCCGACGGTCTCGGCAACTCCCTCGACCACATCAAGAAGATCATGGGCACCTCCATGGAGGCCCTGATCCACCACTTCAAGCTGGTGACGGAGGGCTTCCGCGTCCCGCCGGGACAGACGTACGCGGCGGTCGAGTCACCCAAGGGCGAGCTCGGGGTGCACGCCGTGTCCGACGGAGGCACCCGCCCCTACCGGGTCCACTTCCGCGACCCGTCCTTCACCAACCTTCAGGCCATGGCGGCGATGTGCGAGGGCGGCCAGGTTGCCGACGTCATCGTCGCCGTCGCGTCCATCGACCCCGTGATGGGAGGCGTCGACCGGTGACCACCACTCCCGCCGAGGGCGTCAGCCTGGGCATGCCCCAACTGCCCGCGCCCGACTACCCGGACGACGTTCGAGCCCGGCTCGAAGCGGACGCACGCGAGATCATCGCCCGCTACCCGGACTCCCGCTCGGCGCTCCTTCCGTTGCTGCATCTCGTGCAGTCGGAGGAGGGCCATGTCACGCGCACGGGCATGCAGTTCTGCGCGGGCGCGCTGCATTTGACCACGGCAGAGGTCACCGCGGTCGCGACCTTCTACTCGATGTACCGGCGCAGGCCGAGCGGCGACTACCAGGTGGGCGTCTGCACCAACACCCTGTGCGCGGTCATGGGCGGCGACGCGATCTTCGAGGCCCTCCAGGACCACCTGGGCGTCGGCAACGGCGAGACGACCGACGACGGCAAGGTCACCCTGGAGCACATCGAGTGCAACGCGGCCTGCGACTTCGCGCCGGTCGTGATGGTCAACTGGGAGTTCTTCGACAACCAGACCGTGGACTCCGCGAAGCGCCTCGTCGACGACCTGCGCGCGGGAGCACAGGTCGCACCCACCCGCGGTGCCCCCTTGTGCACGTTCAAGGACACCGCACGGATCCTGGCGGGTTTCCCGGACGAGCGCGAGGGGGCCGTCGAGGCGAGCGGCAGCGCGGGTCCGGCATCACTGATCGGGCTGCGCCTGGCCAAGGGCGAGACAGCCCCCGCGCGCGTGGTGCACCCGCGCGGTGGTGAGGCGCCTCAGGACCGGCCGCCCGCAGAGCACCTGAGCTCGCATGACGCGCCGCAGGACACGTCGGCCTCCGACCCGTCCCACCCGGCGGGGCCTGTCGCAGAGGAGGGGGAGTGATGACCTTGGCACCCGAGATCAACGAGAGCAGCCCCGAGAAGCTGCTCGCACCCGTGCTGTCGGCCTTCTGGGACGAGGACAGGTCCTGGACGCTGGACGTCTACCGGAGGCACGAGGGGTACGAGGGGCTGCGCAAGGCGCTGGCCATGTCGCCGGACGACCTGATCGCGTACGTCAAGGAGTCCGGCCTGCGCGGCCGAGGCGGCGCGGGATTTCCCACCGGAATGAAATGGCAGTTCATTCCTCAGGGTGATGGCAAGCCTCACTATCTAGTTGTCAACGCCGACGAATCGGAGCCGGGAACCTGTAAGGACATCCCGCTCCTCTTCGCGAACCCGCATAGCCTCATCGAGGGCATTGTGATCGCGTGTTATGCCATCCGGTCTTCGCATGCCTTCATCTATCTCCGCGGTGAAGTCGTCCCCGTACTGCGGCGGTTGCACGAGGCCGTCCGAGAGGCCTATGCGGCGGGCTACCTCGGCGAGAACATCCTGGGCAGCGGACTCGACCTCCAGCTCACCGTGCACGCGGGCGCGGGCGCGTACATCTGCGGTGAGGAGACCGCACTGCTCGACTCGCTCGAAGGCCGCCGTGGGCAGCCGCGACTCCGTCCCCCCTTCCCTGCCGTCGCGGGCCTCTATGCGTGCCCAACTGTTGTAAATAACGTCGAGTCGATCGCATCAGTTCCCGCAATTCTCCACAAAGGCACGGAATGGTTCAGGTCGATGGGCAGCGAGAAGTCCCCGGGCTTCACGCTCTACTCGCTCAGCGGCCATGTCGCCAACCCCGGCCAGTACGAGGCCCCGCTCGGCATCACACTGCGTCAACTCCTCGACATGAGCGGCGGGATCAGGCCTGGCCACCGGCTGAAGTTCTGGACGCCGGGCGGCTCCTCGACGCCGATGTTCACCGACGAGCACCTCGACGTCCCTCTTGATTACGAAGGAGTGGGTGCCGCGGGTTCCATGCTCGGCACAAAAGCACTCCAGTGCTTCGACGAGACGACGTGCGTCGTTCGCGCCGTCACCCGCTGGACCGAGTTCTACGCGCATGAGTCCTGCGGCAAGTGCACGCCGTGCCGCGAAGGGACGTACTGGCTCGTGCAGTTGCTGCGCGACATCGAGGCCGGCAAGGGCGTCATGTCCGACCTCGACAAGCTGAACGACATCGCCGACAACATCAACGGCAAGTCGTTCTGCGCCCTCGGCGACGGTGCCGCCTCGCCGATCTTCTCCTCGCTCAAGTACTTCCGTGAGGAGTACGAGCAGCACATCACGGGCCGCGGCTGCCCCTTTGACCCGGCCAAGTCCACGGCTTGGGCCGACCGCACGGAGGTGAACGCATGACCGTGACCACCAGCGCCCCCTCCGGAGGGGGGGAGGCGGCGGTCCCGCCGGAGGACCTCGTCTCGCTGACGATCGACGGCGTCGAGATCAGCGTGCCCAAGGGCACCCTGGTCATCCGCGCGGCCGAACAGCTCGGCATCGAGATCCCCCGATTCTGCGACCATCCGCTGCTCGACCCGGTCGGTGCCTGCCGCCAGTGCATCGTCGAGGTCGAGGGTCAGCGCAAGCCCATGGCGTCCTGCACGATCACCTGTACGGACGGGATGGTCGTCAAGACTCATCTCACCTCGCCCGTCGCCGAAAAGGCCCAGAAGGGTGTGATGGAGCTCCTGCTCATCAACCACCCGCTGGACTGCCCGGTCTGCGACAAAGGCGGCGAGTGCCCCTTGCAGAACCAGGCCATGTCGCACGGCCACACCGAGTCCCGCTTCGAGGGCAGGAAGCGGACGTACGAGAAGCCGGTCCCGATCTCCACACAGGTGCTGCTCGACCGCGAGCGGTGTGTGCTGTGCGCCCGCTGCACCCGCTTCTCCAACCAGATCGCGGGCGACCCGATGATCGAGATGGTCGAGCGGGGCGCGCTCCAGCAGATCGGCACCGGCGAGGGCGACCCCTTCGAGTCGTACTTCTCCGGGAACACGATCCAGATCTGCCCGGTCGGCGCGCTGACCTCGGCGGCGTATCGCTTCCGCTCCCGGCCCTTCGACCTCGTCTCCTCGCACTCCGTGTGCGAGCACTGCTCCGGCGGCTGCGCGACCCGCACCGACCACCGGCGCGGCAAGGTCATGCGGCGCCTCGCGTCTCCCGACCCCGAGGTCAACGAGGAGTGGCTCTGCGACAAGGGGCGGTTCGGATTCCGATACGCGCAACAGCGGGACCGGCTGGATACGCCCCTCGTCCGCAATGCCGACGGTGTCCTTGAACCGGCCTCCTGGCCGGAGGCACTGGAGGCGGCGGCTCAGGGGCTGCTGGCCGCCCGCGGCAGGACGGGTGTCCTGACCGGTGGCCGTCTCACCGTCGAAGACGCCTACGCCTACAGCAAGTTCGCGCGCGTGGCCCTCGACACGAACGACATCGACTTCCGCGCGCGCGTGCACAGCGCCGAGGAGTCCGACTTCCTGGCGGCCAGGGTCGCCGGACGTGGCCGGGACCTCGACGGTACGGGCATCACGTACACCTCCCTGGAGAAGGCGCCCGCCGTCCTGCTCGCCGGCTTCGAGTCGGAGGAGGAGGCGCCCGGCATCTTCCTGCGGCTGCGCAAGGCCTGGCGCGGGCACGGGCAGCGGACTTTCTCGCTGGCCACGCATGCGACACGCGGTCTGGAGAAGGCGGGTGGCACGCTGCTGCCCGCCGCGCCCGGCACCGAGACCGAATGGCTGGATGCCCTCGCGAGTGGCGTGAGCCTGGAGGGCGACGGCGCCAGGGCCGCGGAGGCACTGCGCACCGAAGGTGCGTTGATCATCGTCGGTGAGCGGCTCGCCGCGGTGGCGGGCGGGCTCACCGCCGCCGTACGGGCCGCGTCCGCGACCGGCGCCCATCTGGTGTGGGTCCCGCGCCGGGCAGGAGAGCGAGGCGCGATCGAGGCGGGTGCGCTGCCGTCGCTGCTGCCGGGTGGACGTCCGGCCACCGACCCGCGCGCGCGGGAGGAGGTCGCGGCCGCCTGGGGGGTCTCTGAACTCCCGCACCGCTATGGCCGTGACACCGGCCAGATCGTCGAGGCCGCCGCCGGTGGTGAGTTGCGGGCTCTGGTGGTGGCGGGCGTGGAGGTCGCCGACCTCGCGGATCCGGCACGCGCGCGTGCGGCTCTTTCCGAAGTCGGCTTCCTGGTGTCCCTCGAACTGCGTCCCAGCGAAGTCACCGAGCAGGCGGATGTCGTCCTCCCGGTGGCCGCCGTCGCTGAGAAGGCGGGCACCTTCCTCAACTGGGAAGGCCGGGTCCGCCTCTTCGAGGCCGCGCTCAAGCCCGACCAGATGACCCGCCGGTCGGCGCCCGCCGACGCGCGCGTGCTGCAGATGCTCGCCGACGCGATGGACGTACACCTGGGCCTGCCGGATCTGCGCACCGCGCGCGGGGAGCTGGACCGGCTCGGCGCCTGGGACGGGCCGCGGGCCACCGACCCCTTGGAGACCGCGGCCCCGCTGCCGCGCCCCGCTGCCGGGGAGGCCGTGCTCGCGGGCCACCGGCTGCTCCTCGACCAGGGCCGCCTCCAGGAGGGCGACGATGCGCTCGCCGGGACCCGGCATGCCGCACGCGCGCGTGTGTCGCCCGCCACGGCCGCCGAGGCCGGCGTCAAGGAGGGCGACCTCCTCGCCGTCACCGGTAGTGCCGGAACTGTCGAACTCCCGCTGCAGATCACCGAGATGCCCGACCGCGTGGTCTGGCTCCCGCTGAACTCCACCGGGGGCGGCGTCGCTTCCGACACGGGGGCGCTGCCCGGCGCACTCGTCCACATCGGCCCGGCGACGCTCGCCACCGAGGGCCCCAAGGAGGTGGAGGCATGACTCCGTACCTCGCCGCGGAAGACCTCTCCATGTTCGGCCGCGACCCCTGGTGGCTGGTTGTCATCAAGGCGGTCTTCTGCTTCGCCTTCCTGATGGTGACCGTGCTCTTCTCCATCGTGTGGGAGCGCAAGGTCGTCGCCTGGATGCAGTTGCGCATCGGCCCCAACCGGCACGGTCCCTGGGGCATGCTCCAGTCGCTCGCCGACGGCGTGAAGCTCATGCTCAAGGAAGACGTCATCGTCAAACGCGCGGACAAGGTGGTTTACGTCCTCGCGCCGATCGTCGCGGCCATCCCGGCCTTCATGGCGATCGCGGTGATCCCCTTCGGGCCCGCGGGCAACGAGATCTCGATCTTCGGCCATCGCACCACGATGCAGCTGACCGACCTGCCGATCGCGCTGCTCTACATCCTCGCGGTCGCCTCGGTGGGCATCTACGGAATCGTGCTCGCGGGATGGTCCTCCGGGTCGACGTATCCGCTCCTCGGCGGTCTGCGGTCCTGCGCGCAGATGATCTCGTACGAGATCGCCATGGGCGCCGCGTTCGCCTCGGTGTTCCTGTACTCCGGGTCGATGTCGACGTCGACGATCGTCGAACAGCAGCAGGACCGCTGGTACATCATCCTGCTGCCGGTCTCGTTCGTGATCTACATCGTGACGATGGTCGGGGAGACCAACCGCGCCCCCTTCGACATGCCGGAGTCCGAGGGCGACCTGGTCGGCGGCTTCAACACCGAGTACTCGTCGATCAAGTTCGCCCTGTTCATGCTTGCCGAGTACGTGAACATGGTGACGGTCTCGGCCGTGTCGGTCACGCTCTTCCTTGGCGGCTGGCGGGCCCCGTGGCCCATCAGCAGCTTCTGGGAGGGCGCCAACCACGGCTGGTGGCCGATGCTCTGGTTCGTGGTGAAGGTGCAGCTGTTGCTGTTCTTCTTCATCTGGCTGCGCGGCACGCTCCCGCGTGTCCGCTACGACCAGCTGATGAAGCTCGGCTGGAAGGTCCTCATCCCGGTCTCCGTGGTCTGGCTGATGCTCGTCGCGACCGTACGGACCCTCAGGAACGAGAACTACGACTTCGCCGACATCGCCCTGTACGTCGGCGGCGGTGTCCTGGCCCTGCTGTTGCTCTCGTTCGCCGTGGACATCTTCCGGGACAAGCAGGGCGCGCAGGCCCAGGAGACGCCCGCCGAACCTGTCGGCTTCGACCCGATGGCGGGCGGATTCCCCGTACCGCCACTGCCCGGGCAGGAACTGCCACCGGTGCCTCGGCGCCGCCCGCGCCGCGAGCGCGAGTTGATTGTCAGTGGTGGGTCCGATACTGCGAGTGACGGATCGATTGGCGGATCTCGTGACGGAAAGGAGGGGTCCGATGGCTGAGGAGCCGAAGGAGACCAAGCCCGGTTTCCAGAACCCCGTCGCCGGCTTCGGCGTGACCTTCAAGGCCATGTTCAAGAAGCGCCTGACGGAGCAGTACCCGGAGCAACCGAAGACCACCGCCCCGCGGTTCCACGGCCGGCACCAGCTCAACCGCCATCCGGACGGCCTGGAGAAGTGTGTCGGCTGCGAGCTGTGCGCCTGGGCCTGCCCCGCGGACGCCATCTATGTGGAGGGCGCGGACAACACCGACGAGGAGCGCTACTCGCCGGGCGAGCGGTACGGCCGCGTCTACCAGATCAACTACGCCCGCTGCATCCTGTGCGGCCTGTGCATCGAGGCGTGCCCCACGCGCGCGCTCACGATGACGAACGAGTTCGAGCTCGCCGACTCGAGCCGCGCCAACCTCATCTACACCAAGGAGCAGCTGCTCGCCGGGCTCGAAGAGGGCATGGTCGACACACCGCACTCGATCTTCCCCGGCATGGACGAGCAGGACTACTACCGGGGTCTGGTGACCGAGGCAGCTCCGGGCACGGAGCGCCAAGTCGCCGTCTCCAAGGGTGAGAAGCCCACGGAAGAGGGGGTGGGGACATGACCGACCTGGCCGCCTACTCCACCTCCACCGGAGAGGCATTCCAGTTCTGGGTCCTCGGCACCGTCGCCGTGATCGGCGCCCTGTGCACCGTCTTCATGAAGAAGGCCGTGCACAGTGCGCTCTGTCTCGCCGGGACCATGATTGTTCTGGCGGTTTTCTACCTCGCCAACGGCGCGTACTTCCTGGGCGTCGTGCAGATCGTCGTCTACACCGGCGCGATCATGATGCTGTTTTTGTTCGTGGTCATGCTCGTCGGTGTCACCGCGGCGGACTCCCTGAAGGAGACCATCAAGGGGCAGCGCTGGCTGGCCCTGGTGTGCGGACTCGGCTTCGGCGTCCTGCTGGTCGCGGGCATCGGCAACGCGTCTCTGACGGAGTTCAACGGCTTGAGTCAGGCCAACTCCGGCGGCAACGTGGAGGGCCTCGCGGCCCTCATCTTCACGAAGTACGTGTTCGCCTTCGAAATCACCGGCGCTCTGCTGATCACGGCCGCTGTTGGCGCCATGGTGCTCACGCACCGCGAGCGTACCGAGCGGGCCAAGACCCAGCGCGAGCTGTCCGAGCAGCGCGTACGCGAGGGCAAGCACCTGCCGCCGCTGCCGGCGCCCGGTGTCTACGCCCGGCACAACGCGGTGGACATCGCGGGCCTCCTCCCCGACGGCACGCCGTCCGAGCTGACCGTCAACAAGACGCTGCGGGAGCGCGGCCAGATCCGCGATGTGTCGGCCGAGTCGCTGAGCGAGCTGAAAGCCCTGGAGCAGCGCGCCGAAGAACGCCTGGATCGCACGAAGACGGAGGAGGCGTCCAAGTGAACCCGGTCAACTACCTCTATCTCGCCGCCCTGTTGTTCACGATCGGCGCCACCGGTGTGCTGATCAGGCGCAACGCGATCGTGGTGTTCATGTGCGTCGAGCTGATGCTCAACGCCTGCAACCTCGCGTTCGTCGCCTTCTCCCGCATGCACGGCAATCTCGACGGCCAGATCATCGCCTTCTTCACGATGGTCGTCGCCGCCGCGGAGGTCGTGGTCGGGCTCGCGATCATCGTGTCGCTGTTCCGTTCCCGCCACTCGGCCTCGGTCGACGACGCCAGCCTGATGAAGTTGTAAGGGGTCGCTGAATCGTGGAGAACCTGATTGCGCTGCTGGTAGCGGCGCCTCTGCTCGGAGCGGCCGTACTGCTGTGCGGCGGCCGGCGGCTGGACGCCGTCGGCCACTGGATCGGCACGGCCCTCGCGGCCGCTTCCTTCGTGATCGGCGCGATCCTGTTCGCCGACATGCTGGGCAAGAGCGCCGACCACCGGTCCATGGACCAGCACCTGTACAGCTGGATCCCCGTCGAGGGCTTCCAGGCGGACGTCGCCTTCCAGCTCGACCAGCTGTCGATGACGTTCGTCCTGCTGATCACCGGCGTCGGCTCGCTCATTCACCTGTACTCGATCGGGTACATGGAGCACGACGAGCGGCGGCGCCGCTTCTTCGGCTATCTGAACCTGTTCCTCGCGGCGATGCTGCTGCTCGTCCTCGCCGACAACTACCTTCTGCTGTACGTCGGCTGGGAGGGCGTCGGCCTCGCCTCGTACCTGCTGATCGGTTTCTGGCAGCACAAGCCCAGCGCCGCCACCGCCGCGAAAAAGGCCTTCCTGGTCAACCGTGTCGGCGACATGGGCCTGTCGATCGCGATCATGCTGATGTTCACCACCTTCGGGACCTTCGCCTTCGGGCCGGTGCTCGGCACCCATGAGGAGCCGGGACTCGTCGGCGGCGCGACCGAGGGCAAGCTCACCGCCGTCGCCCTGATGCTGCTGCTCGCGGCCTGCGGCAAGTCCGCCCAGGTGCCGCTGCAGTCCTGGCTCGGGGACGCGATGGAAGGTCCTACTCCGGTCTCGGCCCTCATCCACGCCGCGACGATGGTGACCGCGGGTGTGTACCTGATCGTCCGCTCCGGCGCGATCTTCAACGCGGCGCCCGACGCGCAGCTCGTCGTCACCGTGGTCGGTGCCGTCACGCTCCTGTTCGGTGCGATCGTCGGTTGCGCGAAGGACGACATCAAGAAGGCGCTCGCCGGTTCGACGATGTCGCAGATCGGCTACATGGTGCTGGCCGCGGGCCTCGGCCCCATCGGCTACGTCTTCGCGATCATGCACCTGGTGACGCACGGCTTCTTCAAGGCCGGGCTGTTCCTCGGCGCCGGCTCGGTGATGCACGGCATGAACGACGAGGTCGACATGCGGAAGTACGGCGGCCTGCGCACGTACATGCCGATCACCTTCGTCACCTTCGGCCTCGGCTATCTGGCCATCATCGGCTTCCCGGGCCTGTCCGGATTCTTCTCCAAGGACAAGATCATCGAGGCGGCCTTCGCCAAGGGCGGCACCGAGGGCTGGATCCTCGGCGGCGTGGCCCTGCTGGGCGCGGCGATCACCGCGTACTACATGACGCGCGTGATGCTGATGACGTTCTTCGGAGAGAAGCGGTGGCAGCCGGACGCAGAAGGCCATGAGCCGCACCCGCACGAGTCCCCGAGGTCCATGACGATCCCGATGATCGTGCTGGCCGTCGGATCAGTGGGCGCGGGCGCCTACTTCAGCATCGGTGACCGCTTTCTGCACTGGCTGGAGCCGGTCACCGGTCACAGCCACGGGGACTCCCCGGTCAGCGCCCTCACGGTCACGCTCGCCACCATGGTCCTGCTGGTCATCGGCGCCGCCATCGCGTACGCGCAGTACGGGCGCAGCCCCGTCCCGGTCGTCGCCCCGCGTGGCTCCCTGCTCACCCGGGCCGCCCGGCGCGACCTGCTCCAGGACGACTTCAACCACGTCGTGCTGGTGCGCGGCGGGGAGCACCTCACGCGCTCCCTGGTGTACGTCGACCACACCCTGGTCGACGGGGTCGTCAACGGCACGGCTGCCTCGATGGGTGGCCTCTCCGGGCGGCTGCGCAAGCTGCAGAACGGCTATGCGCGCTCGTACGCGGTCTCGATGTTCGGCGGTGCGGCGGTCCTCATCGCCGCGACCCTGCTGATGAGGGCGGTCTGATACCGATGTCGTTTCCTCTGCTGACAGCGACGGCGGCGCTCCCGGCGATCGGGGCGATCGCCACGGCCGCCGTGCCGGCTTCCCGGCGCGTCGCCGCCAAGTGGCTGGCGCTGCTCGTCTCGCTCGCCACGCTCGTCCTGGCCGCGATCGTGCTCGTACGCTTCGATCCCGACGGCGACCGCTACCAGCTCACCGAATCCCACCCTTGGATCAAGGACTTCGGGGTGCGGTACGAGTTGGGGGTGGACGGGATCGGGGTGGCGCTCGTCGCGTTGACCGCCCTGCTCATCCCGTTCGTGATTCTCGCGGGCTGGCACGACGCCGACCCGCACGAGACCGGGAACAAGCGCTGGCGGCCGACGCAGGGCTTCTTCGCCCTGATCCTGGCCGTCGAGGCGATGGTGATCCTCTCCTTCGAGGCCACCGACGTCTTTCTCTTCTACATCTTCTTCGAAGCCATGCTCATCCCGATGTACTTCCTCATCGGCGGCTTCGGGGACCGTGCCCACGAGCACGGGGACGAGGTGGCGGCGACCCAACGGTCGTATGCCGCGGTGAAGTTCCTCCTCTACAACCTGGTCGGCGGCCTGATCATGCTGGCCGCCGTAATCGGCCTCTATGTAGTGGCCGGAAACTTCTCGCTCCAGGAGATCGCCGAAGCCCGGGCCAATGGTTCGCTCGACATGGCGACCAACACGGAACGGTGGCTCTTCCTCGGCTTCTTCTTCGCGTTCGCGGTGAAGGCACCGCTGTGGCCGCTGCACACATGGCTGCCCAACGCCATGGGGGAGGCCACGGCCCCCGTCGCCGTACTGATCACGGCGGTGGTCGACAAGGTCGGCACCTTCGCGATGCTCCGCTTCTGTCTCCAGCTTTTCCCGGAGGCGTCGAAGTGGGCGACGCCGGTCATCCTCGTACTGGCGCTCATCAGCATCATCTACGGGGCGTTGCTCGCGGTCGGCCAGCGGGACATCAAGCGGCTGGTGGCGTACGCGTCGATCTCGCACTTCGGGTTCATCATCATGGGCATCTTCGCGATGACCAGCCAGGGCCAGTCGGGCGCGACGCTCTACATGGTCAACCACGGGATCTCGACGGCCGCCCTGATGCTGGTGGCGGGCTTCCTGATCTCGCGGCGCGGCTCGCGTCTGATCGCCGACTACGGAGGGGTGCAGAAAGTCGCTCCGGTGCTCGCCGGTACCTTCCTGATCGGCGGCCTGGCGACCCTCTCGCTCCCCGGGCTCGCGCCCTTCGTGAGTGAATTCCTGGTCCTGGTCGGCGCGTTCGCGCGCTACCCGGCCGTCGGCATCATCGCCACCTTCGGCATCGTCCTCGCCGCGCTCTACACGCTCGTCCTCTACCAGCGGACGATGACGGGCCCGGTGAAGGCGGAGGTCGCCGAGATGCCCGACCTCAGGGTGCGTGAGCTCCTGGTGGTCGCCCCGCTGATCGCTCTGCTGATCTTCCTGGGCGTCTACCCGAAGCCGGTCACCGACATCATCAACCCGGCGGTCCAGCAGACCATGTCAGACGTACACGAGAAGGACCCCCAGCCCGAGGTGGAGGCGGCCAAGTGAGCGCATCAGCCGTCCACAGCCTGTGGACAACGGCGGCAACCGCGGCCGAACCGATCTCGAAGATCGGCGCACCGAAGATCGAATACGGGCAATTGTCGCCCACCTTGATCGTCATCGGTGCGGCTGTCGTCGGGGTGCTGGTCGAGGCCTTCGTGCCCCGCAAGTCCCGCTACTACGTTCAAGTGTTCGTGTCCGTCGTCGCGCTCGCCGCCGCCTTCGCCGCGGTCGTCGCACTCGCGGCGGGTGGATACGGCACCACGAAGGCGCGCATCGCGGCCATGGGCGCGATCGCCGTCGACGGGCCCGCGCTGTTCCTTCAGGGCACGATCCTGCTCGCCGGTCTGCTCGGCGTGTTCACCTTCGCCGAGCGGCGGCTCGACCCGGAGGCACATGGCAACCGCGTCGACTCGTTCGCCGCCCAGGCCGCGTCCGTGCCCGGCAGCGACAGCGAAAAGGCCGCGGTGAAGGCGGGGTTCACCACCACCGAGGTGTTCCCGCTGCTGCTCTTCGCGATCGGCGGCATGCTGATCTTCCCGGCGGCCAACGACCTGCTGACGCTGTTCATCGCGCTGGAAGTCTTCTCGCTGCCCCTGTATCTGCTGTGCGCCGTGGCCCGCCGCAAGCGGCTCATGTCGCAGGAGGCCGCGGTCAAGTACTTCCTGCTCGGCGCCTTCGCCTCCGCGTTCACCCTGTTCGGCATCGCCCTGCTGTACGGCTACGCGGGCTCGGTGTCGTACGCGACGATCGCGCAGGTCGTCGACGGCACGATCGCCAACATCGACCCGGTGCTCGCCGACACCATGGGCAACGACGCGCTGCTGCTCATCGGCGCCGCGATGGTCGTCATGGGCCTGCTCTTCAAGGTCGGCGCGGTGCCGTTCCACATGTGGACCCCGGACGTCTACCAGGGCGCCCCGACACCGGTCACCGGCTTCATGGCGGCGGCGACCAAGGTGGCCGCCTTCGGAGCCCTGCTGCGACTCCTCTACGTCGTCCTGCCGGGCCTGCGCTGGGACTGGCGGCCGGTCATGTGGGCCGTCGCGGTCGTCACCATGCTGGGCGGTGCGATCGTCGCGATCACCCAGACCGACATCAAGCGGCTGCTCGCGTACTCGTCAATCGCGCACGCAGGATTCATCCTCGCGGGTGTCATCGCGGCCTCGCCGGACGGCGTCTCGTCGGTCCTCTTCTATCTGGCCGCGTACTCGTTCGTGACGATCGGAGCCTTCGCGGTCGTGACCCTGGTCCGGGATGCGGGCGGCGAGGCGACGCACCTGTCCAAGTGGGCGGGCCTCGGACGCAGGTCCCCGCTGGTCGCGGCCGTCTTCGCGGTCTTCCTGCTGGCCTTCGCGGGCATCCCGCTGACCTCCGGCTTCGCCGGGAAATTCGCCGTGTTCAAGGCGGCGGCGGAGAGCGGAGCGGGCGCGCTGGTCGTGGTCGGTGTGATCTCGTCGGCGATCGCGGCGTTCTTCTATATCCGCGTGATCGTGCTCATGTTCTTCAGCGAGCCGCGGCCGGAGGGTCCGACGGTGGCCGTGCCGTCGCCGCTGACCATGACGGCGATCGGGTTCGGTGTGGCGGTCACGCTGGTGCTGGGTGTGGCGCCGCAGTACTTCCTGGACCTGGCGAGCCAGGCGGGGGTCTTCGTCCGCTGAACCGCGTAGGCGTCTGAACCACGTAGGCGCCGGGACCCGCTCCCTCCATGGGAGCGGGTCCGAGGCGTGTTCAGGGTCTTGTCGTCCCGCGTCTCGCCGGTGCGTACCGGAGCCGGCCGGTCGCAGCCTGTGGATAACTCTGAGGCTGTCGGTGCGGAGCCCTATGGTGGCTGTCGTGGGCGAAGCACGACATACGGGGGACGACGAGCGATGAGCGGGATGGGCGGGACGGGTGTGATGACCGAAGCGGACGCGACGGAGAAGCTGGGGGAGAGCGAGGCACTGGCCACGCTCCACCGGGTCTTCGGGTACGACGCCTTCCGGGGCGAGCAGGAAGCGATCATCGAGCATGTGGTGACAGGCGGTGACGCCGTCGTCCTGATGCCGACGGGCGGCGGAAAGTCGCTCTGCTACCAGATTCCGGCCCTGGTCAGGCCGGGTACGGGAGTCGTGGTCTCCCCCCTCATCGCCCTGATGCAGGACCAGGTGGACGCGCTGCGGGCGCTGGGCGTGCGCGCCGGGTTCATGAACTCCACGCAGGACTTCGACGAGCGGCGCGTGGTCGAGGCCGAGCTCCTGGCGGGGGAGCTGGACCTGCTCTACCTGGCCCCGGAGCGGCTGCGCCTGGACACCACGCTGGACCTGCTGTCGCGGGCGAAGATCTCCGTCTTCGCGATCGACGAGGCGCACTGCGTGGCCCAGTGGGGCCACGACTTCCGCCCCGACTACCTGGCCCTCTCACTGCTCGGCGAGCGCTGGCCGGACGTCCCGCGCATCGCGCTGACGGCCACAGCCACACACGCGACGCACCGGGAGATCACCCAGCGCCTGGGCATGCCGAGCGCCCGCCACTTCGAGGCGAGCTTCGACCGGCCCAACATTCAGTACCGGATCGTCCCGAAGGCCGACCCGAAGAAACAGCTGCTGTCGTTCCTGCGCGAGGAGCACGCGGGCGACGCGGGCATCGTGTACTGCCTCTCGCGCAACTCGGTGGAGAAGACGGCCGAGTTCCTCTCCCGCAACGGTGTCGAGGCGGTGCCGTACCACGCGGGCCTGGACGCGGGCACCCGCGCCGCCCACCAGTCGCGCTTCCTGCGTGAAGAGGGCCTCGTCGTGGTCGCCACGATCGCCTTCGGCATGGGCATCGACAAGCCCGACGTCCGGTTCGTCGCCCATCTCGATCTGCCGAAGTCGGTCGAGGGCTACTACCAGGAGACGGGACGCGCGGGCCGTGACGGACTGCCGTCGACGGCATGGATGGCGTACGGCCTTCAGGACGTGGTCCAGCAGCGCAAGATGATCCAGGGCTCGGAGGGCGACGAGGCGTTCCGCCGCCGGGCGGCCGCCCATCTCGACTCGATGCTGGCCCTGTGCGAGACGGTCCAGTGCCGGCGCTCCCAGCTCCTGGCCTACTTCGGCCAGGACCCGCACACCCCTGCCTGCAGCAACTGCGACACGTGCCTGGCGCCGCCCGAGACCTGGGACGGCACGATCGCGGCGCAGAAGCTGCTGTCCACGGTGGTGCGGCTGCAGCGCGAGCGCGGGCAGAAGTTCGGCGCGGTCCAGCTCGTCGACATCCTGCTGGGGCGCCGGACCGCCAAGGTGATCCAGTTCGACCACGACCAGCTGTCCGTGTTCGGCATCGGAGAGGAACTGGCCGAGTCCGAATGGCGCGGCGTCGTACGACAGTTGCTGGCCCAGGGGCTGCTCGCGGTCGAGGGCGAGTACGGGACGCTGGTGCTGACCGAGGCAAGCGGGACGGTGCTGCGGCGCGAGCGGGAGGTGCCGTTGCGCAAGGAGGCGCCGAAGCCGACCGTGGCCCGCTCCTCGTCCTCGTCCTCCCGGGGCGAGCGCAAGGCCAAGAGCGCCGCGGCCGAGCTGCCCCAGGAACTCGTCCCCGCCTTCGAGGCCCTGCGCTCCTGGCGTGCCGAGCAGGCCAAGGAACAGGGCGTCCCCGCGTACGTCATCTTCCACGACGCCACGCTCCGGGAGATCGCCACGGTGTGGCCCACCTCGGTGGCGGACCTGGGCGGCATCAGCGGGGTGGGTGAGAAGAAGCTGGCGACGTACGGGGAAGGCGTCGTCGGGGTGCTCGCCTCCCTGGGCGGCGGCGCTCCCGGGGGAACGCCGGGTACGGCGACGGACGCGGCCCCGGCCCCGGACCCGGACTGGCCAGAGATGGATGCGGAACCGG
The DNA here is from genome assembly GCF_054462255.1 of Streptomyces sp. SD15. Lineage (NCBI taxonomy): Bacteria > Bacillati > Actinomycetota > Actinomycetes > Kitasatosporales > Streptomycetaceae > Streptomyces > Streptomyces sp. SD15. The sequence goes on along the minus strand of NZ_JBTLMO010000015.1, from coordinate 97,275 downwards.
AGCCGGAGGACTGGATATAGGGGATACGGGGAGCGCGGGTACGAGGCCGGGCTTCAGCAGCCGGGGTCTCGGGACTCGCGGTCCCGGCCATCCGGCGGGTCTGGAGGCCGGGGGTCAGGAGGCCGGGGCGATCCTGCCGGTCACCTCGCCCAGGCCCACGCGGGTGCCGTCGGGACCGGGAGCCCATGCAGTGAGCGTCACCTCGTCGCCGTCCTCCAGGAAGGTGCGTTTGCCGTCCGGGAGTTCGAGGGTGTCGCGGCCGTTCCAGGTGAGCTCGAGGAGGGAGCCGCGCTCGCCCTCGGAGGGGCCGCTGACCGTGCCCGAGCCGTACAGGTCACCCGTGCGGAGCGATGCTCCGTTGACTGTCATGTGGGCCAGTTGCTGGGCGGCCGTCCAGTACATGGTGGAGAAGGGCGGCTCGGAGATGACGTGGCCGTTGAGGGCTACGGAAATGCGCAGGTCATAGCCGCCGGGCTCGTCGTCGGAGTCGTGAAGGTAGGGGAGGAGGGGGTGCGTGCGCGGCGGGGGTGTGATCCGGGCGCTGTCCAGGGCGTCGAGGGGGGTGATCCACGCCGACACCGATGTGGCGAAGGACTTGCCGAGGAAGGGGCCGAGAGGGACGTACTCCCAGGCTTGGATGTCGCGCGCCGACCAGTCGTTGAGGAGGCAGAGGCCGAAGACGTGGTCGCGGAAGGAGGAGAGGGGGACGGGGGTGCCCAGGCTCGACGGGGCGCCGACGACGAAGCCGACCTCCGCCTCGATGTCCAGCCGGGTGGAGGGCCCGAAGACGGGGGTGGTGGCGGAGACGGCCTTGCGCTGGCCCGACGGACGTACGACATCCGTGCCCGACACCACGACTGTGCCGGACCGGCCGTGGTAGCCGATGGGGAGGTGTTTCCAGTTGGGGGTGAGGGAGTCCGCGGCGTCGGGGCGGAAGATCTGTCCGACGTTACGGGCGTGGTTCTCGGAGGAGTAGAAGTCGACGTAGTCCGCGACTTCGAAGGGGAGGTGCAGCGTCACCTCCGCGAGGGGGTGGAGGAGAGGCTCGACGGTCTCTCGGTGGGCCGGCACCGTCACCCATGCCGTGAGCGCGCGGCGTACGTCGGACCAGGCCGTGCGGCCCGCCGCAAGCAGCGGGTTCAAGGTCGACCGCGCGAGCAGGTCGGCATAGGGGGAGCCGAGCGCCCGAGCCGCTGCGCCTGCGTCGAGCACGTGGTCGCCGAGCCGGACGCCGATGCTCCGCTCGGACGGGTCCGCCCGGCTGAAAACGCCGTACGGAAGATTGTGCGGACCGAAGGGGTCGCCCTCGGGGACATCGAAGGGGGGCATCGGGGTGTCGCCTCACTTTCGTGTTCGCCACGGTATTCATGCGTTCCGCGTGTTCAACGTGTTCCATGTGGTCGCGGCACACGTTACGGGGGAGTGGCTGTGCTGTGGCAGTGCCTGAAGAGTTCGCAATGTCCGAATCGGGCACCTTGTTGGACGCGGCAATTCCGGCTTAGCGTCCTTTGGGGACACGGACGGGGTGGGTCCGGTCCGTAGGGGGGCACGTGGGGGGACCCGTGGCCAGGAGCGCCAGAGGCGTGCCGGTCGACGCTGACCAGGACGTACCGGGCCTGATCGTGAAGTTCGGCGACTATCCGCTGCACCACGGCGGAGTGGGCGCCATCCGAAGTCTGGGCCGCCTCGGCATACCGATGTATGCGATTGCCGAGGACCGTTACACGCCGACGGCGGCCGGACCGAGGAGCTCTCCGCCGACCACGTCATATCCGCAACCGGCTACCGTGTCGACATCGCCGCGATGGACTTCCTGGGCCACGAGTTGCGTACGGAGCTGGCGGTGAGCCGCGGCACGCCGAAGCTCGGCGCCGGGTATCGGTCCTCCGTTCCCGGGCTGTACTTCACGGGGTTGCCGGCGGCGGCTTCGTACGGGCCGGTGATGCGGTTCGTGTGCGGCACGGAGTTCGCTTCGCCGCGGGTGGCCAAGCATGTGGTGGCGGCGCACGGGTGAGGTGACCGTACGGGCGAGAGCGGCTCAACCCCTCGCGTCAGGGCTCGAGTTGGCTGTCGGCGGTCACAGACGTCGCAGTCGCGTCATCCTCCGGAGTGACATCCCACTCGGATTCGTTCGCGCTGTCCTGGACCATCCCGACCGCCGCGCTCACCTTCCACACACAGCGGAACCGCCCTGTACACCCAAGGGCGGTCACCGTACGCACGTGTCCGAATGCCATCAGGGCCGGGCAGGGTAGCCACGCTCCGTCACATGAATCCGGAGATCAGGCGCGTGCCGGCCGACGGAGAGTGACGAGTTGGGGTGCGGGCCGCTCCTCGTCGACATGCCACCGGCCAGTGGGGTGTCACGCCAGGGTCCTCGCCCCGCATGACCGTGCGGGCGGAACAGGACCTCGTACACCCCGTACGGTGAACGGCGTTGCTGACGGGATACCGGACGTCGTCCGGTTCACGCCGGGCCGATGAGTCGATCGATCCGTATTCTTCGGATCATGGCCGCTCCGACTGCATATTCACTTATCGCCACTGACCTGGACGGAACGCTGCTCCGCGGCGACGACACCCTCTCCGACCGGTCCCGGGCCGCGTTGGCGAGGGCGGTCGAAGCGGGCGCCAGGCACCTGGTCGTGACCGGGCGCCCGGCGCCGAGAGTGCGACCGCTCCTCGACGAACTCGGCGGTGCGGGGCTGGCGGTGTGCGGACAGGGAGCGCAGTTGTACGACGCGGGGGCGGCCCGCCTGCTGTGGTCGGTGACCCTGGACCGGGAGCTCGCGGAGACGGCGCTGGGCAAGATCGAGGCGGAGGTCGGGCTGCTCTACGCGGCGGTGGACCAGGACGGCGTGGACGGACTGACGCTCATCGAGCCGGGGTACGTCATGCCGCATCCGACCCTTCCCGCGGTACGGGTGGGCCGCCGTGACGACCTCTGGACAGAGCCGATCAGCAAGGTGCTGCTCCGTCACCCCTCGCTGTCCGACGACGAGTTGGCCTCGGCGGCCCGCGGCGCGGTGGGATCCTTGGCCACCGTCACCATGTCGGGCCCCGGCACCGTCGAACTCCAGCCATGCGGCGTGACCAAGGCGACGGGTCTGGCTCTCGCCGCCGAGCACCTGGGGCTGAGCCCCGACGCGACCATCGCCTTCGGTGACATGCCCAACGACATCCCCATGTTCGACTGGGCCGCCCATGGGGTCGCCATGGCCAACGCCCACCCGGAACTGAAGGCGGTGGCCGACGAGGTGACCCTGTCGAACGAGGAGGATGGGATCGCGGTGGTGCTGGAGCGGTTGTTCCGGAGCGGTTGTTTCCGGGGCGGTGTCTCCAGTGCGGTGGTTCCGCGGTCGGTGGGCCCCGTTTGACGTCGTTCAGTAGGGCCCGTTGACGTTGTCGATCGAGCCGTACTTCGCCGCCGCGTAGTTGCAGGCCGCCGTGATGTTCGCGACCGGGTCGTAGGGGTCCATCGACGTGCCGGGCACGTGGTAGGCCTTGAACGTCGGGTCGATGACCTGGAGGAGGCCCTTGGAGGGGATGCCGGCCGCGGCATTGGAGTCCCAGTTGTTGATGGCCAGGGGGTTTCCGGAGGACTCGCGCATGACGTTGCGGTAGATACCGTTATAGGTGCCCGGTATGCCGGATTTGGCCATGATGTCCAGCGACTGCTTGATCCAGCCGTCGAGGTTGTTGGTGTAGGTCTTCGCCGAGGCGGGGGCGGCCGTGGTCGCCTTGGTGGCGGCTTTGACGGTCTTCGTGCCCACCGTCAGCGTGAGGCCCGGGCGGAGCGTGGTCGGGTCGGCGCCGATGACCGCGCTGTTGGCCTCGTACAGCTTCTTCCAGCCACCGCTCTTGGGGTACTTCGCGGCGATCGTGCCCAGGGTGTCACCCGCGACCACCTTGTACGTGATGAGCTGGACCTGAGGGGTGGCGCCGGCGGGGGCGGCCTGTGCGCCGGTCGCGCCCAGGATCGGGAGAACGAGGGCGGCTCCGCCCGTTGCCGCGGCGATGAAACCGCGGGTGAGGGTGCTGGTCCTGGGGTGGCGGTGCTGACGTGCGGCCATGGTGAATTCCTCTCGGGCGCCTGCGAGGTGAGCTGTCGGGTTCGGGCGGGAGGTGCCCGGCCGCGATTGGGTGCGGCTTCACCCCTAGCCGCTCCGGAGTCCGGATCGGCGATGTGCTTGGGTCCCCCGCTCCTGCCGTGCGTGCGGGTGGGTGGGGATTCCGGACGGCGGCAGGATTGGGTGGTCCGTCCGGATCGACGTGAACGTATGCGAGAGCACATGTCGGAAACAAGGCCTGATTTCCCGGTGTAGATCGCTTTCTCCTGGTCAACGCGAGGGATGAATTGCCCGATTATTCCGGAACGTGACGCTCAACTTGCTTTCCGCAAAGGGGGAATAGCTGAGCGGCGGGAAGGGTTCTCGCGCGTTCGGGCGTGACTCATTTCACGCGACCAAGCATGAGTAAAGCGGCAATGGGAGCAACTCGGGCATTACGCTTCGCGCGTCCAAGCGGCAGAGCCGTCGGGTGGGGCCGGCCGCACCTCCCGCATCGACAGGTCTGTGTCCGGGTCGTCGTCCGGGAGCCGGCACGCGTTGGGCTTGAAGTACAGGCCGTAGGCCCAGTATTCGGGGAGTTCGTGGCACATCAGGTCGGGGTAGCGGGCGAACTCCCGGCCGCTGTAAGCCCTGTTGATTCTCGCGACCGCTTCCGCCCGCGCGATCCCGAAGCGCGTCACCATCTCGTGGGCCATCTCGCGGAAGTACGCGAGCATCCCCTCGTCGAGGTACATGAGGAATTCTTCGGTCCGTGCCACGGTCCTCAGAGCTACCCCATCGCGCCGCCGGGACTCCAGTGGGGTGCTGCGTCGGCGACGGCCGCCGTGCGGGGGAATCTCCTCTCCCACGTCCTATGGAAGACCACCTCGTTGCCGTCCTTGCAGATCAGTTCGTTCGACGTGATGAAGTCCTCGGCGTCGCAGGTGATTTCGGAGTGCGCCTCGACTGTCGCGTTCCATGCCAGGTCCGGGCGGTGGAGGCGGATCGACCAGTCCGAGCGCGCGCGGGCGCTCAGTGGGTCGACCTCCTGGATCGTGTACATCTCCCGTGCGTCCTCCGTGCATTCGAGGCCGTCCGGGTAGACGCGGGTACCTCCGTGGCGGGGGTCGACCTCCAGGCGCCACTCGCCCTTCGCCACGTCGCGTACGACGACACGTTCCGGGCGGGGTTCGTCGAAGGTGGTCGGGGAGGCCACCCCGAGGGGTTCGGACTGCTCGGGCTCCTCGAAGGCGATCGAGGGGTCCGACTCGCGTGCGCGTACGGGAAGTTCGAGGGAACTCCCGTTCGGGTCCAGGGTGAAGCCCGCCTCCGAGCCCGGCTGGGGCCAGATCCACGGCCAGTACGCCGAGGAGACGGAGAGACGGATGCGGTGCCCCGGCGGGAACGCGTAGCCGATACCGGTCAGGTCGAAAACCACATCCTCCGTAGAGCCCGGTTTCCAGGAAACTGCCTGGTCACGGCCATGGCGCGCGGACAGGTTCAGTGCACCCCGGGTCACCAGGGTCGAGGCGCCGTCGGGAGCCACGTCGCAGACCCGGGCGATCACCTGGCCCAGGGGTGAGTGGGATGTCAGACGCAGACGGAGCCTCGGGCAGCCCAGGATCCAGGTCTCCTCCGGGGCCTCGAACTCGAAGCACGCGGATCTCGCGTCCTCCTCCCGCTGATTGGGCGGCAGGTCGGCGTCGTTGCCGAAGGGGGAGAAGCGGCCCGCGTCCACACCGGTGTGCTGGGGGGAGCGCACCAGTACCGGTGCTCCCTGGAGTGGGTACGAGATCGGGGTCACGGAGGGAGAGGGCCAGGCGGCGTCGCCCACCCAGCGGCCGGGGAGGGCGGGGTAGGTCGTGGCAGGGGCGTGCGCGTCCATGACGTAGGAGCGCAGGAGTGGTTCTGACATCACGCTCGGGCCGGTGCTCGGGCCGGTGGACGAGTCGGTGGACGGGCCGGTGGACGGGCCGGTGGACGAGTCGGTGGACGGGTCCGGGGGCGAGCCGGGCGTCTTGAGCCAGTGGTCCCACCATCGCAGCGTTTCCTGCAGGAAGCCGATCGCCGGACCCGGCGGGAGACCCCTGTCCGGGTACTCGTGGCACCAGGGGCCGATCAGGCCGCGTACGCGGTCCGGCGGGAGGTTCTCGATCAGCCGCAGCACCGTGTCGCGGTACGGGTCGTGCCAGCCGCCCACCGCGAGGACAGCCGCCCGGATCGCGCCGTAGTCCTCGCGGACACTGCCGTGGCGCCAGTACGCGTCGCGGGTCTGGTGGGCCAGCCAGGTGTGAACGTACGGGTCCACCGCCTTCAGCCGCTTCACCCACATGTCGCGCCACATCACCCGGCCAATGTGCACCGGGTCCGGCGGTCGGGCGACGAACGCGAGCATCGTGGCCGCCCACGCGTGCGTGTCGACGGCGAGGACGGAACCTCCCATGTAGTGCACGTCGTTGTCATAGCGATCGTCCGTCGAGCCGACCGTGACGATCGCCTTGAGCGACTCGGGCGCGCGGGCCGCGATCTGGAGGGAGATGGAGCCGCCCCAGGAGATGCCGAACATGCCCACACTGCCGCTGCACCAGGGCTGGGCGGCCAGCCAGTCGACCACGTCCACCCCGTCGGCCGGCTCGATCTGCGCGTACTCGTCCGTCGGCATGCCCTCCGAGTTGCCGTGGCCACGGACGTCCACGCGGACGGACGCGTAGCCGTGGCCCGCGTACCAGGGGTGGCGCTGCCAGTCGCGGGGTGCGGTCCAGTCGGTGAGGCGGAACGGGAGGTATTCGAGGAGGGCGGGTACGGGCTCGTCGGTCATCGGGCGCCATACGCGTGCGTACAGACGGGTGCCGTCCGGGAGTGGGATCCAGAGGTCCTCGTGAGTCGTCTCGTACGGGAAGGACGTACGGATGTGCGGGTTCAGCGGGTTCATCGGGGTGACCTCGGGGGAGTGGGTGACCTCGGTGGACGGGGTGCGCGGTGTGGTGCGGCCGGAAGGTGAGGGAAGCCCGAGACTGGGGCCATATGGACGAGCGTTCCCTACGCGACTGCGCCCTGAAGCGTCACCGTGTTCCTATGCCTCGTGTCCCTGTGCCTCGTGTTCGTATGGCTCCATTCGATCCGGATATATCGATTCATACCAGCAGATCAAGGACATACCGCTCATGCCTCGATGTCGCCCTGGCGCGGCGCAATCCGTTGCTCGGCGTGGGGCTGTCTGCCGCTCGGGGGGCATCGGGTGGCAAGCGAGGGGGAAGTCGGGAGGAAGTCGACAGTGGGGACGGTGGGCGCTCGTGGTGATCGAAACGTGACCGGATACGCTGACTTGAGTGATGGCAGCGACACATCGACAAACCGTGTCATCGACCGAATGATCGACCGAGTTCGCCATGTGATCGTCAGCAGACAGGAGAACCTCTCGTGACCGTCGTCGGGCCGTTCGGGCTGAGCGTGCGGGACCAGGCTCTCGAAGCCGATATCCAGGCCGGGTTGACGGCTGTGGAGGAGGGCCTGCTCGAAGTCACCAAGAGCGAGGTCCCCTTCATCACGGAGGCCGCGCAGCATCTCCTGCGGGCCGGGGGGAAGCGGTTTCGCCCGCTGCTCGTGATGCTCGCCGCGCAGTTCGGGGATCCGTACGCGCCGGGTGTCGTGCCCTCGGCCGTGGTCGTCGAGCTGACTCATCTCGCCACGCTGTACCACGACGACGTCATGGACGAGGCGGACGCGCGGCGCGGAGTGCCCAGTGCGAACAACCGCTGGGGCAACTCGGTGGCCGTCCTCACCGGCGACTTCCTCTTCGCGCGCGCGTCGCACACCCTGGCCGACCTCGGGCCCGAGGCCGTCCGCATCCAGGCCGAGGCGTTCGAGCGGCTGGTCACCGGGCAGATCCTGGAGACGGCGGGGCCGCGCGACGGCCGCGATCCGGTCGAGCACTACCTCGACGTGCTCAGCGGCAAGACCGGGTCGCTGGTCGCCGTCGCATGCCGGTTCGGCGCGATGATGTCGGGGGCCGACGAGACGGTCGTCGACGTGCTGACGCAGTACGGGGAGCGGCTCGGTGTCGCCTTCCAGCTCGCGGACGATGTGCTGGACATCGCGTCCGACTCGCGCGAGTCGGGGAAGACGCCGGGGACGGATCTGCGCGAGGGGATCGCCACGCTGCCGGTACTGCGGTTGCGTGAGCGGGCGGAGCGGCTCGGCCTGGCGGAGGACATCGCGCTGTGCGAGCTGCTCGACTCCGATCTGACGGACGACGCCCGGCACGCCGAGGCGCTCTCGCTGCTGCGGGTCCATCCCGCTCTCGAGCAGGCGCGGCGGGACACCGTGCGCTACGCGGAGGAGGCCCGGGCGGCGTTGGTTCCGCTGCCCGAGTGTGACGCGAAGGCGGCGCTGGTGGAGCTGGTCGATGCGGTGGTGCACCGGGCCGGGTGAGGGTTCCGCGAGCGCAGGACGGACCGTAAGTGTAGGTGGCGCAGGTCACACTCTTAGATTGAGTCCAAGCTCAGATCCATTCCGTAACCCTCCCCAGAAGCTGACGCAGGGGGCGTCGGCTGACATACGGGGAGAAAACAGAATCATGGGATCTAACGCCCGATCCGACGCCGGATCCACCGCTCGATCCACCGCCCGACCTGATGTCCGATCCGACGCCCGACCCGACGCCACGTTTCCGCGGCGTCGTAAGAGCCTGATCCTGGCCGGTGTCGCGGTGGCCGCCGCGGCAGGTGTCGCCGCCGCTGTCATCCCGGCGGTTGCCGACAGCGGCAGCCACGGGAGCAAGAGTCACTCCGCGCACGGCGACCAGACCATCGCCGTGCAGAGCGGAGTGATGGGCGGCACCGGGGGCACCATCTTCGCCACCAGCCTCAACGGCGCCAACGAGGTGCCCGTGCAGGGCGGCCCCGCCGTCGGCGACAAGGACGGCGCGGCGCTGGAGTTCATCAAGGTCAAGGGCGACAAGGTGTCCGTCGCCGTGACCTGGCGCGGCACCGGCAAGCCGACCCTGCTCCACATCCACCAGGGTGCCAAGGGCGCCAACGGCGGAGTCAAGGTCGACTTCACCAAGCTGCTCGGGAAGATCAAGGGCCACCATGTGGTCGGCACGGTGAGGGTCAAGGACGCCGCCCTGCTCGAGCAGTTGAAGAACGATCCGGGCGCGTTCTACGCCAATCTGCACACCGCCGAGTTCCCGGGCGGAGCCGTGCGCGGTCAGCTCCACAAGGTCACCGGCTCCTTCGACTTCCGGGACGCCCTCGACAACTTCCAGGCCTCCGTCGTCAAGGGCAAGCAGATCTACGAGTGCAAGCCGGCCGAGGGAGGCGGCTACGCCTTCGCCCAGCGTGACGTCTCGGCCGTGCTCGGCGGCAGCATCGCGCACACGTTCGTCAAACCCAACTCCGGTACGCCGCAGTGGGTCGCGCCCGACCGCAGCGCGGTCACCGGGTCGGTGATCTCCAGGACCCCGAACGGCGACAAGAACATCCCCGAGCTGGATCTCAAGGCCACCCAGTCCGGCAAGCACCGCGGTCTGCTGGCCGACACGCAGGAGATCCTGCGCCTCAACACCGTGGGCGGCGTCGCCCCGGCCGGGTCCTGCTCACCGGGCACGATCGTGGGCGTGCCGTACCAGGCGGACTACGTGTTCGTACAGCGCTGATCCGCGGCGCGCTGACCCGCTGGTGCGAGGCGGTGGCTGCCCCAACCCCTACGGGTCGGGGCAGCCACCGCCTCCTCACGTCATACCGCAGGAGTACGCGAGGTTGGCTCCGGGGGCTGACGCTTCCCGTCGGCCGATTTGGTCTGCTTGAGGCAGCAGTTTTCCGGGGGACCCCCTCGGACCCCCGACACTTCTCACCGGTTCGGGTGAGAATGGCGGCTACACGGGTGGAGAAGTGCAGGACGGTAGGCCGCCGCCGACGACGGAGGTAAGGCACACATGGCACCGAAGGCACCGATGTCACCGATGGATCCGTACGAATCCGACGACCGCACGAGCACCGGCAAGGCCCAGGCCGAGGACATGCGCGCGGGCCGCCGCAAGGCCGCTCGGTATGTCGTCCCGGTCGCGGTGGTGGGGGTGGCGGCTGCGACCATCGGGCTCGTCCCGGCGCTCGCCGACTCCGGCGACCCCAGCCTGCCGGACATCACCGCACAGCAACTCATCGAGAAGATCGCCGAGTCGGACGCCCAGCAGCTGTCCGGCACGGTCAAGATAAGCACCGACTTCGGGCTGCCCGACCTGGGCGGGCTGGAGAGCGGCTTCATGTCCGGCGCCGCACAGGGTGACGACGGCTCCTCCGCGGACCCGCAGTCCAAGCTCATGGAGCTGGCCTCCGGCACGCACACGCTGCGCGTCGCGGTCGACGGCCCGGACAAGGGCAAGATCTCCGTCCTGGACAGCGCCGCCGAGTACAGCGTCATCCGTAACGGCGACGACGTATGGGCGTACGACAGCAAGTCGAACGAGGTGTACCACTCGACCGCCCCCGACTCCGAGGGTACGAAGGAGAAGGCGCCGGAGGATGTTCCGGCCACGCCCGAGGAACTCGCCGACGAGGCCCTGAAAGCGGTCGACGGCACGACTTCCGTAACCGTCGATGGCACCGCCCAGATCGCGGGCCGTGACGGCTACAAACTGCTGATCAAGCCGAAGCAGTCCGGCTCCACGATCGGCGCGATCACCGTCGTGGTGGACGCGAAGACCGGGGTGCCGCTCAAGTTCACGCTGACCCCGGCGAGTGGCGGCGCCGCCGTCGTGGACGCCGGCTTCACCAAGGTCGACTTCGCCGAGCCGGCCGCTTCGACCTTCGACTTCTCCCCGCCGAAGGGTGCGAAGGTCACCGAGGGCGAGGACGCGAAGGCACCGGAGTCCCGCGAGGGGATCGGCGAGGGACTCGACGGCCTGAAGATCATAGGTGAGGGCTGGAACTCCATCGCCGAGTTCGACACCGGTGGCCAGGGCTTGCCGTCGGGCTCCGCGTCCGGCAGCGACGACTTCTCCGGGTTCCTGGACGTCCTCGGCGACCAGGTCACCGGCAAGTTCGGCTCGGGCACGGTCTTCTCGACCCGCCTGGTCAACGCGCTGATCACGGACGACGGCAAGGTGTACGCCGGTGCGGTCACCAAGGACGCGCTGGTGAAGGCGGCCGACGCGGCCCAGTAGGTTCGCCGCGTGCACGACGAATCGAGGGAGCCCATGGAGGAACTGTCCGCCGCGGAGCCCGATCTGGTGGACGACACGGGAGGCACCGGCACCGACACCGTGCCCGGCGAGGACACGGTGATCGCCACCCGCGCGCTCACCAAGCGCTACCGCGGCGGGCAGCTCGCCGTCGACGGCCTGGATCTGACCGTCCCGGCGGGCAGCGTGTTCGGCTTCCTGGGACCGAACGGCTCGGGCAAGACCACCACCATCCGCATGCTGATGGGCCTGATCGAGCCGACCTCGGGCACGGCGCGCGTGCTGGGGCAGCCCATGCCCCGCGCCACCCGCGCCGTGCTCCCGCACGTGGGCGCGCTCATCGAGGGCCCCGCGCTGTACGGCTTCCTCTCCGGCCGCGACAACCTCGTCCGGTACGACGCCGCAGACCCGACCGCCGATCCGCGCACCAGGCGTACGCGCGTCGCCGCCGCCCTCGACCGGGTCGGACTCGCCGCCGCCGCGGGCAAGAAGGCGAAGGCGTACTCACTCGGCATGAAGCAGCGGCTCGGGCTCGCGGCCGCGCTGCTCCAGCCCCGCCGCCTCCTCGTCCTGGACGAGCCGACCAATGGCCTCGACCCGCAGGGCATGCGGGAAATCCGGTCCCTGATCCGTGAGTTGGCCTCGGACGGTACGACCGTCTTCCTCTCCTCGCATCTGCTCGATGAGATCGAACAGGTGTGCACGCATGCGGCCGTGATGGCGCAGGGGCGGTTGATCAGGCAGGGCGCGGTCGCGGAGTTCGCGGCGGGGGCACGGGGCCGTCTTCTGGTGACCACACCCGACCCCGGGGACGCGGCGCGCGTCCTGAAGGAGCAGGGGGTCGCGGACGTGGTGGTGACCGAGACGGGGGTGACGGCCGAGCCGCCGGATCGGGACCGGGAACTCGCCGACCTGAACGCCGCGTTGGTCACGGCGGGCGTCCGAGTACGCGGCTTCGGGGTCGAACGGGCCTCGCTGGAGGACGCGTTCGTGGCGCTGACGGGGGAGGGATTCGATGTCGCGGGCTAAAGCTGTCTCGAAGGCCGGGGCTGTATCCCAGGTAGAACAGGCAGGCCAGGCAGGCCAGGCAGGCCAGGCAGAACAGGCAGGGGCTGACTCGCAGGTCGATGTCGGGCGCGCGCCCAGCCCGCTGTGGACGTTCGGACTCTTCCGCAGCGAGCTCGTCACGACCTTCCGGCGGTGGCGGACCATCGCACTGCTGAGCGTGCTGGCGGCTGTACCGATTCTCATCGGAGTCGCCATCAAGATAGAGACGAGTGACGGCTCGTCCGCGGGCGGCGGAGGCGGCGAGGGACCGGCCTTCATCGCGCAGGTCACCAACAACGGCCTGTTCCTGGTGTTCACGGCGCTCGCCGCGACGCTCCCCTTTTTCCTGCCGATGGCGATCGGTGTCATCGCGGGCGACGCGATCGCGGGCGAGGCGAACGCCGGCACCCTGCGCTATCTCCTCGTCGCCCCCGCCGGCCGGACCCGCCTGCTGATCACGAAGTACGCGACCACGATGACGTTCTGCCTGGTCGCGACGCTGGTGGTGGCGGTCTCGGCGCTCGTGGTGGGGGCGCTGCTCTTCCCCCTGGGTGAACTGACCACCATCTCCGGGACGCGGATCAGCTTCGCGGAGGGGTTGGGGCGGGCGCTTCTCATCGCGCTGGTCGTCGCCGCGTCATTGATCGGCGTCGCGGCCCTCGGCCTGTTCGTCTCGACGCTGACGAACAGCGGCATCGCGGCGATGGCGACCACCGTCGGCCTGCTGATCACCATCCAGATCCTCGACCAGATCCCCCAGCTCCACGCCCTCCAGCCGTACTTCTTCTCCCACTACTGGCTCTCCTTTGCCGACCTCATGCGCGACCCGGTGTACTGGGACGACCTGGTCCGCAATCTCGGCCTGCAAGGCCTGTACGCGGCGATATTCGGCTCGGCGGCGTGGGCGCGGTTCACGGCGAAGGACATCACGGCGTAGCCCTGGCCGCGCTGGCCGCGCTGGCCGCGCTGGCCGCGCTGGCCGCGCTGGCCGCGCTGGAAAAACCGTGCCGACACGGCCGTTTCGCGAGGTGGTCCGACGGCGAGGTCGCCGGTGTGCCAGGCGGGCACGCACGACACCCGGTAGACGTCGATGACCGCATCGATCAGCTGTCGTCGGCCCGTCGGTCTTCACGGCGCCGGGAAAGGTTCGGTAGCGGGGTGTGGGGTCCTGGGACGAGTCTGTGACGCCGCGGTGACGCGAGAGTCGGGTGTGAGCCGAAAGACTCATGGAACCATCAAGGGAAACCAACCAAGCCAGATCGCAGATCCCCCACGTGGTCGTGCGTCCGAGGTCTCCGAGTCGTGGACGATAGGGGAGGTGACGTCCGACGATGACGGTCCCACCGACACGCCGGCCACATCCCTCTCCTCGACTTCCTCCGTCTCGCCCTTCCTCCCGTCCGCTCTCCCCTTCCTTTCCTTTCCTCTCCTTCCTCCCCCGATCGACCCGAGTGAGGGAACCGATGTCTCGACTCAGCCGCGAAGAACTCGAGCGGCAGCGCTCGGCGGCAGCCTCCGGGGTGCCCCCGATCGAGGTGCTTGTGCCGGTGCCCGCCGAGGGCACCGGGAGCGGAGCCACGGTCGGCGGTATGCCGGTCACCGCCGTCCCCGGCGAGGCCGTCCAGGACGCCGTCCTGAACCATCTCCACCGCGTTGCCCTCGCCACCGGCCGGCCCGTCCTCGCCACGATCCACGACGAACGGATCGGCTTCGTCGTACCGCTCGAGGTGTGTGTGGACGGGTCGAGCCGATACGCGGGGGCGCCGGTGCGGATGACCGAGGTCCCGGTGCCGAGTGGTTCGGCACGAAGTGGTCCGGCGCAAAGTGGTCCGGCCCCGTCGACGTACACAAGTCGGGCCGTGCCGGAACCGAAGCCGCTGCCCGGGGCCGCGGTGGCGCATGCGCTGCGGGCGGTGCCGGTGCCGGTGCCGGAGCCGGAGTCGGCGCGGGATGCCGCCACCGGTGCCGTGACGCCTCCGCCGGAGGAGCTCGGCCCGGTACCCGAGCAGCAGGTTCCCGCGACGGAGGCCACGGCCCTGATGGAGGCCACGGCCGTGATGGAGTCCGAGCGGGAGCCGAAGCCCACTCCCGCGCGTGGTTTCGACGCCGTCGCGGAGTCGGTGCTGGCGTCGGCACCGGGGGAGGCGGGGGCGGCGGAGACGGAGGGCGCGGCCCTCCTCGGGGGGCCGGTGACGCGGATCAACGAGGCCGTCAGGAAGGGCCGGATCGAAGAGGCCGCGGGGCTGGCCGAGCGGGCCGTGGCGGAGGCGTCGCGGTCGCTGGGCCCCGAGCACCCGGAGGTGCTGCGGCTGCGGGAACTGACTGCGTACATCGCCTACTTGGCGGATGACGCGCTCAGGTCGTTCCATCTGTCGCTCGACCTTGCCCAGGTCCGCAGGCGTCACCAGGACCCGGACGCCGCGTACGGCAATGTGCAGAGCGCGTACACGGCCTGGCGCGCGGTCCGCGACCCCTCGCAGGGCCTGCACCTCGGACGGGACCTGATCGGCCTGTGGACCGAGCTCGTGGTCGACGGCGGCCCCGCCGCCGACGACCTCGAGCAACTCGAGTCGGCCCGTTCCCGCATGGCCCGCCTCGCCCACCGCGCAGGCGCCCGAGCCGACACCACCTAGTGCCGCGGCAGGCAACGTTTGCCCGTCAAGGAGCGGCGTCCGGTGCGTGCTCTCGGCGTGCCGGCCGGAGGCCCTCGTACTGGACGTACTTGGGTCTTCGGCCGGTGCGGCGAGAGTGCGTGCCGGGCGTCGCGACGGGGCGAACGTTGCCTGTTGCGGCACTAGCTATCCGTAGCGCCCGCGAAGATAGCGGGCGCTACGGCCAGAGGCACGCTAGGAGGACAGCTCCCACACCGCGTACGCCAGTGCGTCCGCGTTCCGGTCCAGTGCCGTGTCGTTGATGTTGGACGCGGTGTCGCAGGAGGCGTGGTAGCAGCGGTCGAAGGCCTGGCCCGACGTGCCGCCCCACTTCGCCGCCTGGGCGGCCGTCTTGATGTAGTCGGCGCCGCTGAACAGGCCGCCGACCGGGATGCCCACGTTCTTGAACGGAGCGTGGTCCGAGCGGCCGTCGCCCTCGGTCTCCGGCTCCGTCGCGAGGCCGACGCCCGCGAAGTAGTCCTTGAAGGTCTTCTCGATGGCGGGGTCGTCGTCGTAGACGAAGTACCCGGGGTTCGGCGAGCCGATCATGTCGAAGTTCAGATAGCCGCTGATCCTCGAACGATTCGCTGTGGACAGGTTGTTCACGTAGTACCTCGAGCCGACCATGCCCAGCTCCTCCGCGCCCCACCAGGCGAACCGCAGATGCTTTGTGGGCTGGTACTGCGCGCGGGAGACGGCGAGCGCGGTCTCCAGCACCGCCGCCGACCCGGATCCGTTGTCGTTGATGCCGGGCCCCGTCGTCACGCTGTCGAGATGTGACCCAGCCATGACAACCTGATTGGTGTCGCCGCCGGGCCAGTCCGCGATCAGGTTGTAACCGGTGCGGCCGGAGGACGTGAACTGCTGCAGGGTCGTGGTGAATCCGGCCGCGTCCAGCTTCGCCTTCACGTAGTCGATGGAGGCCTTGTACCCGGTGCGTCCGTGGGCACGGTTGCCACCGTTGGCGGTGGCTATGGACTGCAGCTGGGCGAGATGGGCCTTGACGTTGGCCACGGGGAGATCGGGCGCGGCGGCCGCGGCTGTAGGCGCGGGCGCCGCACCGACAGTCGCGCCGGTCGTGAGGAGCGTGACGGCCGCGACGACGGCAGCCGGGACGGCACGCCCGGGAACGGAGAGCTTCATGTGGGGGGCTCCGAATTCCTTGGGAAACCACAGGGGTTCCACAGTGAATGGGGTGCCTGATGGTGAAGCTGAGGCCAACGTTCCGTCAAGAGCGCAATCCGGTCAAGGGAGTTCGTATAGCGGACTCGACCCGTCAGGAACACTTACCGCTCACTGCACGCAGAACTCGTTTCCCTCCGGATCCGCCATCACCACCCACTTGCCCCCCGGTTCCTCGACGTGCCGCAGCGCGCTCGCTCCCAGCTCCGTCAGCCGTGCCACCTCGTCCGTGCGTCGCCCGTCGCCCGGGTGCAGATCGAGATGTAGCCGGTTCTTCACGGTTTTCGGTTCCGGCACGCGCTGGAAGAGCAGTCGCCGCCCGAGCCCGGTGCCGCTCTTTTCGTCGTACGGATCGTCCGGATGCCGTACGGCGATCAGGTCCCGGAAGGCGGGACGGCCGTGGAACTCGAGGGTGGCCTCGGCGGGCAGGGCGCCGAGGCTCAGCAGCCGTTCGACGAACGCGCTGTTGTCCTCGACGGTGTAACCGAGCGCGGCGGCCCAGAAGTCGGCCTGGGCGTGCGGGTCGGCGGCGTCGATGACGAGCTTCCAGTGCACGGGCTGCGCGGACGTGTGGGTCATGGTAACTACTTATAGTGGTTACGTGAGTGAGCGCGCAGTGGAAACGCCCGGGCCGGCCCTCGTGTCGTACGGCGGGAAGCCGTTCCTTTTCGATCCGGGAGCGCTCTGTCTGGAACTGCTGACGACGGGCGGTCCCGGCGGGTTCGCGCGCCATGAGGTGTTGCGCGAACCGGCCGATCTGGCGGCCTGGGCCGCCCGGAGCCGTCTGCCGCGAAGGCTTGAACTAGCCGTCAGTGAGAGTGAGTTGGTGGCGGCAAGGGCCCTGCGGGACGCCCTGTTCCTGCTCGCCGCGGACCGTGCCCACGGGCGCCCGTCGAAAGCCGGTGAGGCGGCGATCGTCAACGCGGCCGCCGCCGAGCCGCCGCTCACGGCTCGGATGGAAGCGGACGGCACCCGCGCCTGGGCGCCGGGCGCGGCCAGGGGCACCCAGCTTCTGTCGACTGTCGCGCGCGACGCGATCGACCTCTTCACCGGCCCGTACGCGACCCGCATCCGCGAGTGCGGAGGCCGCGACTGCCATCTGCTCTTCGTCGACACCTCCCGTCCGGGCCGCCGCCGCTGGTGCGCCATGGAACACTGCGGAAACCGCCACAAGGCCCGCGCCCACCGCGCCCGCAGGGAAGTCCCGTAACCCGCGGGGAAGTCCCGTAACCCGCAGGGGAAGTTCCCTGGCTCGCTGCCGACTCCCGCTCGTCATACGTCCGTCGGGCCGCCGCGATCTCCGCTTGATGCTCTTCCGTCGCCGGCTGATCCCGTCGATCTCCCGCCGCAGCTCGGTGAAGCGCAGCCGTTGCCGGGCGAGGAGGGCGATGAACTCGTCGAGCGGTACGGCAACGCCCGTGTCGTCCTAGGTGGTTTCGTCCTCGCCGTCGTCGCGTACGGGCTGTTCCTGCCGGTCGGCCGTGACTGGTCGTACACGGCGACGCAGTTCGGTTCGGCGATCGGGATCTCCGCGGTGACCGCGGTCTACGGCTTGGCTTCCACCGGATCGGGGCCGGTCACCGCATCAGGTTCGGCCGCCACAGTGTCCGCGTTCCGCGCGGCGCTGACGGTGCCGGTGCCGGTGCCGGTGCCGGTGGCGATGGTGCTGCTCGGCACGCTGCTCGCGGCCCTGAGCGTGCGGGCGGCGCGGCGGGCGGTGCGCAGCGCGTCGAAGGTGAGCAGCGAGAGTGCCAGCCAGACCAGCGCGAACCCGGCCCAGCGCTCGGGCGGCATGGCCTCGTGGAAGTAGAGGATGCCGAGGAGGAACTGGAAGACGGGGGCCAGGTACTGCAACAGTCCCAGCGTGGACAAGGGCACCCTGATCGCGGCCGCGCCGAAGCAGACCAGGGGAAGCGCGGTCACCACGCCCGTCGCCGCGAGCAGCGCCGCGTGTCCCGCGCCCTCCGCGGCGAAGGTCGCCTCGCCGCTCGAACCCAGCCACAGCAGATAGGCCAGCGCGGGCAGGAACTGGATCGCGGTCTCGGCGGCGAGTGACTCGATGCCGCCGAGGTTGACCTTCTTCTTCACCAGTCCGTACGTGGCGAAGGAGAAGGCGAGCGTGAGGGAGATCCAGGGCGGGCGCCCGTAGCCGATGGCGAGCACGAGGACCGCGGCGACGCCGACGCCTACCGCCGTCCATTGCACCGGGCGCAGCCGTTCCTTCAGGAGCAGCACGCCCATGGCGATGGTGACGAGCGGATTGATGAAGTAGCCGAGCGACGCCTCCACCACGTGCTCGCTGTTCACGGCCCAGATGTAGACACCCCAGTTGACCGTGATCACGGCCGCCGCGATGGTGATCAGCCCCAGTTTCCGGGGCTGCCGCAGCAGCTCGCCGAGCCAGGCCCAGCGCCGCATCACCAGCAGCGCGACGCCGACCACGGCGAGGGACCACACCATGCGGTGGGCGAGGATCTCAAGGGCCCCGGAGGGCTTCAACAGGGGCCAGAAGAGGGGGACGAGCCCCCACATGCCGTACGCCGCGAAGCCGTTCAGCAAACCTATGCGCTGCTCGCTCTTCGACGTCCCGGCCACCGGCGTCGCCCCCTCATGTCCCGCTCGTGTCCCGTTTGTGCAGCTCTCGGCTGACCGCCGCTCCCGCGCGGCCTCCAAGAAGGTAGCGCCGAGCGCCCACGCCTGTCATGCCCGTATCGCCATACGGTCATGACAGGCGGGGGGTGGGGTGGCGGAGCTCAGGGCCCGAGGCGCTCTGGGCGGGAGGTGCTCCGGGCCAGAGGGGATCAGCCCTTCAGCGCCGCCGCGATCGATTCGGCGATCGGCGTGGTCGGGCGGCCGGTCAGCCGGGACAGGTCGCCGCTGGTGACGACCAACTGGTCCTCCGCGATGGACACGTCCACGCCGGCCAGGATCGCGGCGACCGGCTCGGGCAGCCCGGCGCCGGTCAGGATGCCCGTGTAGACATCGAGGGGGACGGGGCTGTAAGCGATCTCCTTGCCGGACTGCTTGGCCACCTCGGCGGCGTACTCGGCGAAGCTCCACGCGGTGTCGCCGCCCAGCTCGTACGTCTTGTTCTCGTGGCCCTCGCCGATCAGTACGGCCACGGCCGCGGCGGCGTAGTCCGCGCGGGCGGCCGAGGAGACCCTGCCCTCGCCGGCGGCCTGGACGACGGCGCCGTGCTCCAGGACCGGGGCCAGGTTCTCGGTGTAGTTCTCGTTGTACCAGCCGTTGCGCAGCAGGGCGTACGTCACGCCGGACTCCAGGATCGCCGCCTCGGTGCCCCGGTGGTCGTCGGCCAGCGCGGCGGTCAGGGTGCCAGGAGCGCTGGTGTACGCGAAGAGTGCCACCCCGGCGGCCTTGGCGGCGTCGAGGACGACCTTGTGCTGGCCCACGCGGCCCTTGTCGAACTCGTTGCCCGAGATGAGCAGCACCTTGTCGCCGGCGGAGATGACACCGTCGAAGGTCTCGGGGGTGTTGTAGTCGGCGACCGCGATCTTCACGCCGCGGGCCGCGAATCCGGCGGCCTTCTCCGCGTCGCGGACGACGGCGATGATCTGATCGGCCGGGACCTTCTCCAGCAGCCCTTCGATGACGAAACGGCCGAGGTGTCCGGTGGCTCCGGTGACGACGATGCTCATGTCTGAAACAACTCCTCATGGGGTGCGGTCTGTCGCTAACCATAGGAGGTGCGCTAACTCTGGGAAAGTACCCACTTTGAAGTAAGGTACTGGCGTGACCGTAAGTGTGAGGGCAGTAACCCCGGATGCGACACCGGTCGGCAAGTACGACACCGGCGAGGCGCTATGTCCGTACCGCCTCGTCCTGGAGCACGTCACCAGCCGCTGGGGTGTCCTCGTACTGATCGAGCTCCTCGACCGCCCCTACCGCTTCAGCGAGCTGCGCCGCGCGATCGGACGCGTCAGCGAGAAGATGCTCGCCCAGACCCTGCAGACCCTGGAACGCGACGGTCTCGTCCACCGGGACGCGAAGCCCGTGATCCCGCCGCGCGTCGACTACTCCCTCACCGACCTGGGGCGGGAAGCCGCCGAGCAGGTGCGCGCGCTGGCCGCTTGGACCAAGGATCGGATGGACGACGTGACGAAGGCCCGCGAGGCGTACGACGAGGCCCGGACCTGATGGCCCGAGCCTCGTTGGCGTAGAAATTCGCGCATAAGTCGTACGAATCGAACCGGCGGCCTAGCCGATGACGGTCCAGGTGTCGCCGCCCGCGAGCAGCGTGGCCAGGTCGCCCTTGCCGTTCTGTTCGATGGCCGCGTCCAGCTGGTCGGCCATCTGTGTGTCGTAGACCGGGCGGTCTACGGAGCGGAGGACGCCGATGGGGGTGTGGCGCAGGGTGTCGGGGTCGGCGAGGCGGGAGAGGGCGAAGGCGGTGGTCGGGGACGCGGAGTGGGCGTCGTGGACCAGGATCTGTGCCTCGTTGTCCGGGGTGACGGTGACGACCTTCAGGTCACCGGTCCGCTGATCCCGTACGACACCTCGGGCGCCGTTCACGCCGAAGCGGATGGGCTGCCCGTGCTCCAGGCGGATCACGGCCTCCTCGGCCTGCTGCTTGTCCTTGAGGACCTCGAAGGCGCCGTCGTTGAAGATGTTGCAGTTCTGGTAGATCTCCACCAGGGCCGTGCCGGGGTGGGCGGCGGCCTGGCGCAGCACCTCGGTGAGGTGTTTGCGGTCGGAGTCCACGGTGCGGGCGACGAAGGACGCCTCGGCGCCGATCGCCAGGGACACCGGGTTGAAGGGCGCGTCCAGGGAGCCCATCGGGGTCGACTTGGTGATCTTGCCGACTTCGGAGGTGGGCGAGTACTGCCCCTTGGTGAGCCCGTAGATCCGGTTGTTGAAGAGAAGGATCTTGAGGTTCACGTTGCGGCGCAGGGCGTGGATGAGGTGGTTGCCGCCGATGGACAGCGCGTCACCGTCACCGGTCACGACCCATACGCTCAGGTCGCGGCGGGAGGAGGCGAGCCCGGTCGCGATGGCGGGGGCGCGACCGTGGATGGAGTGCATGCCGTACGTGTTCATGTAATACGGGAAGCGCGACGAGCAGCCGATACCCGAGACGAAGACGATGTTCTCCTTCGCCAGGCCGAGTTCGGGCATGAAGCCCTGCACGGCGGCGAGGATCGCGTAGTCACCGCAGCCGGGGCACCAGCGCACTTCCTGATCGGACTTGAAGTCCTTCATGGACTGCCTGGCCTCGGCCTTGGGCACCAGAGTGAGCGCCTCGATCGTGCCCGTGCCTTCCGGGGTCGTCTCAGCCATCGATGGCCTCCTTGAGAGCCGTGGCGAGCTGCTCAGCTTTGAAGGGCATGCCGTTGACCTGGTTGTACGAGTGCGCGTCGACCAGGTATTTCGCCCGGACGAGGGTGGCGAGCTGGCCGAGGTTCATCTCGGGGATCACCACCTTGTCGTACTGCTCCAGCACCGTGCCGAGGTTGTGCGGGAAGGGGTTGAGGTGGCGCAGATGGGCCTGCGCGATGTTCTCCCCGGCCGCGCGCAGCCGCCGTACGGCCGCGGTGATGGGTCCGTAGGTCGAGCCCCAGCCCAGAACCAGGGTGGTGGCCTCGCCGGACGGGTCGTCGACCTCGATATCCGATACGTCGATGCCGTCGACCTTGGCCTGCCGGGTGCGGACCATGAAGTCGTGGTTGGCGGGGTCGTAGGAGATGTTGCCCGTGCCGTCCTGCTTCTCGATGCCACCGATGCGGTGTTCCAGGCCCGGCGTGCCCGGGATCGCCCACGGGCGGGCGAGGGTCTGCGGGTCACGCTTGTACGGCCAGAAGACCTCGGTGCCGTCGTCCAGGGTGTGGTTCGGGCCCTGTGCGAACTGCACCCGCAGATCGGGGAGTTCGTCGGTCTCGGGGATGCGCCATGGCTCGGAGCCGTTGGCCAGATAGCCGTCGGAGAGGAGGAGGACGGGGGTGCGGTAGGTGAGGGCGATGCGGGCCGCTTCGAGGGCGGCGTCGAAGCAGTCGGCCGGGGTGCGCGGGGCGACGATGGGGACCGGGGCCTCGCCGTTGCGGCCGTACATCGCCTGCAGCAGGTCCGCCTGCTCGGTCTTGGTCGGCAGACCGGTGGAGGGGCCGCCGCGCTGGATGTCGATGACCAGCAGTGGCAGTTCCAGGGAGACGGCCAGCCCGATGGTCTCCGACTTCAGCGCCACGCCCGGGCCGGAGGTGGTGGTGACGGCCAGCGAGCCGCCGAACGCCGCGCCCAGCGCGGCGCCGATGCCCGCGATCTCGTCCTCGGCCTGGAAGGTCCGCACGCCGAAGTTCTTGTGCTTGCTGAGCTCATGCAGGATGTCGGAGGCCGGGGTGATCGGGTACGAGCCCAGGTAGAGGGGCAGGTCCGCCTGCTTGCTCGCGGCGATCAGGCCGTACGACAGGGCCAGGTTCCCGGAGATGTTGCGGTAGACGCCGGCCGGGAAGGTCTGGGCGGCCGGCGCGACCTCGTAGGAGACCGCGAAGTCCTCGGTCGTCTCGCCGAAGTTCCAGCCCGCCCTGAACGCGGCGATATTGGCCGCCGCGATGGCCGGCTTCTTCGCGAACTTGGCGGTCAGGAACTTCTCGGTGCCCTCGGTCGGCCGGTGATACATCCACGACAGCAGCCCCAGCGCGAACATGTTCTTGCTGCGCTCGGCCTCCTTGCGGGAGAGCTCGAACTCCTTGAGCGCCTCGACCGTCATCGTCGTGAGCGGCACGGGATGGACGCTGTAGCCGTCCAGCGAGCCGTCCTCCAGCGGTGAGGTGGCGTAGCCGACCTTCTGCATCGCCCGTTTGGTGAACTCGTCCGTGTTGACGATGATCTCCGCGCCGCGCGGCACATCGCCGATGTTCGCCTTCAGCGCGGCCGGGTTCATCGCGACGAGGACGTTGGGCGCATCGCCCGGAGTGAGGATGTCGTGGTCGGCGAAATGCAGCTGGAACGAAGAAACGCCCGGCAGGGTGCCTGCGGGCGCTCGGATCTCGGCGGGGAAATTCGGGAGTGTGGAGAGGTCGTTTCCGAAGGATGCCGTCTCGGAGGTGAAGCGGTCGCCGGTGAGTTGCATGCCGTCACCGGAGTCCCCCGCGAACCGGATGATCACCCGGTCCAGGCGGCGGACGTGTTTCGCCCCCGCCGGCTTGCGCTGTTCCCCGAGTTCTCCTAGGACTGCTTCGTCGGCATGCTCCGCTGGGCTACTGACCTTGCTGGTCACTTAACTGAACCTCCTTCGAGGCGGCTGTCCGGGAGTGGCCTTCCCGCAGGCCCTCCCAGGATCAACCCTACGTCGCTTAGGGTCGCCTTCCCGCGGCCGTTCGCATGATGGACACCATTTTGAGACGATTGGAGGCCCTGACTTGTCATGATTTACCCTCCCCCTGGGTGCTTCCTCTCCAGACGCTCTCGACTCATCCTTTGGTTCTGCGCCGGTCTCGCCTCTGACACATCTCGATACCTGACACAGTGTCAGGTCATCAGGAGTTCAGGTAGGTAAGGACGGCGAGAACACGCCGGTGGTCCCCGTCACTTGGGGAAAGACCCAGCTTCAGGAAGATGTTGCTGACGTGCTTCTCGACGGCGCCGTCACTGACGACGAGCTGCCGCGCGACCGCCGAATTGGTCCGGCCTTCGGCCATAAGTCCTAGGACCTCCCGCTCCCGCGGGGTGAGTCCGGCGAGCACGTCCTGCTTGCGACTGCGCCCGAGCAGCTGCGCGACCACCTCGGGGTCCAGCGCGGTGCCTCCCTGGGCCACCCGCACCACCGCGTCCACGAACTCGCGGACCTCGGCCACGCGATCTTTGAGCAGATAGCCGACGCCGCGGCTCGAACCGGCCAGCAGTTCGGTGGCGTAGCGCTCCTCCACGTACTGCGACAGCACGAGCACGCCCAGTCCGGGATGCTGCTTGCGCAGCTGTACGGCCGCCTTGACGCCTTCGTCGGTGTGCGTCGGCGGCATCCTCACATCGGCGACCACGACGTCCGGCAGCGCGCCCTCGGCCGCCAGCTCGGTGATGGTCTTGATCAGCGCGTCGCCGTCCCCGACACCGGCCACGACGTCGTGCCCGCGGTCGGTCAGCAACCGGGTCAGGCCCTCCCTGAGCAGCACTGAATCCTCGGCGATGACCACCCGCACCCTGTCCTCCACGATTCTCGGCCCCCCACAGCCCGTCGCCGGCCCGCGCCGGTTCGTCCCCGCCCGGTCGCTACTTGGTTTCTGCCCATACGGCAGTCCTCAGCATTCCAGCATTCGGACCAGCCTGCGCCCGGGTGACGCGAATCGGTGCACATGACTCCGGGCTTCGGCGGGGGGATTCTTCAGCCCGTCCGGCGTTTGAGGACGAGCGCGTCAGCGCGATAGGGGGTGGGGGTCTGGGGGCGCAGCCCCCAGGGGACGGGACCGGGTAGGGGCGGCGGGGGCGAAACAACCCTGGCCCCGGCCCACCGCACACCCCCCGGCCCACCGCACACCCCCCGGCCCACCGCACACCCCCCGGCCCACCGCACACCCCCGGGCCCATCGCACACCTCTCGGCGGAGCGAACCGGCTCACCCCGAGCGGAGCGAACCGGCTCACCCCGAGCGGAGCGATTCCGCTCACCCTCGCCAGGGCAGCTCCGCAGTGATCCGGGTGGGCCCGGCCGGGGGCGAGTCCACCACCAGGATCCCGTCCACCGCGTCGAGCCGCTCCGCAAGCCCCGCCAGCCCGGACCCCGCGGAGACATCGGCGCCGCCCACCCCGTCGTCGACGACCTGAAGCATCAGCCGGTTGTCGACGTGCCAGACATCGACCGTGGCGTGCCTCGCGCTGGAGTGCTTGCTGATGTTCTGCAGCAGCTCGGAGACGGTGAAGTAGGCGATGCCCTCGATCGCGGGGGCGGGCCGGGCGGGAAGGTCCACCTCCACCTGCACCGGCACCGTGCATCGCGAGGCCACCGAGGACAGCGCGGCGTCCAGCCCGCGGTCGGTCAGCACGGCCGGGTGGATCCCGCGGGCCAGATCCCGCAGCTCCTGCAAGGCCGTCTTCACCTCACCGTGCGCCTCGTCCACCATCCGCGCCGCGGCGTGCGGATCCTCGGTGAGCTTCTCCTTGGCCAGGCCGAGCCCCATCGCAAGGTTGACGAGCCGGGCCTGCGCCCCGTCGTGCAGATCCCGCTCGATACGGCGCAGATCGGCCGCGGCGGTGTCGACGACGACCCCCCGGTCCGACTCCAGTTCGACCACCCGCGTCGCCAGCCGCGACGGCGCGAGCAGCCCCCGCACCATCAGCCGGTCCACCGAGGTCAGCGCCCGCACGATCCACGGCGTGGCTATGGTGATCAGCAGCCCCAGCAGCACCGTGACCATGAGCTCGAAGGGGTTGTCCAACTGGACGCTGTGGGTGTCGTCGCCGAAGATCTGAAGGCCGTCCTGTCCGGCGTACACCGGGAAGACCCAGAACCACAGCGGATACGTCAGCATCGTCCAGCCGCACGCCCAGAAACTCAGCGCCACCGAGAACGAGAACACCGCCCACGGGAACTGGATCAGCGTGTACAGCAGCTGCCGCCACGACGAACCGCTCTTCAGCATCGCCCCCATCCACGCCATCACCCCCCGCTTCTTTGCTCGCGGCGGCTCCGGCGTGGCCACCTCGACGCCGAGCAGCCCGCGCGCCCGCGCCCGCTCCAGCGCACCGAACCCGCGGCAGCCCGCCAAGGTCGCGGCGAGCACCGGTATCCCCAGGAAGGTGACCAGCAGCCCGGCACCGAGCGAGAACATCGTGACGGCGAACGTGAACATGATGATGCCGAGCGGCAGGCTCAGCATCACGTAGCTGAACTCGCGCCAGCTGCGGGCCTCGATCGGCGCCCGCAGCGGTGCCGGGAGGCGGTGCCGCCGCGCCTCGGCACCCGCCCCGTGGAATCCGGGCCCGCTCCCGTGCCCGTACCCCTGTCCGTACTCCGTGGCCATCGGTGTCGTCCGTTCTGCTCGTCCTGCTCGTCGGCTCGTACCTCCACCTTGTTGTCCCCGGCCCTTTCCGGCCATGGAGCGGGTCGGCGTCTTGGAGCGGGGGTTTTCCCTACCTCGGAGCCGGCCGGAGACCGCCGGAGACCTGCGGGGGCGTACGGAACGTCACGACGGCGGCAGCCGTACGAGGCAGGCGCCGACGGAACCTCGAAACGACCGCACCCGCGCGGCACGGCTACCGCGCGGAACGGCACGACGACTATCAGGCGCTACGGCTACCGCGCACCACCGCTACCGCGCGCTACAGCTACGTCGCGCTACGGCTACCGCGCGGTCTCGTCCCCCCGGTCCCGCCACGGCAGCTCCGCCGTGATGGTCGTCGGCCCGCCGGGCGGAGAGTCGATGACGAACAGCCCGTCCACCGCGCCGAGCCGGTCCGCGAGCCCCGCCATCCCCGTACCGCCGTCGAGGCCGGCCCCGCCGTGCCCGTCGTCCCGGACCTGTATGAGCAGCCGTTCGTCGGTCCGCCACACGTCGACGGACGCGGACCTCGCTCCGCTGTGCTTGCTCACGTTCTGCAACAGCTCGGAGACGGTGAAGTAGGCGATGCCCTCGATGGCCGCGGCCGGTCGCGTCTCCAGGTCGGCCGTCACCTTCACCGGCACGGTGCAGCGCGAGGCGACCGACGACAACGCCGCGTCCAGGCCCCGGTCGGTGAGGACCGCAGGGTGGATACCGCGGGCCAGGTCGCGCAGCTCCTGCAGGGCCAGTTTCACCTCGCCGTGCGCCTCGTCGACCATGGCCGCGGCCGCGTCGGGATCTTCCAGCAGCTTCTCCTTGGCCAGGCCGAGCCCCATCGCGAGGTTGACGAGCCGGGCCTGCGCCCCGTCGTGCAGATCCCGCTCGATGCGGCGCAGGTCGGCCGCCGCCGTGTCGACCACGACCCCGCGGTCCGACTCCAGTTCGGCGATGCGCCGCTCCAGCTCGTCGGAGGGCGACAGCAGCCCGCGCACCAGGGCCCGGTCCACGTTCGTCAGCCCCCGCGCGATGAACGGCAGCACCGGCCACAACACGAACAGCGACGTGAGCGTGACCGTGAAGGTGACGATGCCCCACGGCAGCCGAATGAAGTCGTACAGCACCGTTCGCCAGCCCACCGGGTCCTTCAGGCTCGACCACAGCCAGGCGAAGAAGCCGGTCCGGCGCACCGGCAGCGGGCTCGGCTCGTCGATCCGCACGCCGAGCAGCGCCCGCGCCCGGGCCCGCTCCATCTTGCCCAGCTGCCGCGCGCCGAGCAGCCCGCCCGCGAGCAGCGGCAGGCCGACCACTGTCACCGCGAGCGCCGCTCCCGTGGATATCAGTGTCACGACGTACACGAAGCCGAAGATCGAGACCGGCAGATTGGCGAGGAGATGCGCGATCTCCGCCCACGTCCGTCCGTTCAGGGCGAGGCGGGCGGGAGGCAACTGGTCGCTGCCGGAGGTCCCGTCGGCGGTCGAACCGGCGCTGGAACCGGCGGTCGAGCCGACGGTTGAGCCGGAAGTCGTGTCGAGCGTCCCGTCGGGCGCCCTGCGGGAGGTCCCGCCGGATATCCCGTCCGACAGGACGTCCGGCAGGGCGACAGAGGTGATGCGTTCGGTCATATCCGTTAGCCTGCCCGGCCGCGAGCCGCCGCGCCATGAGGTGGACCGCCACGATCCCCTGGGGAAAACCCCACCCCCTGAGGTGAAACCGCACGAGCCCGCAGGATGAAACGGGATGGGCCCGCGAGATGAAGCGGGATGCCCCGAGAGATGAAACGGGATGGGCCCACAGGACGAACGGGATGGCCCCGCGAGGTGCAAGGGAACGGGAGATGGAATAAGAGGGCGAGGGGATGGCAATGGGATGGGCCCGCGAGGTGCAATGGGACGTGACCGGGACGTACGGACGGGAGTCCCGAGGCCCGTGAGCCGCACGAGCCGCATGCGTCCGCGAGGTACGGACAAGGATCCCGCGGCGGATGGGCCGGAGGCGTCCACGATGGCCCAGCCGTGACGGGCTGCTTACCGTTTCTTTAGCAGGCCCTAGACTCCCGTCCGTACAGATCGTCGAACAGGGCGCATCACAGAGTGCGCGACGGTGCGCACGACGGGGCGCAGCGAGGTCAGGGAGTGAGGGGCTGACGTGCCGGAACCGACCGTTGTCACGGCGACCGGGACCGTCGTCGCGGCGGACTACTTCCAGTCCTACTCGGTTGTCGGACTGCTCGCCGTCGTGGGCGTGCTCTTCGTCGCCGTCGCCTTCGGGGCGGGCCGCCTGCTGCGGCCGGTGGTCCCCACCCCCGAGAAACTTCTGACGTACGAGTGCGGCGTCGACCCCGTCGGCGAGGGCTGGGCCCACACTCAGGTCCGCTACTACGTCTATGCCTTCCTCTACGTGATCTTCGCAGTCGACTCGATCTTCCTCTTCCCCTGGGCGACCGTCTTCGCCGCGCCCGGCTACGGCGCGGCGACGCTTGTGGAGATGTTCATCTTCCTCGGCTTCCTGGCCGTGGGCCTGCTGTACGCATACAAGAAGGGCGTCCTGACATGGACGTGACCCCGGAGACCTCAGAGCAGCCGGTTCTGCTGCCGGAGCCGAAGCGGCTGGGCGCGCTCTCCCGCCTGGCCCCCGAGCCGATGAAGGTGGTCCTGAACTGGGGCCGCCGCTACTCGCTGTGGGTCTTCAACTTCGGCCTCGCCTGCTGCGCGATCGAGTTCATCGCCGCGTCGATGGCCCGCCACGACTTCATCCGCCTCGGCGTCATCCCCTTCGCGCCGGGCCCGCGCCAGGCCGACCTGATGGTGGTGTCGGGCACCGTCACGGACAAGATGGCCCCGGCCGTCAAACGCCTCTACGAGCAGATGCCCGAGCCCAAGTACGTCATCTCCTTCGGCGCCTGCTCGAACTGTGGCGGCCCGTACTGGGACTCGTACTCCGTCACGAAGGGCGTCGACCAGATCATCCCGGTGGATGTCTACGTCCCCGGCTGCCCGCCCCGCCCG
Source organism: Streptomyces sp. SD15 (assembly GCF_054462255.1). Taxonomy (NCBI): domain Bacteria; kingdom Bacillati; phylum Actinomycetota; class Actinomycetes; order Kitasatosporales; family Streptomycetaceae; genus Streptomyces; species Streptomyces sp. SD15. The sequence goes on along the minus strand of NZ_JBTLMO010000015.1, from coordinate 68,179 downwards.
GAGGCCCTCCTCCAGGGCATCCTGAAACTCCAGGAGAAGATCGCCCGTGAGTCGCTGGGCGAGCGCTACGGGTCCGGGGCGGCGCGTCCGTCCGCGGCCGCGCTCCAGAGCGGCCTGGTGAAGCCGCCCGTGCCCGTCCCGGGGGAGGACCGATGACCGTCGGCTGGCTTCCCGGCCCCGCCGAGGAACTCTTCGGCCCGGACGCCACGGCCGAGGAGTCGTACGAGGTCCTGACGGTCGACGTGCCGCCGACCTCCTGGATCGAGGCCCTGCGGACGGCCCGATCCACCCTGGGCTGCACCTACTTCGACTGGCTGAGCGCCGTCGACGAACCCGGCACGGGTTTCCGCGTCTCGGCCCACGTCGTGGCGCTCTCCCCGGTACGCCGTCTTCTCGTCCGTACGACGGTCCCGCACTCGGCACCTGTCCTCCCGTCCGCGGTGTCCGTGTACGCGGGCGCCGGTTGGCACGAGCGCGAGACCCACGAGATGTTCGGCGTCACCTTCGAGGGCCACCCCGGCCTCGATCCGCTCCTCCTCCCGGAGGGCTTCGAGGGCCATCCCCTCCGCAAGGACTTCGTCCTCGCCGCCCGCGTGGCCAAGGCGTGGCCCGGCGCGAAGGAACCCGGGGAGCCTGCGGCGGGTGCTGGCCACGGTGGGCCGAAGCGCCGCCAGATGCTTCCGCCCGGCGTCCCCGACCCCAACGAGTGGGGCCCCCTGAAGGGCCAGCTTCCGCCGGCCCCGGCCCGCCCGGCCCGCGGCGCCGCCCGTGCCGCCGGCGACCGTCCGGTACGCCGGGCACGTACGGCGGGGGAGGGCTCGGCAAGCCAGGCCACCGGCGCCGGTGCCGCCGCCGGTGCGGGTACGCGGACTGGCGCCGCTGCGGACGCCCCGGCACCGCCGCGCCGCGCGCGCAGCGCGAGCCAGGGCTCGGCAAGCCAGCAGCAGACCGAACCCCGCCCCCCGGCCGGCGACCAGCAGGCAGTTCCGGCCCCGGACCAGCAGGTAGCTCCTGCCCCCGACCAGCTGAAGGCTGCGGGGACTCCTGAGGCTCCTGCGGCTGCGGGGACTCCCGCGGCTCCTGAGGCTCCTGAGGCTCCTGCGGCTCCGGGGACTCCCGAGGTTCCGACGACCTCTTCGGCCCCGGGGCCGACAGCTCCTGCGGGCCCCCGCCGTGCGCGCAGCGCGAGCCAGGGCTCGGCTTCGCAGCGGGCGGAGGGATCAGAGGGAACGGCGGAGGGCGCCGGGCCAACACCTCCGGGCACCGGCGAGACAACGGTTCCCGCCACACCGATGCCCCCCGCCGCGCCGCGCAGCTCGGATGCCCCGTGGCACCACGCCCGCCCCGCCTTCGACGAGCCCGAGGCGAAGCGCGAACCCACCGGGGCGCAGCCCGAGGTCACCCCGGAATCCGAGGAATCCCCGAAACCCGAGGCCCCACAACGACCCGAGGCCCCACAACAACCCGAGGCGACCCCGAAACCCCCGACCGAGACAGCCTCCGACCAACCCCAGACTGACTCCACCCCTGACCCCGAGGCACCCTCCGGAGGCACGCAGTGAACGACGCTCTGGACGTCGCCCTGCGACTCCTCATCGTCTTCGTCGTCTTCCTGACGTTCCCCCTGATCGTCGGTCAGACCGAGCACAAGGTGATGGCCCACATGCAGGGCCGCCTCGGCCCGATGTATGCGGGCGGCTTCCACGGCTGGGCCCAACTCGTTGCGGACGGCGTGAAGTTCGCGCAGAAGGAAGACGTCGTCCCCACGGGTGCGGACCGCCGTATCTTCCAACTCGCCCCCGCCGTCGCCCTCCTCCCGTACCTCCTGGTCCTTCTCGCCATCCCCATCGGCCCGGGCGAGGGCGCCGTCGGCGAGGTCGTCGACGCGGGCATCTTCTTCGTCCTCGCCGTCATGGGCGTGGGCGTCCTCGGCTCGCTGATGGCAGGCTGGGCCTCGGCCAACAAGTTCTCCCTCCTCGGCGGCCTCCGCACCGCCGCCCAACTGCTCGCGTACGAACTCCCGATGCTGCTGACCGCCGCCTCCGTCGCGATGGCGGCCGGTACGGTCTCCCTCCCCGGCATCGTCGACGCCTTCGAGTGGTGGTGGCTGCCCTGGCAGATCGTCGGCGCGATCGTCTTCTTCGTGGCGGGCCTCGCCGAACTCCAACGGCCGCCCTTCGACATGCCCGTCGCCGACTCGGAGATCATCTTCGGCGCGTACACCGAGTACACGGGCCTGCGTTTCGCCCTGTTCCTCCTCGCCGAGTACGCCGGAATCGTCGTCCTGTGCGGTCTGACCACCGTCCTCTTCCTGGGCGGCTGGCACGGCCCGTGGGGCGCCGACGGCCTCGGTTGGGTCTGGACCCTCCTGAAGGCGGCCGTCCTCGCCTTCGTCGTCATCTGGCTGCGCGTCACCTACCCCCGCCTGCGCGAGGACCAGCTCCAGAAACTCTCCTGGACCGTCCTCGTCCCCCTCTCCCTCGCCCAGATCGCCCTCACCGGCGTCGTCAAGGTGGTGATGTAACCGTGGCCCCGATCCCCGGCGCCGGCCTCGCCAAGGGCCTGGCCGTCACCCTCCGCACGATGACGAAGAAGACCGTCACCGCGCAGTACCCGGACGCCCAGCCCGAACTTCCGCCCCGCTCCCGCGGCGTCATCGGCCTCTTCGAGGAAAACTGCACGGTCTGCATGCTGTGCGCCCGCGAGTGCCCGGACTGGTGCATCTACATCGACTCCCACAAGGAGACGGTCCCACCCGCCGCCCCCGGTGGCCGCGAGCGCAGCCGCAACGTCCTCGACCGCTTCGCCATCGACTTCTCCCTGTGCATGTACTGCGGTATCTGCATCGAGGTCTGTCCTTTCGACGCGCTGTTCTGGTCCCCGGAGTTCGAGTACGCGGAGACCGACATCCACGAACTCACCCACGAACGCGACAAGCTCCGCGAGTGGATGTGGACCGTCCCGCCCCCGCCCGCCCTCGACCCCGCCGCCGAGGAACCGAAGGAACTGGCCGCCGCCCGCAAAACCGCCGAGAAGCTCGCCGCCGAGGCAGCCGAACCCGCTCCCGAGGCAGAACAGCCAGCCCAGACCGAGCCCCCGGCGCCAGGCACGTCCAGGCCGGCGAAGCCGTCCGAACCCTCCCAGCCCTCCGAGCCAAGGGAGGGCGAGTCGTGACCCTCGCAGCCGCCACGGCATGGGCTACATCCACAACCACAACCACCGCCGCCGAAAGCCACGGCTTCCTCTCCCCGACCGGTGTCGAGATCGCCTTCCTCCTCGTCGGCCTGGTCACCTTCGGCGCCGCGATCGTCACCGTCACCACCAAGCAGCTGGTGCACGCCGCCCTGTGGCTGGTGGTGGCGCTCGGCGGTCTCGCCGTCGAGTACCTTCTGCTCACGGCCGAGTTCATCGCCTGGGTGCAGGTCCTCATCTACGTCGGTTCCGTCGTCGTCCTCCTCCTGTTCGGTCTGATGCTCACCAGGGCCCCCATCGGCCGCTCCCCGGACGCCGATTCCGGCAACCGCTGGGCCGCCCTGACCGTGGCCGTCGCCGCGGCCGCCGCCCTGGTCTGGGTCGTCGTCGACGCCTTCCGGACGACCTGGGTCGACCTGGACGGCCCCGCCGTCGGCTCCACCGAGGTGACCGGAGCGAGCCTCTTCCAGAACTGGGTGCTTCCCTTCGAAGCGCTCTCCGTCCTTCTCCTCGCCGCCCTGGTCGGCGCGATCGTCCTCTCTCGCAAGGCGGACGCGGACGCGGCGACCACCGCGGGCGTCCCCGCCGGCGGGACCGTCCCGAACTCCCGCATCGACGGCGCCCGGAGCGACAAGGAAGGCACCCGCTGATGCACCTCGCCTATCCCGCCGTGCTCTCCGCCCTTCTCTTCTGCACCGGCCTGTACGGAGTTCTCGCGCGCCGCAACGCGATCCTTGTTCTGATGTCCGTCGAGCTGATGCTCAACGCCGTCAACCTGAACCTCGTCGCCTTCGACGTCTGGCTCTCCAAGGCGGCCCGCGACACGCTCCACTCCGGCCAGGCGCTGACCCTGTTCACCATCGCCATCGCCGCCGCCGAGATCGGCATCGGCCTGGCGATCGTCCTCGCCGTGTACCGCAACCGCGGCACCTCGGACATCGACAAACTCCGCGACACCGCCGAGGGCCCCGCAACGGACGGCCCGGACGGCGACGGCCCCGAAGGTGACGGCGCCGAGGAAGCCTCCGTCACGGCAGACGAGAAGGCTGAGGCCACCGCGTGACCACGACCACCCTCGCCGTCCTCGTCCCCCTCCTTCCGTTCCTGGGCGCCGCGGCCGGACTCCTCCTCGGCCGCACAGCCCCCGGCTTCGTCCGCCCCCTCGCCGTACTCCCGCCCCTCACCTCGCTCGTCCTCGCCGTACTGGTCGCCGTACGCCAGGGCGGCGACCAGGCCGTCGACGCCGCCACCGAGCTCACGCCGACCGGCTCGGTCCCCATCGAACTCGCCCTGTACATCGACGGCTTCGCAGCCCTCGTCGCTGTGCTCGTCTGCGCCGTCGCCTCCTGCGTGCAGATCTACTCGACGGGTTACCTCCGCGACGACCCGCGCTACCCCTCGTACGCCGCCCTCGTCTCCCTCTTCACCTCCGCGATGCTGCTCGTCGTCTACTCCGGCGACCTGATGGTGCTCCTGGTCGGCTGGGAGATCATGGGCATCTGCTCGTACTTCCTGGTCGGTCACTACTGGGAGACCCCCGAGGCTCGCGCCGCCTCGATCAAGGCCTTCCTGGTCACCAAGCTCGGCGACGTCCCCTTCCTCATCGGTCTGTTCGCGCTCGCCACCGACGCCGGGTCCTTCCGCATCACCACGGTCCTCGGCACCGTCGCAAGCGGCGGACTGCACCACCCGACGCTGATCGCCCTGCTGCTCCTCGCCGGTGTGGCGGGCAAGTCGGCGCAGTTCCCGCTGCACACCTGGCTGCCCGACGCGATGGCGGGCCCCACCCCCGTCTCCGCGCTGATCCACGCCGCGACGATGGTCGCCGCCGGTGTCTACTTCGTCGCCCGCCTCCTCCCTGTCTTCCAGGCCTCCTCGGCCGCGATGGTCGTCCTCGCCGTCATGGCCGCCGTGACGATGGCCGGCTCGGCGCTCGCCGCGCTCGCCCAGGACGACATCAAGCGCGTCCTCGCCTACTCGACGATCGGCCAGCTCGGCTACATGACCGGCGCCCTCGCCGTCGGCGACCGCGGCGCCGCCGTGTTCCACCTCCTTGCGCACGGCGCCTTCAAGGCGCTGCTGTTCCTTGCCGCAGGCGTGATCATCCACGCCGCCGGCACCAACTCGCTGGCCGTCATGTCCCGCATGAAGGACCTGCGCACCCGCGTCCCCGACGCCTACTGGACGATGACCGTGGCGCTCCTCGCGCTCGCCGCGATCCCGCCGTTCAGCGGTTTCTTCTCCAAGGAGGCCGTCCTCGGCGCCGCCGAGCACGTCGCCATCGGCCACACCGAACACGCCCCCGGCGCCGCGGGCTGGATCGTCCTCGTCGCCGGCCTGATCAGCGCCGTACTCACCGCCGCGTACGCCACCCGCCTGTGGCTGCTGGCCTTCCGCGGCCAGGGCGCCGAGGCCCCCGACCACGGCAGGCAGCCGCTCACCATGACGGCCGTCCTGTGGGTGCTCGCCATCCCGTCGCTCGTCTTCGGTCTGACCTACAGCCCGCTGCCCGACTGGTTCGACGGCCGCGACCTGACGCCGGTCCTCACGACCTCCGTCCTCGGTACAGGTCTCGCCCTGGTCGGCGGAGTCGTCACCTACGGCGCCTGGCGGCACACCAGCGCCCTGGCCGCGCGCGTCCCGCTGGGTGCGGTCGTGGCCCACCCCGACGCCGACGCCGGACATGTCGAGGCCGAGGCCATCGCGCTCCACACGCCTGCGTTCGGAGACGTGGCCTACGCACCCGACCCGGCAGACCCGGGACGGCTGCTGCTCGGCCCGCTGCACCGCCACGCGGCCGTCGGCTTCCACCTCGACGCCGTGTACACGACCCTGTTCGTCCGCCCGGTCCAGGCCGGAGCCGCACTCGTCCGGTTCCTCGACCGCGAGGTCGTCGACACCTACGTACGCGGTGCGGGCGCCCTACCCCGCTGGCTCGGCACGGCCGTACGGCGTGCGCAGACCGGCAATGTGCAGACCTATGTGAGCGCGCTGCTCGCCGGCACCGTCGTCCTGGTGGTCGCCGCCCTCCTCGTCGCCACGGGAGCGTGAGCAGGCGTGATCGATATCAGTGAATCCGTGATGCAGATCCTTCTGGCATTCATCGTCGTCGGCCCGCTCATCGGCGCCGCCGCCGCTCTTCTGCCCGCCCCGCCCGGGCTGAAGGGGAAGTCGCCCGAGCAGGCGGTGCTGCGGCACGGCGTGACCGTGACCGGCGCGGTGCTCATCGCCGCGATCGTCCTCACGCTCGGCTTCGACCACGACACCCCGGCCAAGGCACAGCAGATGCAGGCCACGACGGACATCAGCTGGATCCCCGCACTCGACGTGCGGATCCACCTCGGCATCGACGGCATTTCCCTCCCCCTCCTGGTCCTGACCGCCCTGTTGACCTTCCTCTGCGCGCTGTACAGCTACTTCAAGATGCCCGAAGGCCCGACCCCGAAGGCCTTCGTCGCCCTGCTGCTCGTCCTCGAGTCCGGCACCCTCGCGACCTTCGCCGTCCTCGATCTGCTGCTGTTCTTCCTCGCGTTCGAGATGGTGCTCATCCCGATGTACTTCCTCATCGCCCGGTGGGGCGGTGCCCAGCGCCAGGCCGCCGCCTGGAAGTTCATCCTCTACACGCTGCTCGGTTCGGTCGTCATGCTGCTGGGCCTGCTCCTGATCGGAATCAACGCGGGCACATTTGACATGGTGGCACTCGCCACTGACAACGGCTCATCGCTGACGACATCCGTGCAGGTCATCGCCGTTTTGGCGATCGGAATCGGGCTTGCGGTCAAGACGCCGATGTGGCCGCTGCACAGCTGGCTGCCGGACGCACATACCGCCGCGCCCACCGTCGGCTCGGTCCTGCTGGCCGGCGTGCTGCTGAAGATGGGTACGTACGGGTTCGTCCGCATTCTGCTGCCCATCACGCCGGACGGGATGCACACCTTCGCCCCCTACCTCGCCGCCTTCGCCGTGGTCGGAATCATCTACGGATCCCTGGCCTGCCTGGCTCTCGCCAAGCAGGGCGCGAAGGGCGATCTCAAGCGGCTCATCGCGTACTCGTCCGTCGGCCACATGGGCTTCGTACTGCTCGGCATCTCGACGATGACCCCGACCGGCGTGAACGGCGCGCTGTTCGCCAACATCGCCCACGGCCTCATCACCGGCCTGCTGTTCTTCCTCGTCGGGGCCTTGAAGGACCGCACGGGTACGACCGACCTCGACACGCTCGCCGAGGGGGCCGGCGCCGCGCTGTACGGCAAGGCCCCGCACCTCGGCGGCCTCCTCGCCTTCGCCGCAGTCGCCTCGCTCGGGCTGCCGGGCCTCGCCGGATTCTGGGGCGAGATGCTCGCGCTGTTCGGCGCGTTCAAGCCCGCCGACGACCTCAACCGCCCCGCGTATCTGACGTTCATGGCGATCGCGGCCTTCGGCACGCTGCTCACCGCCGCATACATGCTCGTTGTCGTACGCCGGGTCTGCATGGGTGCCACCCCGCAGCAGGACTCCCCGAAGCTCGCCGACGTCCAGAGCTACGAGTTCGCGGCCTGGACGCCGCTCGTCGCCCTCACCGTCGTCGCGGGCCTGTGGCCCAAGGCCCTCCTCGGCCTGACCGACCCGGCCGTTCAGCAGCTCCTCGCAGGAGGCACCCGATGAGCTCCCTGGTCCAGTCCGTCGACTGGCTCGCGATCGCGCCGCCCACCATCGCCGCGGTCGTCGGACTCGTCGTGCTGGTCGCCGACCTCTTCCTCGACGCCGCCAAGAAGGCGGCGCTCGGCTGGGTCTCGGTCGCGGGACTCGCCGCGTCCACACTCATGTTGCTGCCCCTCCTGGACGGCGACCGCGCCACCTTCTGCCTGACGGGCGACGCGGACGTCTGCAGCTATACGGCGGACCGGTTCACCCTCGTCATCCAGTTCCTGGTCCTCGGCGGCGCCCTGCTCACGGCCCTGCTGTCGGTCACGGCCCTGAAGGACGCCAAGGGGGAACTCCCCGAAGGGGAGTTCTGGTTCCTGCTGCTCTCCTCGGCCGCGGGCGCCGCCCTGCTGCCCGCGTCCCGGGACCTCGCGACCCTCATCGTCGCCCTGGAAGTCGCCTCCCTGCCGGCCTTCGCGCTCGTCGGCCTCAAGCGCGGCGACAAGAAGTCCTCCGAAGCGGCCCTGAAGTTCTTCCTGTCCTCCGTCACCGCGACCGCCGTGAGCCTCATGGGCGTCAGCTTCGTCTACGCGACGACCGGCACCCTCTACCTCACCCAGATCGCGGACAAGATCCAGAACGTCGACGAGCAGTTCCACACGCTCGCCCAAGCGGGCGTCGTCCTCACTCTCGTCGGCTTCGCCTTCAAGACGGCTGCGGTGCCCTTCCACTTCTGGGTGCCCGACACCTACGTGGGGGCGCCCTTGCCGATCGCCGCCTACTTGTCGGTCATCGGCAAGGCGGTCGGCTTCTCCGGGCTGATCCTCGTCACGGTCGTCGCCCTCCCGTCGTACGCGGACGTCTGGGGCCCGGCACTTGCCGTGCTGGCCGCCCTCACGATGACCGTCGGCAACGTCGGCGCCCTGCGACAGCAGGCCACGCGCGCGTACAGCGCGGTACGGCTGCTCGCCTGGTCCTCCGTCGGCCAGGCCGGCTACCTCCTGGTGCCGATCGCGGCCGCCGGCTACTCCAAGGACGCCGAGAAGGCCATCGGCTCCACCGTCGCGTACGCGCTCATGTACGCCGCCGTGAACCTCGGCGCCTTCGCGGTGGCCGCGCTGGTCGCCCGCAGGAGCCCCCTGAACCGCATCAGCGACTACCGCGGCCTGTACGCGCAGAGCCCCCTGTCAGCGCTGCTCCTCGGCTTCTTCCTGCTCTGCCTCGCCGGGCTGCCGCCGGGCATCATCGGGCTGTTCGCCAAGGTCACCGTCTTCTCGGCGGCTGTCGACGCGGGGCTCGGCTGGCTGGCCGTGGTCATGGCCGTCAACGTCGTGATCGCGCTCTTCTACTACCTCCAGTGGACGACCCTGCTCTTCCGCGCCCCCGAGGGCGAGCCCGAGAGGCACCGGGTCCCGGCCCCTCTGACGGCCGCCATCGCCCTGACGGCAGTCCTGGGCATCGCCCTCTCCGGCGCGCCCCAGCTGGTGCTGCGCTTCTCGGACACCGGGCTGTTCTGACATCCGTTTCTGACATCCGCACAGCACGCGCGCGCGGGCCGATGCGCGCCATCACTCGGACGGCCCACACGCGCCGGTGCGCGCACAAGGGAACTAGTACTTCCCGCCTGGCGTTGACCTGTACGGGAGGGTCCACTGAAGAGTGGAAGCAGAGCGTCAGTAAGCAAAGGGTTCCCCTGCCGCACCACTTGGAGGGCGTACCGTGCACCGCCGGCACAACGGGCTCAGGACCGCCGTACTCCTCGGGGGACTGTCCGCACTCATCATCGTCATCGGCAGCTTCTTCGGGCGTACCGGCCTCGTCGTCGCGCTGTTCATCGCGATCGGAACGAACGCGTACGCGTACTGGAACAGCGACAAACTGGCTCTACGCGCGATGCGCGCGCGCCCGGTGAGTGAGTTCGAGGCCCCCGCCCTCTACCGCATGGTCCGCGAGCTCTCGACCCAGGCCCGCCAACCCATGCCGCGTCTGTACATCTCGCCGACGGAAGCGCCCAACGCGTTCGCGACAGGACGAAACCCGCGTAATGCGGCCGTGTGCTGCACCGAAGGAATCCTGCGCATCCTGGACGAGCGCGAGCTGCGCGGCGTCATCGGCCACGAACTCAGCCACGTCTACAACCGCGACATCCTCATCTCGTCGGTCGCGGGTGCCCTCGCCTCAGTGATCATGTTCCTGGTCAATTTCGCCTGGCTGATCCCCATCGGCCGTTCGAACGACGACGACGGCCCCGGCATCCTGGGCATGCTGCTGATCATGATCCTGGGCCCGCTCGCCGCGACCGTCATTCAGCTCGCCATCAGCCGTTCCAGGGAGTACGAGGCGGACGCGTCCGGCGCCCAGATCACCGGCGATCCCCTCGCCCTCGCGAGCGCCCTGCGCAAGCTCGACGCGGGCATCAAGCAACTGCCACTACCCCCCGAGCCGCGCATCGAGACAGCGAGTCACATGATGATCGCGAACCCCTTCCGCCCGGGCCAGGGAGTGTCGAAGATGTTCTCTACGCACCCTCCGATGGCGGAGCGCATCTCCCGGCTCGAGAAGATGGCAGGTCACCACCAGTGAAGACAATCCTGAACGTCATTTTCGGGATCGTTCTTCTGCGTGAAGCATCGCGGTCGGGTCAACTCGCCCTTCGATGACCATCGGGGGCAGTAGCGCAGGCTCCGGGAGCGCCGACAGCGCGCAGGCCAGACGGTCTGCCCCGTCGTCACGTTCAGTCGGCCAAGGACAGGTACACCCTGTTCCCGCTTGCCGCGATCTCCTTTTGGCTAATCTTCATCGAGAACGGTCACCAGCCGGACATTCTCCTCACCAGGAATTCGTGCTGCTCGCAGGATGCGCAAGTCGGGAAGAAACCCGCACACGACTACGACGGACACCAACGCTCCGGACTCCGAGCGCCCGAGCCAGACCGCGTACGTCCCGTCTCCACCGGTGTAGAAGGACACGAGATCACCGCCGGTTGCGTCATCCGTAGTGCGTGAGTACCCGTCGCCGATACTCTCTCCGGCGTCGTGCTCCTGGTCCACGACATAGCGCCGATATTTGTCCGCGAGCACTTCCCAACCGGAGGAGTCGGCGAAGCAGCCCGCGGCTGCATCAGTGTCGAACCCGAAGATCTCGCCGTCCCGCAGAAGCCTGGGATCGTCTCCCTCGGCGAGAGCCATGTCCCAAGAGACCGGCGGCTCCGTGCCCAGCAGCAGACGCACGGCCACTTCCTCTTCCACCGGGAAGCACTCGTCTTCGTACCGCCCCTCGTAGGCGACCACAGCAGCCTGCAAGGAGTGTTCGCCCGGGGGGATTCGCTCAGACAGCTCACGGCCGGCGGTTCTCCCTCCGGGCACAGGATCGGCAACGGTAAGTCTGCCGCTGGGCACACGCAGCACGGCGATCTCCCGTACGTCACCGACCGTCATCTCCGGCTCGAACCGCGTCGCAATGCGAGTACCGGGCTCGAACAACTCACGCAAGTGAGCCCGCTCGGCCGGGCGAGGCGGCAGCCAGGGAGAACGAGTGACGGATGCCTCCTCGCGTGCGGCCTCGGAAGAATCCTGACAGGCCATGTGGTGCCCCAGCGACGACGGCTCAGGGAAGAACAGCTCCCGGGTACCTCGTACGCCGAACTCCGACCTGTCACGCCACCGGTCTGTATCGGCAATGTCCGCAAGGGTGTGCAGCGACGAACCTCGATCGCCTTGTGGCTCAGACACCTTCCGTCCCCTGCCGCCGGGAAAGAGGTCCATCCTCGTGCGCCAGGCATCCTGTGCGAACTCGGCCTGTGTCGGCCGGTCATAGCGCCACTCTTCCAGGTGGCGCAGGAACAGACGCCCCGGTTCGATCAACCGCCAGTCCATCTCGTGAGTCCGGCGTCCTTGATCGTCGTACGCCCACACGCCTGCGTAATGATCACCCCATGCCACCAGGTGCACCTCGACCGGTGCGAGCCGCTCCCCCACGCGATGGACCATCACATACGGCTTGCCCGCATCGTCCCGCGCCTCGGCCTCGGAACGGGAGAGCGGTCGCAAGGTGGTACGCGAGGACAGATCCCACCCCTGCGCGTACGACACCACCACTGTCCGTCCAGCGTCGCCCATCACAAAGCCCCTCCCACGCTCCGCACTTTCCCGCCCCGGTCTCCGAGCGAACCGTAGCGGCCGCCTATGACAACGGCCGGGGCTGGTACCGGGGGCCGCCGGAGCATCGGCAACGCGGCTGGAGGCAGTGCTCGTGACCAACCGGCCGTGAGCACCGCCATGGTTCAGTCGTCACTCCTGGCGTGCGCTGCGAGCGTGGTGCGGCCCGGGGTGACCCAGTTGGCGACACCGCGGAGAGGCGTTCAAGGAAGGCCCTTTGCACTCGGGCTTCGTCGTGTCGCGAGCCAATATCAGCGCCCACCGAACCTCTGATCGGTCGGGACCACCTCACGCCCCAGCGGCATCAATGAGATAGGGATGAGCTTCAAGTTGGCCCACCCGAACGGGATGCCAATGATCGACAGGAATAGCGGGATGCTCGTGATCAGGTGCCCCAGCGCCAGCCACCATCCCGCGAAGATCACCCAGATCACGTTGCCGATGAAGGACGGCGCGCCGGCGTCCGGGCGCTCTACAGTGGTTCGGCCGAACGGCCACAGGACGTAGCCCGCGATCCGCAGTGAAGCGATGCCGAACGGGATGGTGACGATCAAGATGAAGCACACCAGGGCGGCGACCGTGTACGCGATGGCCATCCAGATGCCGCAGAAGATCAGCCACAGGACGTTCAAGAGCAGGTGGAACAGCTTCATGATCGGTACCTCTCCAGGTCGGTCCGCTGGCGCTGCCTGCCAAGACAAGTATCAGCTGGTTAGGCGTTCAGGCGGAACCGCAGCGCCCTTGTGGCGTGATCGGGAACGTTCCGAGACGATTCCGTTCGGTATCGCCAACTTCAAGCTCATCCCGGTCTCGCTGCTTCCCCTGGGGCGCGAAATCGTGCGCACGGACCAGCCGTTCGCGACGCGTTAGCAGGGCGGCGGGGGTGCAGAGTCCGAAGTACGCGGTGGAGGCATACAGCAGCAGAGGCTTCGGCGACTCGATCTGGGCCCTGTGCAAGGACGCCGCCGACGAGCTCTTCGCCGATCCGCTCCCTCCGGCGCGCGTGCGGTACGAACTCCTCGGCTGCGCGCCCCAGAGCGAGCTGGCCGCGGCCCTGGAGCGGGCGCGTGTCGACGGCTCCGCGCCTTTGGGCGGCCTGGTGCTACGGGCGCTCGACGCCGCGCACACTCCGGTCGGCGAGGAATGGCCCCTTGAAAACGCACGTGTCCTCGGCGACCGCCCGTGCGCGTTGGACCTGACGCTGCGCGACATCACCGTAGAGGCGTCGGCGGTCCCCGATGCTCAGGCCGAATATCCCCAACGACCATCACTCTCTTCGGGATACCGCCTTCTCGGTGCGGAGAGCGAGCCATGGGGCCACTGCCGGGGCCTCGCCCAGGTCCCCCGTGAATTCATGGAACCGGCCGAGCCGCCGGTGCGCCTCCTCGGCTGCTCCCCGCGCGGCTCCCTGCGCGACGCGCTCGACGCGGGGGACGAGGACCTGGGGCATGCCAGGGTGCTGCGTCTCAACTGGATCGGTTGGACCGTCGGCGCCGTACTCGAAGGTGAGATCACCGCGTGGATCCCCTCCACGCACGGTCGGGGCCTGGTCGACCTCACCCTCGACCCCTGGTCGCGGCGGCTGCCCCGGGCGGCCCGCGAGGCCTGGGACCTGTGGTGGCACGAACGCCAGTCCGAACCCAACAGCTGGGCCCGATGCAGCGTGCAGGGACGGGAGTTCTGGCTCGAGCGAGCCCGGGACAGAATGAACCAGTACGGGCCCGACAGAGTGCCCGGCGCCACCTACCACCTCGATGGCCGGTACGTCACCGATGCGGCGGCCTTCCACTGCGCTCTGGGCGAGGCGTTGAACGGACCTGGCGGTTACTTCGGCCATGACCTGAGCGAAGTCGCCGACTGCCTGGGAGGCGGATTCGGCGCCGAGCCGCCCTTCAGCCTCGTCTGGCACCACGCCGACGTCGCCCGCGCCTGCCTCGGCGTGACCCCGTGCCGCGACCCCAGACCGCCGACTTTCGAGGAACTGCTCGCATTCCTCACCGAGAACGGTGTCGACGTACGCATCGCCTGATCGGTTATCCACAGGCCGCCCGATTGTCAGTGGCGCGCTGCATCATGAACCCATGACCGAAATCGAGCAGTTGCTGGCAAGGGTCAGTACGGAGGCCCGCAACACCCGCCCCTGGGGCTGGCCTTCACTCCCCGAGCCCGTGGAGGCGGCGGCGGTCACCCGCGCCGAGTCCGTCCTGGGCTTCGCCCTGCCACCCCTGCTCGCGTCGCTCTACCTGCGGATAGGGGACGGCGGATTCGGTCCGGAATACGGCCTGTTGCCGCTGCTCGACGGCTCCCCGTCAGGGGAGCCGGCCGCGGTCCCGCAGTACCTCGCCCACCGCGAGAGCGGCCGCAAGGACCCCGAATGGCCCTGGCCCGAGGGCGTCCTGCCGATATCCCACTGGGGCTGCGGAATGTATGCGTGCGTGGACTGCCGCAGCCCCAAGGGTACGGTCCTGCTCTTCGAGCCGAACGCCGACGACGCGGACCACGCGTGGTACGTGGACGCGCCCGACCTCCAGGCCTGGCTGCACACCTGGCTCGACGGCTCCGGTTGGTACGAGGAGTCCCACGAGGGTACGGACATGGCCCCTTGGCCCGACTTCCGCATACGCGCGGCGACGGCACAGGTGCCATAGCCAACGAACTTGCGGAGCGGCTACCCCACGCCCCGACTCCACGCCTGTGGCTACCGCGAAGCAGCCCACCTGCGTACGCCGTACGCCGCCGCGCCCACGCCGAGCACAGCCGCGCCCGCGACCACGGAAACCCCCGGCAGCGCGAACGCCAGCGTCACACACCCGATGAGTCCCACCACCGGCACAACCCGCGATGCCGGAGCCGGACTCAGCGTCCAGGCAGACGCGTTGGCCACCGCGTAGTACGCCAGCACACCGAAGGAGGAGAACCCGATCGCGCCCCGCACGTCCACCGTCGCGGCCAGCACGGCGACCACCGCGCCCACTGCCAGCTCTGCCCGGTGCGGCACCTGGAACCGCGGATGCACGGCGGCGAGGGAGCCGGGCAGATGACGGTCCCGAGCCATGGCCAACGTCGTCCGCGAGACGCCCAGAATCAGAGCGAGCAGCGAGCCGAGCGCGGCCAGGGCCGCACCCACCCGCACCACCGGCACGAGCCCCGGCACACCGGCCGCCCGCACCGCGTCGGCCAGCGGCGCCGAAGCTTGCCCGAGCTGCTCCGCCCCCAGCACGGAAAGGACCGCGACCGCGACCGCCGCGTACACCACCAGCGCGATGCCCAGAGCCATCGGGATCGCGCGCGGAATGGTGCGCGCCGGATCCCGTACCTCCTCACCGAGCGTCGCGATCCGGGCGTACCCGGCGAACGCGAAGAACAGCAGCCCAGCCGCCTGAAGCACTCCGCCCGCGCCACCGGAGAGCCCGATGTCCAGCCGCCCGGCGTCGGAGGCGTCGGAGTCGAGACACACGACCACCACGGAAGCGAGGACCGCGAGAACGACCGCCACGATCGCCCGCGTCAGCCAGGCCGACTTCTGTACGCCGCCGTAGTTCACCCCGGTGAGGGCCACCACGGCCCCGACCGCCACCGCGTGCGCCTGTCCCGGCCAGACGTACGCGCCCACGGTGAGCGCCATCGCCGCACAGGAGGCCGTCTTCCCGACGACGAAGGACCAGCCCGCCAGGTATCCCCAGAAGGCCCCGAGCCGCTCGCGCCCGTACACATAGGTGCCGCCCGAGGCCGGGTACAGGGCGGCGAGGCGCGCCGACGACATCGCGTTGCAGTAGGCGACCACGGCGGCGACCGCGAGCCCGAGCAGCAGCCCGGACCCGGCCGCCCGTGCCGCGGGGCCCAGCGCCGCGAAGATCCCGGCGCCGACCATCGAGCCGAGACCGATGATCACGGCGTCCCCGACGCCCAGGGTGCGCCGCAACTCGGCACCGGACTGTGTCATGGCCCGCACCCTACTGATCAGCGCAACCGACCGGCGCCGATGAGGCGTCCTCCCCGCCAACGAGGCACGAACAACAGGCACAACCAGCAGCTTGCAAGCATGAACACAGCTCGGCCGGAGCAGGAGCAGAGCGCAGGCACAGCACGGAAAGGCAGGTTCACGGCATGGGCATCATCGGCTGGATCATTTTGGGGCTGTTGGCCGGAGCCATCGCCAAATTCCTGCTGCCTGGCCGTGACCCGGGCGGTTTCATCGGCACGACCGTCATCGGGATTGCGGGCGCCTTCATAGGCGGCTGGATCTCCGCCCGCTGGCTGGACCACCCGATCACCAAGCAGTTCTACGACGGCGCCACGTGGGCCGCCGCGATCGGCGGCTCGCTCGTCCTGCTGGTTCTCTACCGCATCCTGTTCGGCGACTCGCGCCGCTGAGCGCGTACCTCCGAGGCCGCAGCCGACGGGTGAGAAGGGTGGGCATCCAGGATGCCCACCCTTCTCACCCCCGGTCGTGCGTGCAACGAACGACCCGTTCCCGCCAGTCGACGGACCACCCGCTACCGGTAGTTCACGAACTGCAGCGCGAAGTCGAAGTCCTTGCCCTTCAGCAGCGCCTGCACGGCTTGCAGGTCGTCGCGGCTCTTCGAGCTGACGCGCAGCTCGTCGCCCTGCACCTGCGCCTTCACGCCCTTCGGGCCCTCATCGCGAATGATCTTCGCCACCTTCTTCGCGTTCTCCTGGGAGATCCCCTCCTCGATGGACGCGAAGATCTTGTACTCCTTGCCGGAGAGCTGGGGCTCACCCGCGTCCAGCGACTTCAGCGAGATGCCGCGCTTGATCAGCTTGGTCTCGAACACATCGAGGATGGCCTTGACCCGCTCCTCGGAGTTCGCCTCCATCAGGATCTTCTCGCCGGACCAGGAGATGGAGGCGCCCACGTTCTTGAAGTCGTAGCGCTGCGAGATCTCCTTGGCGGCCTGGTTGAGGGCGTTGTCGACCTCTTGCCGCTCGACCTTCGAGACGATGTCGAAACTGGAGTCGGCCATGTCCTGTGGCTCCTTGTATCGGGGTGCGTAGGGGCGGCCGTCGAGCCCGGCGTCGGTCCCCGGCCGCATCCGCATAAGCCTAGCCACCCGCTCCCCTCCGAGCGCAGATCAATCGGGTGGCGAAGCACCCCCGAGCATCGGGTATCGTTTACGTCGTTGCCACAGAGCACCGCCGAAAAGCGGTCCTCAGGGCAGCAACCCCGGCGGTGTGGGCGCCGCCACACGGGAAACAAGGGGCCCGTGACCAGCGTGAATCGCTGGTCACGGGCCCCTTGTCGTGTGTTCTGGTGCAAGCCGGCCTGCTGTGACCTTGCCTCCTGTTCGAATGCTCCGCGTGGACGCGCCTGCGCGGTCCGTCGTCCAGTGACTCGTGACATCTGGCAGGCGTTGGGTGTACGCGCCAGGAAGATGCCTGGGGGGAGATGGGGCCCCTGCATGGAGGCATGTGGCTTGGCGCGCCCTTGGGGCTACCCGCAGCGTGCCGGCGGGCGAGCTGGCTGCGGCTGCCCCTATGGAAAGTGGAATAGGCACCTCTCTTCACGCTGCTCACTTATTACTTAAAGGCGACCACGAGTCTCGTATTTCGGGGCTTGCTGAAGATTGATCGTCGTAGTACTTTCTCCACCACGTCGAAAAGGGAAAGGGGGGTTCATGTCGTACCTATTGAACCCGAGCTTCGAGGATAAGGACGTGCAGTGGCAGCGAGTGAATATCCCGAGCGCTGTCAGCTATGACATCGTTCAGGGAACCGCTCAGGTCCCAGCGAAGTCGGGAGATTTCTACCTCGCTGTTCGGTCGACGGTGCCAGGAGGGTCAATTGCTCAGGACTTCACTATTCAGGGAGTCCGAAGCATTTCGGCTTTCGCGTGGGTGCGGGCTCGGGTCGGCCAGGTGAGGGGAACGCTCGCGATCTGGCAGCTGGGGCCGCCTGACCGCCCCATGCCTGCTCGGTTCACTGCTGGCAGCTCGGACTGGACACTGGTCACGTCGACCCTTGACCTCACCAACGTGGGCTCCAGCAAGACGCTGCGCATCGAGTTCTACCTCGATACCCCCAGTACCGATCTACTGATAGACAGCGTGAATGCATTCTGAGGCATTCGCTGCCCGGGCTGAAAGTCGGCCTGCTGGGCGTGAAATAGGTAATGCGATCGCGCGGTTGCCGTGCCGTGTAAACGGCCGCCACGCAAGGGTCCTGGTCTGCGATTAACGCAAGCGAGAAATCCTTCGCCTAACTCGCGATCTCGGCGCGAAGAAGGTCGTACGGGTGTTGGTCGGCGACCAGAGCAAGATTCCCGAGGGAGCCCCCCTCTGAACCGCGATTGAGCAGTTCGAAGGGGGTTTCTTCGTGTGTGGGAGGCGGGAAAACCGGTTGGGGGCCGCGGGGAGGGCGGGCGATGCCGCGCGGGCCGCTCCTTCAGTGGCTCATCCGCATCTCCCTCCCCGCCGGGCACACTGATCCCATGTCATCGCGTCGCAGGAACTGCCCCGAGTGCCGTAGGGAGATCGCCGTCGTCGCGGGACGGTTCGCCCGGCATGATCCGCCGGGAGCGCGGGGCAACGGGGAACTCGTCTCGTGCCCCGGATCGCGCAGGCAGGCGCAGCTCGGGGCCGCCCAGCCGGCGCTGGACGGGTACGTCGTGGCGGAGTTCCCCGGGCAGCTCCCGCTGTTCTGACCGGTACGCCTGCCGCCGTGGCGTGACGACGGCGCCCTAGTTGCCCGCCACCGACTTGACCGCCACCGAAATGGGTGTTGAACCGCTGATCACTTCCAGGGTCAGCCCGGCTGTCGCCGACGTCTCCAGCAGCTCCGCGAGGACCGCGGCGACGTCGTCGCGCGGAACCGTCCCCCGACCGGCGGAGGCCTCCAGGCGTACGAGGCCGGTGCCTGCGTCGTCGATCAGGCCTCCGGGGCGCAGGATCGTCCAGTCCAGGGCCGTACGACCGCGTACGTACTCGTCGGCCTCGCCCTTGGCGCGCAGATACACGTCGAATACGTCGTCGCCCTGGTGTGCCGGGTCCGCGCCCATGGACGAGACGACGATGTAGCGCCGTACACCAGCCCGTACCGCGGCGTCCGCGAACAGGACGGCGGCGCCCCGGTCCACCGTGCCCTTGCGGGCCGGGCCGCTGCCCGGGCCCGCGCCCGCCGCGAAGACGGCCGCGTCCGCGCCCTGCAGATGTGCGGCGACCTGTTCCACCGAGGCCGACTCCAGATCGCACAGGACCGGCTCGGCACCGGCCGCCCGCAGATCGTCGCCCTGCTCGAGGCGGCGGATGATGCCGGCGACCTCCTCACCGCGCGCGCTGAGCAGCCGCTCCAGCCGCAGCGCGATCTGACCATGACCTCCAGCGATGACAGTGCGCATGCTTCCGACCGTACGCCCGCACGGACACGTTCGCCGCACAACCCTGTGGGCGACTCATGAGTCACACATGAGTCATATGAGTGATTCCAGTGAACCGATGACTGGGTCGCTGAGTGAACGAGGGGATGTCGTGCGGGAGCCGCGCGGCGTCGTAGAGGAGAGCATCATCAACGCCATACGCAAGACCGCCACCGCGGTCGGCTCCACCGCTGTGCTGCTCGCCGTGGTGGCGGCCTGCGGCACGATCCAGAACCTCAGCGCTGGGCAGAAGGTGGACCAGGCCGTCGACCGGCTCGGCGAACAGAAGTCGCTCGCCTTCCAGTTGGACCTGGACGCCGACCCCGACGCGCTGACCTCACTGACCGACGGGTCCGACCCCGACGGACAGATCCCGCCGCAGTTCGCGAGCCTGCTCGCCGGGCTGCGGATCGACGTTTCCGTCAAGTCCAGGAAGCCGCTGGCGGATTCGGGTGAGAAGGACCTCGTCGGTACGAGTGTCAAGGTCGCAGGCCCCGACGGGCTCCTGGCCGAATACCGGGTCGTCGGCGACTTCACGTACTACCGCACCGACATGAAGGCCTTCAGCAAGGCGATGGGCTTCCCCATGCCCTCGGCCGACGAACTCCCCGAGAGCGAGAAGGCGTTCAGGAGCGTCCTCGAGGGCGAGTGGGTGAAGTTCGACACCCGAGGTGCGGACGAGGCCCTGACTTCCGACGAGGGGTCCGTGGACGGCGCCGACGGTGCCGACGAGATCGACGCCAAGACCCAGCAGAAGATCATCAAGGCCGTACGCGGTGCCCTCGCCCGCGATGTCACCCTCAGCACCAAGAGCGGCAGCGACGGCACCGAGCGGATCGTCGCCGAGGGCAACTTCCGTGAGCTGATCACCGGGATCTTCGACAAGCTCCAGCCACTGCGGGGTGAACTCCCGGCAGGCACCGAACTCCCCACGGGCGACGACCTGAAGGACGCCCCGAACAAGAAGGTCGCGGTCGACTTCACGCTGAAGAACGGCGATCTGAAGCAGGTCGAGGTCGACCTCTCCGTTCTCGCCGACGACCCGAAGGCGGCCGAGCTTCCGCTGGTCCTGAAGTTCGCCGAGGCGGGCGATGTCAGTGCCCCGTCGGGCGCCGCGGAGATCCCCGCGGACCGGATGCCTGGGCGGGTCAGTCCGTTCGGCGGCGGGGTGTTGGGCGGCGGCGTGCTCTGAGCATCGGAGGGACCATTCCCTGCGCGTGGCGTCCGTTCACAAGGCTGAACGGGTGCCACGCGCGCGTGGGAAACCGTTCACGAAGGCTCCTGGCGCCCCTGCCGAGGTAGATCCAACCCTGCCGCGGTCGCCGAGTTGCAGTACTCCCGCACTGCGCTGGTCCGCGCCACCACGCGCCCCCGGTGCACCACGATCCGGCTGTACGCGAGCGACAGCGCCCCCGAGAGCCGGTCCCCGCGCACGGCGAGCAACTCGGCCGGGAAACCCACCTCGACGCGCACCTCGGGCAGTCCCAGAGCGGCCCGCGCGCCGGAGCTCACGGCGTCGTACGCGTCCTCGGGGCGTAGTCCGTACCGCGAGGCCAGCAGATACGCCGCCTCCAACGGGTCCCCGCGGCCCACCGGGTTCGCCGCGTCCCGCAGGGCGCCGCTGCCCGCCGCGACCCGTACCCCGGCCGCCCGCAGCAGCCGTACCGGAGCCGTCCCACGCCGGTCCACGCCCCCGCAGCCGCCCTGCGGCAGGCACACCACCGTGACCCCGGCCGCGGCGAGTTGGTCGGCCGCCCGGGAGAGCGCCTTGGCGGGCAGCCTGCCGAGCCCGCCGCACGGGCCGAGCACCACCCCGGGCCGCAGCCCGCCTGCCATCGCCGCGAGCCGTCCGAGACGGGCGGGGTCGGTGGCGTCCGTGTGCAGGTCGACCGGGCAGCCGTGTTCGGAGGCGAGTTCCAGGACCGCCTCCACGTAACCCGTCGGATCGGGGTCGGCGTCCGGACAGCCGCCCACCACTGAGGCGCCCATCTTCACGGCGTCCCGCAGCATCGCGAGCCCGTCGGCCCCGGCGACCCCGGTCAGCACTCGCGGCATCGCCACCGCCGTCAGCTCGGCCAGCCCGCGCAACGCCCGCCGCGCCCCGAGCAGCGCCGCCAGCGCGCCGAGCCCCTGCACGCCGCCGACGCGCACGTGCGAGCGCAGCGACGTCGCCCCGTGGCCGAGCTGCAGCAACGCGGCCTCGGTGGCCCGGCGCTGGACCTCCTGGGTGTCGTACGAGAGGGGGCCGACGCCGTCGGCCGTCAACGCTGTGTCGCCGTGCGCGTGGGGCTCGGCGGGGGCCGGCAGCAGCAGGTAGCCGTCGAGCTCCACCTTCGCGGCGAGCGCCCCGGGAGCGCTCGCCGTCAGGCTCCCGGCGGTGCCGACCGCCTCGATGCGCCCGCCGCCCAGCCGTACGTCCACAGTCCGGCCGTCGGTGAGCCGCGCCCCGCACAGCAGCAGGGTGGCGGTTTCGGGCTGTCCCGACTGTCCCGATGAGGAATGGGGCGGCTGCGGCTGACTGTCGGGCATCGCGCTCCTGGGGTTTCGGGGGCGGCTGCGGGGAGGGACGACTGCGGAGACCGGGGGTGCGGAGAGTGGGTTGCGGAGAGTGAGGTTCGGCGAGCGGGGGATCAAGATCACTCAGCGTGATTCGAGCCTAGGGTGGCGAGCCGTCCTCGTCGGGGAGGAGCGCAATAGTCGTACTGGCGTGGGCCGTCCCCTGGGAGAGGTCCAAGGAGCGGGCGGTATGCCTGTGGCCCTCGGGGCGCGAGAGGCGCGAGTCTCGGCTGTGGTCCACCCTCCGTGAGGGGCGTGAGGAACGGCCCGGGAATGGTGGGGAACAGGCCGGGGCGGGCGCCTCGAAACGGATTTGGGCGATCGGTGGGCGAGCGTGTAATGTCTTCATCGCTCGCCCCAATAGCTCAGTCGGCAGAGCGTCTCCATGGTAAGGAGAAGGTCTACGGTTCGATTCCGTATTGGGGCTCTGGTGTGTGAGGTTCCCGCCGCAAGGCGGGTTCCGATCGCATCACAGCGGTGTAGCTCAGTCGGTAGAGCAAGCGGCTCATAATCGCTGTGTCACCGGTTCAAGTCCGGTCACCGCTACAGACAGTAGCCGATTGTGGGGTCGGTCCTTCGATCGGCTACTCTTCTATGCGTTAATCGTCCTATCCGTTCGTCAAGGAGCACTCCTGTGGCTGCCACCGACGTCCGCCCGAAGATCACGCTGGCCTGCGTGGAGTGCAAGGAGCGGAACTACATCACCAAGAAGAACCGGCGTAACGACCCGGACCGACTGGAGATGAAGAAGCACTGCCCGCGTTGCAATGCGCACACCGCGCACCGCGAGACGCGATAAATCAGGCTCGTACACGAGGCCGTCCCCAGCAACGGGGGCGGCCTCGCGTCGTTCATCGGCCGAGTGGTGCCGTTCGAGCGGACGCCATCGGCCGCCGGTCGGGTGTCGCCCGGGCGGGCACCGGTCATCGGTCGCGTGTCGCCTTGGCGGACGGCGGCCGCCGGTCGAGTGTCGTCCGACACCGACCATTGCCGTGTGTCGTCCGACACCGACCATTGCCGTGTGTCACCGTCGCATCGGACACCGGCCGAGATTCGCTACACCGGTTGAACAACCAGGAGGTGCCGAGCCCATGGCGCTCGACCAGTCCTTCGTGGGGCGGTCCTACCCGCCCACCGACCACTACGAGGTCGGCCGGGAGAAAATCCGCGAGTTCGCGGAGGCCGTGGGGGACACCAACCCGGCGTACACGGACCCGGATGCCGCCAAGGCGCTCGGGTACCCCGATGTGATCGCCCCGCCGACTTTCGTGTTCGCGATCACCTTCAAGGCCGCGGGGCAGGTTATCGAGGACCCTCAATTGGGTCTCGACTACAGCCGTGTGGTCCACGGCGACCAGAAGTTCGCCTACACCCGCCCGGTGCGCGCGGGCGACCGGCTCACGGTCACCTCGACCATCGAGGCGATCAAGTCCATGGCGGGCAACGACATCCTGGACATCCGCGGTGAGGTCCACGACGAGGCGGGCGAGCACGTGGTGACGGCGATCACCAAGCTCGTGGCGCGGGCGGAGGGCTGACCATGACGGCGAAGATCGCATACGACGACGTCGAGGTCGGCACCGAGCTGCCGGCCCAGACCTTTTCCGTGACTCGCGCCACACTCGTGCAGTACGCGGGTGCCTCCGGGGACTTCAACCCGATCCACTGGAACGAGAAGTTCGCGGTCGAGGTCGGCCTCCCCGATGTCATCGCGCATGGCATGTTCACCATGGCCGAGGCGATCCGCGTCGTCACCGACTGGGTCGGCGACCCGGGCGCGGTCGTCGAGTACGGCGTGCGCTTCACCAAGCCGGTCGTCGTCCCGAACGACGACAAGGGGGCGACCATCGAGGTCAGCGGCAAGGTCGCGGTCAAGCTTGACGACAACACCGTCCGCGTCGACCTCACCGCGATGAGCGCGGGCCAAAAGGTCCTGGGCATGTCGCGAGCGGTCGTACGACTGGCCTGACGGCGGTGACACGGGGTGAGAGGTAAGGGGCGTTCGCTGTGGCGGACGTCCCTTACCCGTCCGCCCCTCGCCTGTCGCCCAGGGGGGCACTTGCAACAGTTCCCGGCGGCCCCTTGACGTAGTTAGTTATTGATGACTAACTTACTCGCATGGTCAGGATGAGCGCAGACGAGAGGCGCGAGAGCGTCATCCGCGCGGCGATGAGCGAGTTCGCCCGCGGTGGCTACCACGGCACGTCCACCGAGGCGATCGCCAAGCGCGTGGGTGTCTCGCAGCCGTACCTCTTCCGGCTCTTCCCGGGCAAGAAGGCGATCTTCCTCGCGGCGGCCGAACGCTGCCTGGAGGACACCCGGCGCACTTTCGAGGAGGCCGCCGAGGGGCTGGAGGGCGAGGAGGCTCTGCACTCCATGGCGACCGCGTACACGCGGGTCATTGCGGAGCATCCGGAGCGGCTGCTCATGCAGATGCAGGCGTACGCCGCGGTGGCGGCCGCCGAGGAGGATGGTGACCACGAGTTCGGCCAGGCGGTCCGGGCCGGCTGGATGCGGTGGTGGGACGCGGTCCACCTGCCCCTCGGCGCCGATCGGGGCGAGACCACGGTCTTCATGGCGTTCGGGATGCTCGTCAACTGTCTGGTGGCGATGGGATTTCCGGCCGACCACAGGGTCTGGGAAGGCATCTATCCGTCGGCGCGGGTCAAGGACCGGTCCGAAATCTGAAACAGGCAAGTCCGCGAGGGGGAATCGGGGGGAGGCGGAGGTTGTCGCCTTTCCGTGGATCTCCATGCCATCACAAGTTAGTAATCAATAACTAATCAGTCGGAGTGAATGACTCCTTGGGGGAGCGATGTCTCATCAGACAGCACGTCGTGGGGGAGCAGGATGGGCCCTCGTCATCACCAGCATTGCCGGATTCATGGCGGCCCTCGACAACCTTGTCGTCACCACCGCCCTGCCCTCCATCCGCGAGGACCTCGGAGGCGCGCTGCACGACCTGGAGTGGACCGTAAGCGCGTACACGCTCACCTTCGCCGTGCTGCTGATGTTAGGCGCGGCGCTCGGCGACCGGTTCGGCCGCCGCAGGCTCTTCCTCGTCGGGCTCTCGGTCTTCACCGGTGCGTCCGCGGCCGCGGCCATGGCGCCCGGCATCGACTCGCTGATCGCCGCCCGCGCGGTCCAGGGTGTCGGCGCGGCGATCATGATGCCGCTGACACTGACCCTGCTGACGGCCGCGGTGCCGGCTGCCAGGCGCGGCATGGCGTACGGGATCTGGGGCGCCGTGAACGGACTCGCGGTCGCCTCCGGGCCACTCATCGGCGGCAGCCTCACCGAACACGTGTCCTGGCACTGGATCTTCTGGCTGAACGTGCCGCTGGGCCTCGCCCTGCTGCCGCTCGCCCGACTGCGCCTGGCCGAGTCCCACGGCGCCGGTACCCGGCTCGACATCCCCGGCACGCTGCTCGCGAGCGGCGGTCTTTTCGGGATCGTGTACGGCCTGGTCCGCGGGCCTGCCGAGGGTTGGACCAGCCCCATTGTCCTGACCGGCCTGTTCGCGGGCGCCGCGCTGCTCACCGGCTTCGTCCTCCACGGCAGCCGTGCGAAGTCCCCCATGCTGCCGATGCGGCTCTTCCGCTCCCGCGCCTTCTCCGGGATCAATGCCGCGAGCCTGTTGATGTTCCTCGGGATGTTCGGCTCCATCTTCCTGCTCAGCCAGTACATGCAGGGCGTCCTCGGCTACTCGCCCACCGAGGCGGGCCTGCGGATGCTGCCCTGGACGGGGATGCCGATGCTCGTCGCGCCGATCGCCGGCTATCTCTCCGACCGCATCGGTGGGCGTCCGGTCGTCGCCACCGGGCTCTTTCTGCAGGCGTCGGGGCTCGCCTACTACGCCGTCGTCGTCGCCGACGACGTCTCGTACGCCGCCCAGTTGCCCGCCCTGATCATCAGCGGCCTCGGGATGTCCCTCTTCTTCGCCCCGGCCTCCCATCTGGTCATGTCCAGCGTCAGGCCGCAGGAGCAGGGCCTTGCCTCCGGCGCCAACAACGCCCTGCGCGAGGTGGGCGGCGCGCTCGGTATCGCGGTGATGTCCTCGATCTTCTCCGCGCAGGGCGGTTACGAGTCCGCGCAGACCTTCGTGGACGGGATACGGCCCGCGCTGATGGTGGGGGCCGCGGTGGTCGCCGTCGCGGGAATCGCGGCGCTGCTCATTCCGACCGCGCGGCGCGCGACACGGATGGACTCCGTCGCCTCGGCGATGCCGGAGCGGGCTCTGGAGAGTGCCGCGCAGTGAGTTCGGAAGTCAAACCTAGGTGGTAGAAGTTAGTTCGGAAGCCCCACTCAGGCGGGGGTGGAGGGTTCGGAGGTCAAACTCAGGTGAAGGGTGGAGGGTTCGGAAGTCAGACCCGGGACGCGTGAAGGGTCCAGAAAGCAAACCCCGGCACCCGTCGTGAGTCCGGAAAGCAAACTCTGGATTCGACACCCTCGCGAGCCACGCAGCAACGGCCCCGCCATGACAGGCGGGGCCGTTCTCGTACTCTTGAGCCCGTGCAGGAACTCCACGACGCCCCGCTCGCCCCGCTGACCACCTTCCGGCTAGGGGGTCCCGCGACCCGGCTGATCACCGCCACGACCGACGCCGAGGTGATCGCCGCCGTTCGCGAGGCCGATGACACCGGTACGCCACTGCTGCTCATCGGCGGCGGATCCAACCTGGTCATCGGCGACAAGGGCTTCGCCGGGACCGCCCTGCGCATCGCGACGAGAGGCTTCGCGCTCGACGGCACGAGGCTGGAGCTGGCCGCGGGCGAGGTGTGGACCGACGCCGTCGCCCGCACCGTGGAGGCCGGGCTGGCCGGCATCGAGTGCCTGGCCGGTATCCCCGGGTCCGCGGGCGCGACCCCGATCCAGAACGTGGGCGCGTACGGCCAGGAAGTGGCGTCGACCATCACCGAAGTGATCGCGTACGACCGCGAGACGCGCGAGACGGTCACGTTGACGAACGCCGACTGCGCCTTCTCGTACCGCCACAGCCGTTTCAAGGGCGACCCCGAGCGCCATGTCGTACTGCGTGTCCGTTTCGAGCTGGAGGACGCGGAGGGGCTGTCGGCGCCGATCAAGTACGCCGAGACGGCCCGAGCTCTCGGCGTCGAGCCGGGGGACCGGGTGCCGCTCGCCGCCGCCCGCGAGACCGTCCTGAAACTGCGTTCCGGGAAAGGCATGGTGCTCGACCCCGAGGACCACGACACCTGGTCGGCGGGGTCGTTCTTCACCAATCCGATCCTCACGGACGAGGAGTTCGCCGCGTTCCACGCGCGCGTGGCGGAGCGGCTCGGGACCGAGGTCGTGCCGCCCGCTTACCGGGCGGGCGAAGGCCACACCAAGACCTCCGCGGCCTGGTTGATCGACAAGTCGGGCTTCACCAAGGGCTACGGCGGCGGGCCCGCCCGGATCTCCACCAAGCACACGCTGGCCCTCACCAACCGGGGCCAGGCAACCACCGAGGACCTGCTCGCGCTGGCCCGCGAGGTCGTCGTCGGCGTGCGCGAAGCCTTCGGGATCACGCTGGTCAACGAGCCGGTGACCGTGGGAGTGGAGCTCTAGTAGGAGCCCTCTGGCAGGAGCTTCTAGTAGGAGTCTTCTAGTAGGAGTCCTCTAGTAGGCGACTCCCACGCCCTGCTTGACCGTCCCCCGGTCGTCGATCATCGCCAGCATCGCGTGCGCCACATCGGCGCGTGCGATCGTCCGGCCCTTGAGTGGGGAACTGCCGACGACCGTGCGGTACTGGCCGGTCAGCGGCCTGTTCAACAGCCGGGGTGGGCGGACGGCCGTCCAGTCCGTCGTGCTGCGGGCCAGCTCGTCCTCCATCTCCTTCAGGTCGGCGTAGACGTCCTTCAGGAGCACCGAGATCAGGCCTCGCGCGGCGCGGTCGACGAACGCGTCGCCCTGGGCGGCCGGGCCGACCGGAGCCGCGCTCACCACGATCAGCCGCCGCGCCCCTTCCGCCTCCATGGCGCCCAGCACCGTACGGGTCAGCCGGGTCGCCACCCCGGCTTCCTTGCGGCTGCGGGCGCCGAGCCCGGAGAGGACCGCGTCCCGGCCCGCCACCGCGGGGCGCAGCGCCTCCGGGTCCGTGAGGTCCGCGCGGAACACCTCCAGGCCCGGACCCGTGACGGTCAGCCGCGCCGGATCCCGTACGACGGCCGTGACCTGGTGGCCGGAGTCCAGCGACTGGCGGACGATCTCCTGGCCGATGCCTCCTGTGGCACCCAAGACGGTGAGTTTCATGGCGTGCTCTCCTTGGCGGGATCGAGGTGGGTGAGTATTCACTCACCCTTGTTCACTCCTAGGGTGAGTAAGTACTCACCCACCCGTCAAGCTTGAATGGAGCCGCCATGGAATCCTTGGGTCCCATGCAGCAGAAACCGGCCCGGATCCGCATCCTCGACGCGGCGCACGAGCTCATGCTCACCGTCGGCCTCGCCCGCGCCACGACCAAGGAGATCGCCAGGGCGGCGGGCTGCTCCGAGGCGGCGCTCTACAAGTACTTCCCGAGCAAGGAGGAGCTGTTCGTCAGCGTGCTCAAGGAGCGCCTGCCGCAGCTGGCCCCGCTCCTGGCCAGTCTCGCGGCCGAGCCCGGCCGGGGCACTCTTCTGGAGAACCTCACCGAGATCGCGCGCCAGGCGGCCCTCTTCTATGAGCAGAGTTTTCCGATCGCCGCCTCCTTGTACGCGGAAACCCAGCTCAAGCGCCGCCACGAGGAGTCGATGCGCTCCATGGGCAGGGGCCCGCACATGCCCATCCGGGGCCTGGACGCCTATCTCCGCGCCGAACAGGGCGCGGGCCGGGTCCGAGCCGGTGTAGACACCTACGCCGCCGCCTCGCTCCTGCTGGGCGCCTGTGCCCAGCGCGCTTTCGCCTACGACTCCACGGAGCAGGGCAAGCCGCCGCCCGTCGACGAGTTCGCCACGTCGATCGCGCGCACCCTGCTGGGCGGGATCTCCGTTGCCGACGAGCCCTCGTGACGGTCACGCCGGGGCCATGAGGCACCCCGTGTGCAGCTGAGAGGGACCGAGTTCAGGCCCACGCGCGTACCGGGTGGTGCAGCCGCTCGTCCTGGCCCGCCGTTCACCGGGCCTGTGCCGCCCACGCCAGGACGCTCCTGCACGGCGTCCGCCGCACCGAACCGGACATCGGCTTCCAGGCGTACCCGGCCCACCGCCACGTCAGGCCACCGGGTCCGCCAGCCAGTCGTCGACCCCGGACAGCAGCTTCTTCTTGACGTCCGGCGTCGCCGCCGAGGCCCGTACCGACTGGCGGGCCAGCTCGGCCAGTTCGGCGTCCGTGAAGCCGTGGTGGCGGCGCGCGAACTCGTACTGGGCGGCGAGCCGGGAGCCGAACAGCAGCGGGTCGTCGGCGCCGAGGGCCAGCGGGACCCCGGCCTCGAAAAGCGTGCGCAAGGGGACGTCCTCCGGCTTCTCGTACACCCCCAGGGCGACGTTCGACGCCGGGCACACCTCGCAGGTGATCCCGCGGTCCGCTAGGCGCTTCATGAGCCGCGGGTCCTCGGCTGCGCGCACGCCGTGCCCGATCCGCGAGGCGTGCAGATCGTCCAGGCAGTCGCGGACCGACGCCGGGCCGGTCAGCTCGCCGCCGTGCGGAGCGGCCAGCAGCCCGCCCTCACGCGCGATCGCGAAGGCCCGGTCGAAGTCCCGCGCCATACCGCGCCGTTCGTCGTTCGAGAGGCCGAAGCCGACGATGCCCCGGTCCGCGTAGCGCACGGCGAGCCGGGCCAGGGTGCGCGCGTCCAGCGGGTGCTTCATGCGATTCGCGGCCACCAGGACCCGCATGCCGAGCCCGGTCTCCCGCACGGCCGAGTCCACCGCGTCCAGGATGACTTCCAGCGCCGGGATGAGCCCGCCCAGGCGCGGCGCGTACGACGTCGGGTCGACCTGGATCTCCAGCCAGCCGGAGCCGTCCCTCAGGTCCTCCTCGGCGGCCTCGCGCACCAGGCGCCGGATGTCCTCGGGCGCTCTCAGGCACGAGCGCGCCGCGTCGTACAGCCGCTGGAAGCGGAACCAGCCGCGCTCGTCGGTCGCCCGCAGCTTCGGCGGCTCCCCGCTGGTCAGCGCGTCGGTCAGCGCTTCGGGCAGCCGGACGCCGTACTTGTCGGCCAGCTCCAGCAGCGTCGTCGGCCGCATCGAACCGGTGAAGTGCAGGTGCAGATGGGCTTTCGGCAGTTCAGAGAGATCACGTACGCGCTCCATTCCAGGATCCTGCCGTACGTTCCCGCCGTTCCGGTAGCGCTTTCCCCGTTAGTGGCCTTGCTCGCACGAAGAAGCGGGCCGCCTCCCCGAAGGGAAACGGCCCGCACACGCGCGTGGAGCACGAAAAGGAGATCGGCGCCCTCAGGGGCGTACCCCTGGGACGTACGACAACGTCAGTCCTGCGCCTCGGCCAGCAGCTTCTGGATCCGGCTGACGCCCTCGACGAGATCCTCGTCACCCAGGGCGTACGACAGGCGCAGGTACCCCGGCGTGCCGAAGGCCTCGCCCGGGACCACCGCGACCTCGGCCTCCTCCAGGATGAGCGCGGCCAGCTCGACCGTGTCCTGGGGGCGCTTGCCCCGGATCTCCTTGCCGATGAGGGCCTTGACCGAGGGGTACGCGTAGAAGGCGCCCTCGGGCTCGGGGCAGAGCACGCCGTCGATCTCGTTGAGCATCCGCACGATCGTCTTGCGGCGGCGGTCGAAGGCCTCGCGCATCTTCGCGACGGCCGTCAGGTCGCCGGAGACAGCGGCGAGCGCGGCCACCTGGGCGACGTTGGACACGTTCGACGTGGCGTGCGACTGGAGGTTGGTCGCGGCCTTGACGACGTCCTTCGGGCCGATGACCCAGCCCACCCGCCAGCCGGTCATCGCGTACGTCTTGGCGACGCCGTTGACGACGATGCACTTGTCGGCCAGCTCGGGCACGACCACCGGCAGGGAGTGGAATTCGGCGTCGCCGTAGACCAGGTGCTCGTAGATCTCGTCCGTCAGGACCCACAGGCCCTTCTCGGCGGCCCAGCGGCCGATCTCCTCGATCTGCTCGCGGGTGTAGACCGCGCCCGTCGGGTTGGACGGGGAGACGAAGAGCAGCACCTTGGTGTTCTCGGTGCGGGCGGCCTCCAGCTGCTCGACCGAGACGCGGTAGCCGGTGGTCTCGTCGGCGACGACGTCCACGGGGACACCGCCGGCGAGGCGGATCGACTCCGGGTACGTCGTCCAGTACGGCGCCGGGACGATGACCTCGTCGCCCGGGTCGAGGATCGCGGCGAAGGCCTCGTAGATGGCCTGCTTGCCGCCGTTGGTGACCAGGACCTGGGCGGCCTCCACCTCGTAGCCGGAGTCGCGCAGGGTCTTCGCGGCGATCGCGGCCTTCAGCTCGGGAAGGCCACCGGCCGGGGTGTAGCGGTGGTACTTCGGGTTCTTGCACGCCTCGATGGCGGCGTCGACGATGTAGTCCGGGGTCGGGAAGTCGGGCTCACCGGCGCCGAAGCCGATCACCGGACGCCCAGCGGCCTTGAGGGCCTTGGCCTTGGCGTCCACGGCGAGGGTGGCGGACTCGGAGATCGCGCCGACTCGGGCGGAGACCCGGCGCGCGGTGGGAGGGATTGCAGCGCTCATGGGGCCCATCGTTTCAGACTGGAAACTCCCCCGGCACGCGGGTTTCACAGACTGAACAACAAGAGAACAACCGTCCGGATCGCGACCTCCCGCCGGTCGATCTTCGGCGGACAAAGCCCGTACGGACACTTTCTGTTCGACGACCGGCCCCGGACCACGTACACTCTCACCTCGTTGGCCCTCACGGGCCGCACTCAGCCGGTGCACACCAAGCACTCGGATGGATGCGGTACGTTGGGGGAAATCAAAGGGTCGTAGCTCAATTGGTAGAGCACTGGTCTCCAAAACCAGCGGTTGGGGGTTCAAGTCCCTCCGGCCCTGCTACACACTCCTTCGCCAGGAAGTGTGCGCATGTACGTACTGCAATGCACCGCCGTGCGGCTCAACCGGGCGCGGCACGGCCACGACCCGGAATCAGGTGAGGACGAGTGACGGACGCCGTGGGCTCCATCGACATGCCTGATGCCGAGGCGCCCGAGTCCAATAAGAAGGCCCGTAAGGGCGGTAAGCGTGCCAAGAAGGGCCCGCTGAAGCGCCTTGCCACCTTCTACCGCCAGATCGTCGCGGAACTCCGCAAGGTCGTCTGGCCGACTCGCAACCAGTTGACGACGTACACCACAGTGGTGATTGTCTTCGTCGTCATCATGATCGGTCTGGTCACCGTGATTGACTATGGACTCGACCACGCCGCCAAGTACGTCTTTGGCTGAGCCAAGAGCGAAGGGCGCCGTCACCGGCGCCCCTTTCGCGTGTTCCACCCCCATGTATCCAGGAAGAAGCAGCCACCGTGTCTGACCCGAACCTGAACGACGCCATCGAGTCGGTCGAGTCCGTTGACGACGAGCTCGACATCGTCGAGGGCGCGGACGTCGAGGACGAGGTCGAGGCTGCCGACGCTGCCGCCGGCGAGCCCGCCGAGGAAGCGGCCCTGCACGTCGAGGACGAGTCCGGTGAGGACGTCGAGGACGAGGACGTCTCCGAAGAGGCCCTCGCCGTCGAGGACGTCGAGGCCGAGGACGCCGACGAGGCGGAGGCCGAAGAAGAGGCCGAGCCCGTCGACCCCGTCACCGCCCTGCGCGAGGAGCTGCGCACGCTCCCCGGCGAGTGGTACGTCATCCACACCTACGCCGGTTACGAGAACCGCGTGAAGACCAACCTCGAACAGCGCGCTGTCTCGCTGAACGTCGAGGACTTCATCTTCCAGGCCGAGGTGCCGCAGGAAGAGGTCGCGCAGATCAAGAACGGCGAGCGCAAGACGATCAAGCAGAACAAGCTCCCGGGCTACGTCCTGGTCCGCATGGACCTGACGAACGAGTCCTGGGGCGTCGTCCGCAACACCCCCGGCGTCACCGGCTTCGTGGGCAACGCCTACGACCCGTACCCGCTGACCCTGGACGAGATCGTCAAGATGCTCGCCCCGGAGGCCGAGGAGAAGGCCGCCCGTGAGGCCGCCGAGGCCGAGGGCAAGCCCGCTCCGCAGCGCAAGGTCGAGGTCCAGGTGCTGGACTTCGAGGTCGGCGACTCGGTCACCGTCACCGACGGTCCGTTCGCCACGCTGCAGGCGACCATCAACGAGATCAACGCCGACTCCAAGAAGGTCAAGGGCCTGGTGGAGATCTTCGGCCGCGAGACGCCGGTCGAGCTGTCCTTCGACCAGATCCAGAAGAACTAGCACCTTCTGGACGTAAGTCTTCCGAACAGGTCAGGCAGGCTCTCGCAGCCGGTCTGACCTGCTCGGTTTTTGGCCGCGCAGGGATACCCGTTATCGTTGTGCGGTATGCCTCCATCCGGATCATTGGTTCGGGTGAAGGCAGCCGTCTGGGGCAACTCGGACGTAGGAAGGCGAAAACGAAAGAGGACCCGGAATGCCTCCCAAGAAGAAGAAGGTCACGGGGCTTATCAAGCTCCAGATCCAGGCCGGCGCCGCCAACCCGGCTCCGCCGGTCGGCCCCGCGCTGGGCCAGCACGGCGTCAACATCATGGAGTTCTGCAAGGCCTACAACGCCGCGACCGAGTCGCAGCGCGGTTGGGTCATCCCGGTGGAGATCACGGTCTACGAAGACCGCTCCTTCACCTTCGTCACCAAGACGCCGCCGGCCGCCAAGATGATCCTCAAGGCCGCGGGTGTCGAAAAGGGCTCCGGCGAGCCGCACAAGACCAAGGTCGCCAAGATCACCCAGGCGCAGGTCCGCGAGATCGCCACCACCAAGATGCCCGACCTCAACGCCAACGACCTGGACGCCGCGTCGAAGATCATCGCCGGCACCGCCCGTTCCATGGGCATCACGGTCGAGGGCTGACACCCACCTTCGTAGGAACCATGCGGCTTCGGCCGCACGTGGCAGGGCCTGCTCGGTCCGTACCACGACTCCTCAGAACACACAGGAGCAGTAGTGAGCAAGCGCAGCAAGTCTCTCCGCGCTGCGGACGCCAAGATCGACCGGGAGAAGCTCTACGCCCCGCTCGAGGCCGTCCGTCTCGCCAAGGAGACCTCCACCTCGAAGTTCGACGGCACCGTCGAGGTCGCCTTCCGTCTGGGTGTCGACCCGCGCAAGGCCGACCAGATGGTCCGTGGCACCGTGAACCTCCCGCACGGCACCGGTAAGACCGCCCGGGTCCTGGTCTTCGCGACCGGTGACCGTGCCGAGGCCGCACTCGCCGCGGGCGCCGACATCGTCGGCTCCGACGAGCTCATCGACGAGGTGTCGAAGGGCCGTCTGGACTTCGACGCCGTCGTCGCCACCCCGGACCTCATGGGCAAGGTCGGCCGCCTCGGCCGCGTCCTCGGCCCGCGTGGTCTGATGCCGAACCCGAAGACCGGCACCGTGACCCCGGACGTGGCCAAGGCCGTGACCGAGATCAAGGGCGGCAAGATCGAGTTCCGCGTCGACAAGCACTCGAACCTGCACTTCATCATCGGCAAGACCTCGTTCGACGAGACCAAGCTGGTGGAGAACTACGGCGCCGCGCTGGACGAGATCCTTCGTCTGAAGCCGTCGGCCGCCAAGGGTCGCTACATCAAGAAGGCCGCGATCAGCACCACGATCGGCCCCGGCGTTCCGATCGACCCGAACCGCACCCGCAACCTCCTCGTCGAGGAGGACCCGGCCGCCGTCTGAGCCTCCCGCTCACCGCAGGCCGCGTCGCATACGCGTTCTTGGCACGGGCCCCGCAACCTTTCGAGGTGCGGGGCCCGTCCCCATTTCCGGAGATGTTTCCGGAGACCTTCAGGGGCCGCCGCCGGGGGATTCCGGGACACAAAATCCGGATACGTGTGTCAGTGGGCTGCGCTAGCGTGCAGCCCTCAGGATTCGCATAGGGGTGGGACGAATGAAGAGCACGACCGTGCGCCGCGTGACCCTGTCGATCGTGCTGGTGAGCGCGCTGACGGGAGTGTCCGCCTGCTCGTCGGACTCCTCCGGGAGCTCCGGCGGCGACGACAAGACGGCCCGTAAGGGCACGACCCAGTTCAGCCCGATAGCCGCCCTGCGCTCCGTCGAGAAGTCCACCGAGGGCGCCGACTCCGCCGAGGTCGAGTCCACGACGACCATGGGCACCCTGATGTCCATGGAGGCGGACGGCGTCATGGGCTGGGCCGACGGCCTCACCGGCACCATGACCATCACGTACACCGGCGGCACGCTGGCTGAGACGATGCGCAAGACGGGCAGCACGTCCATGCAGGCCCGTTATCTGCCCGACGCCTACTACGCGAAGATGGGCGACACGTTCGCCGAGCAGGCGGGCGGCAAGCACTGGATCAAGTACGCGTACGACGACCTGGCGGAGCTCGGCGGCAGCTCCGGCGCATATCTCAAGGACCAGATGCAGAACACCACGCCGAACCAGTCGGTGAAGCTCCTGCTGGCCTCCGGCGACGTGAAGAAGGTCGGCGAGGAGACGGTGCGTGGCGAGAACACCACGCACTACTCGGGCACGGTGAACGTCGCGGACATGGCGACCAAGAACTCCAACCTCACCGAGAGCCAGCTCGCCGACCTGAAGGAGCAGCTCACCCAGGCCGGCGTCAGCACGGAGCAGGTCGACATCTGGGTCAACGACGACGACCTGCTCGTCAAGAAGGTCGAGAAGGGCGAACTGTCCAGCGGCACGATGTCCTCGACGGCGTACTACAGCAACTACGGCGTGAAGGTCCCCGCCGTGGAGCCTCCGGCGAGCGACACCGCCGACTTCAAGGACCTGTTGAAGTCGCAGGGCGCCACCAGCTGAGGCTTCCGAGGCCCCAAAGAACCCAGGGAACCCAAGGGATCCCGAAGAACCCAAGGGACTCCAAAGAATTCGGGAGACCACTCGAACCCCCCTGGGCTAGGCTCACGAATGTCTGTGCATAGCTCATCTGTTCCCTGGGGGGGATCTTGAAGGTTTCTGTGAGTGGTTCCGTGCGTGGTTCTGTGCGGCGTGGGACGACGGGGGTCGCGCTCGCCGCGCTGGCACTGGGCGGAGGTGTGGTCGCCTGTTCGAAGAGTGCGGACGACTCGCCGAACATGACGCCCGCCGCGGCCGTCGCGAAGGCGGCGAAGAACACTGAGGACATCACGTCCCTCAGCTACCGGATGGCCGGCACGGTCCCGGAGTCGGGCCGTGTCGAGGCCGAGGCGTCGATGGCCATGAAGCCGCTGGCCATGAGCATGAAGATGACGGCCCTCGACCAGGGCGCCGACGGCAAGGTCGAGATTCGGCTCGTCGACGGCGCGATGTACATGGGCGGAGGCGCGGCCGCCGCCAAGGAGATGGACGGCAAGAGCTGGATGAAGTTCGACGTCTCCGCGATGACCGAGGACGCCTCCGCGGGTCTCGGCGCCGGCGGGCTCTCGGACCAGGCCAACCAGGACCCGACCCAGGAGTCCACCTTCCTGACCGGCTCCAAGGACGTGAAGAAGGTCGGCACCGAGAAGGTCGACGGTGTCCAGACCACCCACTACAAGGGGACGGTCGCTCTCGACGACCTGCGCGCCGACCTCAAGAGCGAGGACAAGGCGACGCGGGAGAAGCGCGAGAAGAGCCTCAAGCAGTACGAGGACATGGGCGCCGACAAGCTCACGATGGACATGTGGATCGACGAGGACGACCACACCAAGCAGTTCCGGATGCGCGCGGACGCCGACAAGGGCAAGTTCGACGTGACCATGACCTTCCTCGACTTCAACCAGCCGGTGACGGTCAAGGCCCCGCCCGCCAAGGACACGGTCGACCTCGCCGAGATGATGAAGGAAGCCCAGCAGGGCTGAGCCGGGGCGCTGCCGAGCGGATTTGCTTGACAGCGACCCCTTCACGTACTGTTCTCCAGAAGCCAAAGACCGCTGGTCGTTGCCTTGCGCTCGCAAGAGGGCAGGGTGACCGAAGGATCCGCTGACACTGCGGACGACCCGCGTAGGTGACTGTGGATGTGCTCCCGGAATTCGCTTGTGAAGCTCGCGAATATTTCGGTAGAGCTACGCCCCGTGCGCCTGCGCCGGGGCGTTTCGTTTTCCTCAGCCCCTTCTGAGCGGTCCTCATCACCCGGAAGGAGGCCGACGCTCTATGGCAAGGCCCGACAAGGCTGCCGCGGTAGCCGAGCTCGCGGACCAGTTCCGCAGCTCGAACGCCGCTGTGCTGACCGAGTACCGGGGTCTCACTGTGGCGCAGCTCAAGACGCTGCGTCGTTCGCTCGGTGAAGACGCCCAGTACGCCGTGGTGAAGAACACGCTGACCAAGATTGCGGCCAACGAGGCCGGGATCTCTACGCTCGACGACCTGTTCAACGGTCCGACGGCGGTCGCCTTCATCACCGGTGACCCGGTGGTGTCGGCGAAGGGTCTTCGTGACTTCGCCAAGGACAACCCCAACCTCGTCATCAAGGGCGGTGTCCTTGACGGCAAGGCGCTGTCCGCCGACGAGATCAAGAAGCTTGCGGACCTCGAGTCCCGCGAGGTTCTGCTCAGCAAGCTGGCGGGTGCCTTCAAGGGCAAGCAGTCTCAGGCTGCTTCGCTCTTCCAGGCGCTTCCCTCGAAGCTCGTCCGCACCGTGGACGCGCTCCGTGCCAAGCAGGCCGAGCAGGGCGGTGCCGAGTAATTCGGCTCGCGCATTGACCGCCGCCGCCTAGGCGAACGGTCGTAGCGGGCCGAAAGTACGCCCGCCTCACCAGTACATCCGGCACCAGCCGAACAAGTGGAAGGATCGCCCATCATGGCGAAGCTCAGCCAGGAAGACCTGCTCGCGCAGTTCGAGGACATGACCCTCATCGAGCTCTCCGAGTTCGTGAAGGCGTTCGAGGAGAAGTTCGACGTCACCGCCGCCGCCGCGGTCGCCGTTGCCGGCCCCGCCGGTCCCGCCGCCGCCGTTGAGGCCGAGGCCGAGCAGGACGAGTTCGACGTCATCCTCACGGGTGCCGGCGACAAGAAGATCCAGGTCATCAAGGTCGTGCGTGAGCTGACCTCGCTGGGCCTGAAGGAGGCCAAGGACCTCGTGGACGGCGCTCCGAAGCCGGTCCTCGAGAAGGTCGCCAAGGAGGCCGCCGAGAAGGCTGCCGAGTCCCTCAAGGGCGCCGGCGCCTCCGTCGAGGTCAAGTAACACCTCGAGGGTCCCGCAAGGACTCTCGTGGGTTCTCACGGACTCTCAGCGGTCCGTGGAACCCCTCGTGGTCCAGTACGGACTTCACGGTCCAGTACGGACTCACGCGAGCCGACGCAGCCGCTCACGCGGCGCCGTACACAGCCGCTCACGTAGCGCCGTGACGCGGACGCCAGAAGCGCTGTAACGCTGACGCACTGAAGAGCGATCACCCAACTGGGTGGTCGCTCTTCGGCGTTCCAGGGGTCCCCGTAGCGGCTGTCTTGCGCTGTCGGTCGCGGCGAGTATGGTGATCTTCGTTGTGCCTCCGGCCGCGCCCGTGACGGGCTGCAAGACGGGCTGCAAGACAGGTTGCACGTGACGATCGCGGCACTTGCTTTGGGCATGGGGGGCCTTGACGAACAGCACGCAGCGCGCAATTCTCAGGACGCGTCGTCACAACGATCCGGATCCGAGGCATGGATCGGTGGCGAAGAGGGCAGTATCGATGTGCATTGAGGGCGTGGCTTGCCGCAGGTGTTGAGAACAACGAGGGTCTCAAAAACCGGGACTGGACATCAGTGGGCCTACTGGCTACACTGACCCTTTGCGCTGCCTGTTAGCTGCCTCCTGCCCGTCACCAGGGGCATGCCTCGCTTGAGCACCGACGATTGGAACATCCCTGAACTGGCCTTCTTGGGCCAATCAGGAACGACCTGTCTCTGTGCCCCTGCTGGGGACCGGTACGCGCGTAGTGAGTCCGAGCCCTCGGAAGGACCCCCTCTTGGCCGCCTCGCGCACTGCCTCGACCGCGAATACGAACAACGGCGCCAGCACCGCCCCGCTGCGCATCTCCTTTGCAAAGATCAAGGAGCCCCTCGAGGTTCCGAACCTTCTTGCGCTGCAAACCGAGAGCTTCGACTGGCTGCTCGGCAACGCCGCGTGGAAGGCTCGTGTCGAGGCGGCTCTGGACAGCGGACAGGATGTCCCCACGAAGTCCGGTCTGGAGGAGATCTTCGAGGAGATCTCCCCGATCGAGGACTTCTCCGGGTCGATGTCCCTGACGTTCCGCGACCACCGCTTCGAGCCCCCGAAGAACTCCATCGACGAGTGCAAGGAGCGCGACTTCACGTACTCGGCGCCGCTCTTCGTCACCGCCGAGTTCACCAACAACGAGACCGGCGAGATCAAGTCCCAGACGGTCTTCATGGGCGACTTCCCGCTCATGACCAACAAGGGCACCTTCGTCATCAACGGCACCGAGCGTGTCGTGGTGTCCCAGCTGGTCCGCTCGCCGGGTGTCTACTTCGACTCCTCCATCGACAAGACGTCCGACAAGGACATCTTCTCCGCGAAGGTCATCCCGTCCCGGGGTGCCTGGCTGGAGATGGAGATCGACAAGCGCGACATGGTCGGTGTCCGCATCGACCGCAAGCGCAAGCAGTCCGTCACCGTTCTCCTGAAGGCTCTCGGTTGGACGACCGAGCAGATCCTCGAGGAGTTCGGCGAGTACGAGTCCATGCGCGCCACCCTGGAGAAGGACCACACCCAGGGCCAGGACGACGCGCTGCTCGACATCTACCGCAAGCTGCGTCCGGGCGAGCCCCCGACCCGTGAGGCCGCGCAGACGCTGCTCGAGAACCTCTACTTCAACCCGAAGCGCTACGACCTCGCCAAGGTCGGCCGCTACAAGGTCAACAAGAAGCTGGGCGGCGAAGCCCCGCTGGACGCCGGGATCCTGACCGTCGAGGACATCATCTCGTCGATCAAGTACCTGGTGAAGCTGCACGCCGGTGAGACCGAGACCGTTGGCGACAACGGCACCTCGATCGTCGTCGAGACCGACGACATCGACCACTTCGGCAACCGTCGTCTGCGCAACGTCGGCGAGCTCATCCAGAACCAGGTCCGCACGGGTCTGGCTCGTATGGAGCGCGTCGTCCGCGAGCGCATGACGACTCAGGACGTCGAGGCGATCACGCCGCAGACCCTGATCAACATCCGGCCGGTCGTCGCCTCCATCAAGGAGTTCTTCGGCACCAGCCAGCTGTCGCAGTTCATGGACCAGAACAACCCGCTGTCGGGTCTCACCCACAAGCGCCGTCTGTCGGCGCTCGGCCCGGGTGGTCTCTCCCGTGAGCGGGCCGGCTTCGAGGTCCGTGACGTGCACCCGTCGCACTACGGTCGCATGTGCCCGATCGAGACCCCTGAAGGCCCGAACATCGGTCTGATCGGCTCGCTCGCCTCGTACGGCCGGGTCAACGCGTTCGGTTTCGTCGAGACCCCGTACCGCAAGGTCACCGGCGGTGTCGTCACCGACGAGGTCGACTACCTGACGGCCGACGAAGAGGACCGATTCGTCATCGCGCAGGCCAACGCGCCGCTGACGGACGAGCTCCGCTTCGAGGAGTCCCGCGTCCTGGTCCGCCGTCGTGGCGGAGAGGTCGACTACGTCCCCGGTGAGGACGTCGACTACATGGACGTCTCGCCGCGCCAGATGGTGTCGGTCGCGACCGCGATGATCCCGTTCCTGGAGCACGACGACGCCAACCGTGCCCTCATGGGCGCGAACATGATGCGTCAGGCCGTTCCGCTCATCAAGTCCGAGGCGCCGCTGGTCGGCACCGGCATGGAGTACCGCTGTGCGGTCGACGCCGGTGACGTCCTGAAGTCGGAGAAGGACGGTGTGGTCCAGGAGGTCTCCGCGGACTACGTCACCACCGCCAACGACGACGGCACGTACACCACGTACCGCCTGCACAAGTTCTCCCGCTCGAACCAGGGCACCTCCGTCAACCAGAAGGTTGTCGTGGACGAGGGCGCCCGGGTCGTCGCCGGTCAGGTTCTGGCCGACGGTCCGGCGACCGAGAACGGCGAGATGGCGCTCGGCAAGAACCTGCTCGTGGCGTTCATGCCGTGGGAGGGTCACAACTACGAGGACGCGATCATCCTGTCGCAGCGCCTCGTGCAGGACGACGTCCTCTCCTCGATCCACATCGAGGAGCACGAGGTCGACGCCCGTGACACCAAGCTCGGCCCCGAGGAGATCACCCGGGACATCCCGAACGTCTCCGAGGAGGTCCTCGCCGACCTCGACGAGCGCGGCATCATCCGCATCGGTGCCGAGGTCGTCGCCGGCGACATCCTGGTCGGCAAGGTCACGCCCAAGGGTGAGACCGAGCTGACCCCCGAGGAGCGCCTGCTCCGCGCGATCTTCGGTGAGAAGGCGCGCGAGGTGCGCGACACCTCGCTGAAGGTGCCGCACGGTGAGATCGGCAAGGTCATCGGCGTCCGCGTCTTCGACCGTGAAGAGGGCGACGAGCTGCCGCCGGGCGTGAACCAGCTGGTTCGTGTCTACGTGGCGCAGAAGCGCAAGATCACGGACGGTGACAAGCTCGCCGGCCGCCACGGCAACAAGGGTGTCATCTCGAAGATCCTGCCGATCGAGGACATGCCGTTCCTGGAGGACGGCACCCCGGTCGACATCATCCTCAACCCGCTGGGTGTCCCGTCCCGAATGAACCCGGGACAGGTTCTGGAGATCCACCTCGGCTGGCTCGCCAGCCGCGGCTGGGACGTCTCCGGCCTCGCGGACGACTGGGCGCAGCGCCTGCAGGCCATCGAGGCCGACCAGGTCGCCCCGGGCACCAACGTCGCCACCCCCGTCTTCGACGGTGCGCGTGAGGACGAGCTCGCGGGTCTGCTGCAGCACACGATTCCGAACCGCGACGGCGAGCGCATGGTGCTCCCGACCGGTAAGGCGCCGCTGTTCGACGGCCGCTCCGGCGAGCCGTTCCCGGAGCCGATCTCGGTCGGCTACATGTACATCCTGAAGCTGCACCACCTGGTCGACGACAAGCTGCACGCCCGTTCGACCGGTCCGTACTCGATGATCACCCAGCAGCCGCTGGGTGGTAAGGCCCAGTTCGGTGGCCAGCGCTTCGGTGAGATGGAGGTGTGGGCGCTGGAGGCTTATGGCGCCGCGTACGCCCTCCAGGAGCTGCTGACCATCAAGTCCGACGACGTCACCGGCCGCGTGAAGGTCTACGAGGCCATCGTCAAGGGCGAGAACATCCCCGAGCCCGGCATCCCCGAGTCCTTCAAGGTGCTCATCAAGGAGATGCAGTCTCTCTGCCTCAACGTGGAGGTGCTGTCCAGCGACGGTATGTCCATCGAAATGCGTGACACCGACGAGGACGTCTTCCGCGCAGCGGAGGAGCTCGGCATCGACCTGTCCCGGCGCGAGCCGAGCAGCGTCGAAGAGGTCTGACGGGAGTTCGGCGGCCTTCACCAGAAGGCCGCCGGCCCCAGGACCCCCGTATCAGACCCCTAAGACTTACAACCCTGAGAGGGATTGACGCATAGTGCTCGACGTCAACTTCTTCGATGAGCTCCGGATCGGTCTGGCCACCGCTGACGACATCCGTCAGTGGAGCCACGGCGAGGTCAAGAAGCCCGAGACCATCAACTACCGCACCCTCAAGCCCGAAAAGGACGGACTCTTCTGCGAGAAGATCTTCGGTCCGACCCGGGACTGGGAGTGCTACTGCGGCAAGTACAAGCGTGTCCGCTTCAAGGGCATCATCTGTGAGCGCTGTGGCGTCGAGGTCACTCGCGCCAAGGTGCGTCGTGAGCGGATGGGCCACATCGAGCTGGCCGCTCCTGTCACCCACATCTGGTACTTCAAGGGCGTTCCGTCGCGCCTTGGCTACCTGCTCGACCTTGCCCCTAAGGACCTCGAGAAGGTCATCTACTTCGCGGCGTACATGATCACGTACGTCGACGACGAGCGGCGCACCCGCGACCTGCCCTCGCTGGAGGCGCACGTCTCCGTCGAGCGTCAGCAGGTCGAGAACCGTCGCGACTCCGACCTTGAGGCCCGCGCCAAGAAGCTCGAGACCGACCTGGCCGAGCTCGAGGCCGAGGGCGCCAAGGCCGACGTACGCCGCAAGGTGCGCGAAGGTGCCGAGCGTGAGATGAAGCAGCTGCGTGACCGTGCGCAGCGCGAGATCGACCGTCTCGACGAGGTGTGGACCCGGTTCAAGAACCTCAAGGTCCAGGACCTCGAGGGCGACGAGCTCCTCTACCGCGAGCTGCGTGACCGCTTCGGCACGTACTTCGACGGTTCGATGGGTGCCGCGGCGCTGCAGAAGCGCCTGGAGTCCTTCGACCTGGATGAAGAGGCCGAGCGGCTTCGCGAGATCATCCGTACCGGCAAGGGTCAGAAGAAGACCCGTGCGCTGAAGCGGCTGAAGGTCGTGTCTGCCTTCCTGCAGACCTCCAACAGCCCCAAGGGCATGGTCCTCGACTGCGTCCCGGTCATCCCGCCGGACCTGCGTCCGATGGTGCAGCTGGACGGTGGCCGCTTCGCGACCTCCGACCTGAACGACCTGTACCGCCGCGTGATCAACCGCAACAACCGTCTGAAGCGACTTCTCGACCTCGGTGCGCCCGAGATCATCGTGAACAACGAGAAGCGCATGCTTCAGGAGGCTGTTGACGCGCTGTTCGACAACGGCCGTCGTGGCCGTCCGGTCACCGGTCCGGGTAACCGCCCGCTGAAGTCCCTGAGCGACATGCTCAAGGGCAAGCAGGGTCGTTTCCGTCAGAACCTGCTCGGTAAGCGTGTGGACTACTCCGCGCGTTCCGTGATCGTCGTCGGTCCGCAGCTGAAGCTGCACCAGTGTGGTCTGCCCAAGGCCATGGCGCTGGAGCTCTTCAAGCCGTTCGTGATGAAGCGCCTGGTCGACCTGAACCACGCGCAGAACATCAAGAGCGCCAAGCGGATGGTCGAGCGCGGCCGCACGGTCGTGTACGACGTCCTGGAAGAGGTCATCGCGGAGCACCCGGTTCTGCTGAACCGTGCGCCCACGCTGCACCGCCTCGGCATCCAGGCCTTCGAGCCGCAGCTGGTCGAGGGCAAGGCCATCCAGATCCACCCGCTCGTCTGCACCGCGTTCAACGCGGACTTCGACGGTGACCAGATGGCCGTGCACCTGCCGCTCTCCGCGGAGGCGCAGGCCGA
The DNA here is from genome assembly GCF_054462255.1 of Streptomyces sp. SD15. Taxonomy (NCBI): domain Bacteria; kingdom Bacillati; phylum Actinomycetota; class Actinomycetes; order Kitasatosporales; family Streptomycetaceae; genus Streptomyces; species Streptomyces sp. SD15. Next base: position 24,074 of record NZ_JBTLMO010000015.1, on the reverse strand, counting down.
GGCCCGCATCCTGATGCTGTCCTCGAACAACATCCTCAAGCCCGCCGACGGTCGCCCGGTCACGATGCCGACCCAGGACATGGTCCTCGGTCTGTTCTTCCTGACCACCGACGGTGAGCTGCGCAACGTCAAGGGCGGGGAGCGCTCCTTCGCGTCCGTCGCCGAGGCGATCATGGCGTTCGACGCCGGCGAGCTCTCGCTGCAGTCGCCCGTGGACATCCGCTTCCCGGTGGGCACCATCCCGCCGCGTGGCTGGACTCCGCCGGCGCGCGAGGAGGGCGAGCCGGAGTGGCAGCAGGGTGACACCTTCCGGCTGCGGACGACCCTGGGCCGCGCGCTCTTCAACGAGCTGCTGCCCGAGGACTACCCGTTCGTCGACTACGAGGTCGGCAAGAAGCAGCTCTCCGAGATCGTCAACGACCTCGCCGAGCGCTACCCCAAGGTCATCGTGGCGGCGACGCTCGACAACCTGAAGGCGGCCGGCTTCTTCTGGGCGACCCGCTCCGGCGTCACCGTGGCCATCTCCGACATCGTCGTTCCCGAGGCGAAGAAGGAGATCGTCAAGGGCTACGAGGCGCAGGACGAGAAGGTCCAGAAGCAGTACGAGCGCGGTCTGATCACCAAGGACGAGCGCACGCAGGAGCTCATCGCGATCTGGACCAAGGCGACCAACGAGGTTGCCGAGGCGATGAACGCGAACTTCCCGAAGACGAACCCCATCTTCATGATGGTTGACTCGGGTGCCCGAGGAAACATGATGCAGATGCGTCAGATCGCCGGTATGCGTGGTCTGGTGTCGAACGCGAAGAACGAGACGATCCCGCGTCCGATCAAGGCGTCGTTCCGTGAGGGTCTGTCCGTGCTGGAGTACTTCATCTCCACGCACGGTGCCCGTAAGGGTCTGGCGGACACCGCCCTGCGTACCGCCGACTCGGGTTACCTGACCCGTCGTCTGGTGGACGTCTCGCAGGACGTCATCATCCGCGAGGAGGACTGCGGCACCGACCGTGGCCTCAAGCTGCACATCGCGGAGCGCGGCGCGGACGGTGTGCTGCGCAAGGCGGAGAACGTCGAGACCAGCGTGTACGCACGTGCGCTGGCCGAGGACATCACCGTCGACGGGCGGGTGCTGGCTCCGGCCAACACCGACCTGGGCGACGTCCTCATCGACGAGCTCGTCAAGCACGGCATCGAGGAGGTCAAGACCCGCTCGGTCCTGACCTGCGAGTCCGCCGTCGGTACCTGCGCCATGTGCTACGGCCGTTCGCTGGCCACCGGCAAGCTGGTCGACATCGGTGAGGCGGTCGGCATCATCGCCGCCCAGTCCATCGGTGAGCCCGGTACGCAGCTGACGATGCGTACCTTCCACACCGGTGGTGTGGCCGGTGACGACATCACCCAGGGTCTGCCCCGTGTCGTCGAGCTCTTCGAGGCTCGTACGCCGAAGGGTGTCGCCCCGATCTCGGAGGCCTCCGGCCGGATCCGGATCGAGGAGACCGAGAAGACCAAGAAGCTCGTCGTCACCCCGGACGACGGCAGCGACGAGACGGCGTTCCCGATCTCGAAGCGTGCCCGTCTGCTGGTGGGCGAGGGCGACCATGTCGAGGTGGGCCAGAAGCTCACCGTGGGTGCCACCAACCCGCACGACGTGCTGCGGATCCTCGGTCAGCGCGCGGTCCAGGTCCACCTGGTCGGCGAGGTCCAGAAGGTCTACAACTCGCAGGGTGTGTCGATCCACGACAAGCACATCGAGATCATCATCCGGCAGATGCTGCGCCGGGTGACGATCATCGAGTCGGGCGACGCGGAGCTGCTGCCCGGCGAGCTGGTCGAGCGTTCGAAGTTCGAGACCGAGAACCGTCGTGTGGTCCAGGAAGGCGGCCACCCGGCCTCCGGCCGTCCGCAGCTGATGGGTATCACCAAGGCCTCGCTGGCGACCGAGTCGTGGCTGTCGGCGGCGTCCTTCCAGGAGACGACCAGGGTTCTGACGGACGCGGCGATCAACGCCAAGTCCGACTCCCTGATCGGCCTCAAGGAGAACGTCATCATCGGTAAGCTCATCCCGGCCGGTACGGGTCTGTCCCGCTACCGCAACATCCGGGTCGAGCCGACCGAGGAGGCCAAGGCCGCGATGTACTCGGCCGTCGGCTACGACGACATCGACTACTCGCCGTTCGGCACGGGCTCCGGCCAGGCCGTTCCGCTGGAGGACTACGACTACGGTCCGTACAACCAGTAAGGCGTACGTCTGAAGTACTGAAGGGCGGTCACCCCGTTTCGTACGGGGTGGCCGCCCTTCGGCGTTGGCTGAAAGTTGCCGCTGCGTGACGCCGGTAACAAGTGGATCACGACTGCTCATGAGGTGGGTAAGGGCAAGTTAAGGTGCGTTCAGTCTTTGAATGGGACATCAGTCCATTTCTCGTACGAGTGTGTGGATAGATGTCCGAGGGTCCGGCGGGACCGAGGGGGGCTCGTGCCGTCGAGGCACATGCCAGCGATGCCGCCGTGTGGGCAATGGGGCCCTGAACCCTCCACAGATGCTGATGAGCATCAGCGCGACTGCCCAGGGGGGGCATTCCTTTGAGATCGCTGTCCATTGTCATACCCGCGCTCAATGAGGCCGAAAATCTGCCTACGGTCCTTGAGTCCATCCCGACGCTCGAACTGAAGGAAGCGGGCTGGTCGACCGAGATCATCGTGGTCGACAACGCGTCCACCGATGACACCGCCGAGGTGGCACGGTCGTTGGGCGCCACGGTCGTCTCGCAGCCCAACCGCGGCTACGGCAACGCGTACCAGGCGGGCTTCGACGCGGCGACCGGCGATGTCATCGCCACGGGCGACGCCGACTGCACGTACCCGTTCGACGCGTTGCCGCACCTGCTGCACCTGATGCTGGCGCGGGACGTGGAGTTCATGACCACCAACCGGCTGGGCCGTGAGAACCGGCAGGCCATGAAGCCGTCCCACACGGTCGCCAACCACGCGCTGAGCGCCCTCAGTCGGGTGCTGTTCCGCAATGGTCTGCGTGACTCCCAGTCCGGAATGTGGATCTTCCGGCGTCATGTGTGGCACGGCATCGAGGTCAGGTCGCCCGGCATGGCCTTCTCCCAGGAGATCAAGAACTCCGCGACCCGGGCGGGCTTCCGCTGCCTCGAGGTTCCCATCGAGTACCGGGTGCGGGGCGGCGAGGTCAAGCTGAACGCGCTGCCCGACGGTGTCGCCAATCTGCGCCAGCTGTTCGAGCACAAGCTGCGGGACAACCGCCTCCGCAACAGCCCGGCCCGCACCGGCGCGCAGGCGGCGGTGGCACGTGCCAACGCCGCCGCCGAGCGGGCCGCCGAGGCCGCCCAGCGCGCCGCGGCCCTGGTGGAGCAGCTCACCGCCGCCGGTGCGCTGCCCGCCTCCGCCGGTGCCATGCTGCCGACGATGCCGGCGCAGCGGACCTCCGATGAGGCCCCCCTGGAGATGGCGTGAAATGAGCGGAACACGGCGTAGGCGTGGCTCCGTCCGGCAGTTGGCGGGCGGGCTCCTCGCCGCCGTCGCCGTGCTCGGAGTGTCCGGTGCCGCGTGGTCCGTACCCCAGATGCGGACTGTGCTGCGGGACTCCTTCACGGAGCGTCAACAGTCCTACATGGAGCTGTACTTCACCAAGGACCCGTGGTTCGACGGCAATGACCTGGTCGTACCGCTGGCGCTCACGGAGCACGGCGACACGGGCGGCCGGCACGAGATCAAGGCATCGGCCCAGGATCCCGACGGCAAGCGGCTGGCCACGAACACGGTCACGGTCACCACGAAGCCGGGTGCCCAGGTCGCCACCGACGTCCGGCTCCGCATCAAGGGGAAGAAGAGCGACGCGGACCTGATCAAGGTGTCGCTGCCCGGACACGCGCAGCGGCTCCAGGTCCACCTGCGGTGACCGACCGGCCCGGTCACCCGCCCCATAGAGCAATCACCCCCACGGGAAGCCTCATGCGCACGATTGTGCAGATCAGCCCCTACTATCCGCCTCACCTGGGCGGGCTCGAAAGGGTCGTCTCCCACCTCGCCCAGGAGTTGGCCAAGCGGCACGACGTGCGCGTACTGACCACCGCCCTGGGTTCCTCGGCGGCGCCCCGCACCGCGCGTGAGGACGGCGTCGTGGTGCGCCGGCATCGCGCGCTGGAGATCGCGCACACCGCGGTGGCACCCGGCCTCGCGGCCGATCTCGCCCGCCTGCCGCGGGACGCCGTGCTCCATCTGCACTGCGCGCACGCCCTGCTGCCCGAGATGGTCGCCCTGACCACCCAGCTGCGGCGCACCAAGTTCCTGCTCCACTTCCACCTCGACGTGGACGCCTCCGGGCGGCTGGGAGCGCTCCTGCCGCTCTACAAGGAGCAGGTGTTCGGCCGGGTGCTGCGGGCCGCGGCCGGGGTCATCGCCCTGACCGACGCCCAGGCGGCCTTTCTCACCGACACCTACCGGGTGCCCGCCGAACGCGTCCATGTCGTCCCCAACGGCGTGAGCGAAACCTACTTCTTGCCGGTCCGCGAGCCCGCGTCCGGCCGCCCGCTGAACCTGCTGTACGTCGGCCGACTCAGCGCGCAGAAGAACGTGGCCCGGTTGCTGGACGCCATGAGCCTGGTCCAGGGCGACGTACGGCTGAGGACCGTCGGCGACGGCGAACTGCGCGAGCGGCTCCAGGCGCAGGCCGCCGAACTTGGCCTGCGGAACGTGGAGTTCAGCGGGGGACTGCTCGGCGACGAACTGATGAAGGCGTACGCCGACGCCGACGCCTTCGTGCTGGCCTCCGACAAGGAGGGCATGCCGCTGGTCGTCCTGGAGGCGATGGCGGCCGCCCTGCCGATCATCGCGACCGATGTACCCGGTACCCGCGAACTGGTCGGCGGCGCCGGCCTGCTGGCCGCGCCCGAGCCGGCCGAGCTGGCCCGCGCGATCGACGCCGTCGCCACGGACCCCGAACTCGCCGCACGCCTGGCCCGGGCCAGCGCCGAGCGCTCCCGGAGCTACTCGTGGGACACCGTCGCCCGCCAGGTGGAGGACGTCTACGCCAAGGCCGGCCTGTGACCAGCTCGGAGACACTGGCCCTGCGCACCGTGCCGGACCCGGAGCGGCGGGCGGACGACGAGGAGGAGCCCGGCACTCCCCGCCGCGGCGCCCCGCGCGGTCGCCTCGTGATCGGCGGCCGTCTCGCCATCCTGCTCAGCCTCGCACCGGCGAGCATCGTCCAGCTGCTGCCCGACCCGCCCGCCCTGCCGCAGACCGTGGCGGGGCTGTGGCTGCTGTTCGGGGCCCCCGTCCTGCTGTGGCGGGGGATCGCGCAGCGCGTCGTGACCACGGGGACCGCCACCTTCCTGCTGTCGGCAGGGTTCACCGTGATCACCGACATCGTGGTCGCCCTGACGGTGAACACGGTCCTCCCGCCGGCCGGTGTCGAACGCCCGCTGACCCGGCTCGTGCTGACCATCGCCATGGCCGGCGCCCTGGTCCTGCTCGGTGTGCTCGCCCCGGAGGTACGGCGCCCGGCGCCGACGGAGCGCCCGCACGGCGGTCTGCCGGCCACCCGGGGCCTGAAACCCGTCGCGGCCCTCGGCGGCCTGGCCCTCGTCCTGTCGGTGGCCGGACCCATCCGGCTCAACAACGGCCTGGGCGGCACGGTCAGCGCCGCCGCCATGGTCGTGGTCGCGGGCCTCATCACCCTGCTCCTGCTGCGCCGGGGCCGCTACCCGGTCCCCGTTCTGGAGTTCGGCCTGTACTGCGCGTCGGCCGCGCTGCTGCTGCTCACCTCGCTGCGCGGGCAGTACATCACCGGCCACGACGTGCAGAAGGAGTACCTGTACTTCCGGCTCGCCCTCGGTGGCGAGCACTGGGACATCTCCACCTACACCGACCCGTACAACGCCTGTCTGAGCATCACACTGCTGCCGGTGAGCATCTTTCAGCTCACCGCGATCCCCGACGTCCTGATCTTCAAGGTCGTCCTGCCGCTGCTGTTCGCGCTCACCCCGGTGCTGGTCCACCGCGCGGTGCGCAACGTCGCCCCGCGGGTGATCGCGCTGATGTCGGCGGTGTACTTCATCGTTTTCCCGACGTTCCTCACCGACATGCCCTACCTCGGCCGCCAGGAGATCGCCTTCCTGCTGCTGGGCTGCGCCATGGTGGTGCTCACCGACTCGCGCGGGCCGCTGGTGCTGCGCCGCGTCGTCTTCGTGGTACTGCTCGGCGGCATCGTGCTGTCCCACTACTCCACGACGTACGTCGTCGTCGGCACCCTCGCGATCTCCTACCTCCTCGACAAGGTGTGGCGCCTGTGGGAACGGCCCGGCCGCAGCCGCATCCGGCGCAAGCGCCGCGAGGACCGGATGCATTCCTTCCTCACCTGGTGGGTGGTCGCCGTACCCGCCGTGCTCGCCCTGCTGTGGTCGGGCCCGCTCACCCACACCGGCGGGCAGGCCGAGCGCACCCTGCAGGCCGTGGCGTCGGCCGTGCTCGGGTCCGACGACGCAGGCGGGGGCTCCTCGGACACCGCGTACAGCATCTTCGGCGGCGCCCAGGTCTCCGCCGAGGAACGCATGGCGGACTACAAGAAGGAGCTGCTCGAACAGACCAAGGCGGAGCGCAGCGGCGGCGACTACCTGTCGCTGAAGCGGATCGACGACCTCGACACTCCGGTCGTCGAGGTGCCCACCCTGAAACTGACCACCGCCGGACGGGTCCTGGACGGCCTCGGGATCAGCGTGCCCGGACTCAACGGCGCGCTGCGTCAGGCGGCCGCGCTGTTCTTCCAGGTCATGGCGGCGGCCGGGTTCGCCGTGGCCCTGTGGGCGCGCCGCTCCACCTTCCGGCCGGTGCGCGACCAGGCGACGATCGCCGCGGGCGCCTGGTGCATGGTCGCCGTGTTCACGCTCGTACCGCAGCTGTCGGTGGACTACAGCCTGTTGCGCGCCTTCCAGCAGGGCCTCTTCTTCTTCGCGCCGTTCCTGGCCACCGCCACCCTGTGGGCACTGCGCTGGGCCGGGCGCAAGACCGTGCCGCTGGCCTGCGCCCTGCTGGCGGCGCTGCTGCTGGACCTGGCCGGAGTGATCCCCAAGGCCCTGGGCGGCTATCCGGCGCAGGTGCAGTTGTCCAACTCCGGTCAGTACTACGCCATTTACTACCCCCATGTGGAGGAGCGGAAGGCGGCGCTCTGGCTGGACGCGCGGATCGCGGACGAGGGCAGCGGGCTGGTGCAGACGGACCGGTTCAGCTACAGCCGGCTCCAGGCGCTGCTCACCCACCCCACCCTGGCGGACATCCATCCGGCGGCGCTGCGCAGCGACTCCTATGTGCTGCTCGGCACCACCCCCACCCGCACCGGCAAGGTGACGATCTTCTACCGGGGCGACCTCATCACGTACGTCTACCCGATGAAGGTCCTGGACGACCGGGATCTGATCTACAGCAACGGGGGAGCGGTGATCTACCGATGAGCACCTCACGAGGGCCGCTGCGCGTCCTGCTGGTCAGCCACTACTACCCGCCGCACGTCGGCGGGATCGAGAACGTGGTGCGCCGCGAGGCCGTGGGCCTGGCCGCCCGCGGTGCCGACGTCACCGTCCTCACCAGCGCCGACCGTTCCGGCGTCACCGTGGAGGACGGCGTCCGGGTGGTGCGGGTGGCCGCCTGGAACGGCGCCGAACGCCGGGCGGGCGTGCCCTTCCCGCTGTTCTCGCCCGCCCTGGCGACCGCCGCACTGCGCTGGGCGCGCCGGGCGGACGCCGTCCACATCCACGACTGCCTCTACCTCAGCTCGTGGGCGGCCGGCCTGGCCGCCGCGCTCACCCGCACCCCGTACGTCCTCACCCAGCACGTGGCGGTCGTCGACCACCCGTCCCGACTCGTACGGGCCGTGCAGCACGCGGTGTACGGAGTGGCCGGCCGGGCCCTGCTGCGCGGTGCCCGGAGCGTCTTCACCCTCAACGCCTCCGTCGCCGCGTTCGTCCGCGCGTACGGCGCACGCGAGGAGCGGGCCCGGCACCTCGCCAACGGTGTGGACACCGAACTGTTCCGACCGGCGGCCGATGAGACGGAACGCCGGCTGGCCCGTAAACGGCTCGGGCTGCCCGCCGACCGCGTCCTTGTGCTGTTCGTGGGCCGACTCGTCCCCAAGAAGGGGTACGACCTGCTCCTCGCGGCGCACACCCCCGACGCGGGCTACGACCTGGTGTTCGCCGGGGACGGGGACGCCAAGGCCCTGGCGGGACGCCCCGGTGTCCACCACATCGGCGCCCTGCCACCGGCCGAGGTGGCCGAGGCGTACCGCGCCTGTGATGTCTTCGCCCTGCCCTCCACCGCCGAGGGTTTCCCGCTCACCGTCCAGGAGGCCATGGCCTCCGGGCTGCCCGTCGTCACCACCGACGACCCCGGCTACGCGCCGTACGAACTGAACCGCACCCGGGTGTCGCTGCTGGCGCGCGAGGCCCCCGCGGTCGGCGCGGAGCTGCGCTCACTGGCGGGCGACCCGGAGCGGCGCGCCCGCATGGGGGCGTACGCGCGCTCCTACGCCGAGCAGGCATTCGCCTGGGACGAACATGTACGCACCCTGCTGGCGCACTACGTCGGCGAGCAGCGATGAGCGGCGGCACCACGGTCCGTGCCGAGCCCCTGGGCAAGCGCAGGCACGCGCGGCCCCGGGACCGGATCTACCGCAGCTCCTTCTTCCTGCTCGCCTCCACGGTGGTCACCGCCGGGCTCAGCTTCCTGTTCTGGGTGGTCGTCGCCCGCTTCTACAGCCCCTCCCAGGTCGGGCTCGCCACCTCGCTGATCTCCGCGACCACGCTGCTCGCCACGCTGAGCCTGTTCGGGCTCAACAGCACGCTGGTCCGGTTCCCCGCGCCGGAGGAGAAACGCAACGCACAGCTCAGCCAGGCGCTGGTCGTGGTGGCCGGCATCGCCTGTGTGGCGGGTGCCGTCTATCTGGCCGGACTGCCGCTGTACGGCGCCAAGCTGATGTTCGTCCGGGACAGTTGGCTGTCGGCCGTCGCCTTCGCGGGCTTCTGCGGCTGTGCCGCGGTGACGCTGCTGATCAGGTCGGTGTTCACCGGGGCACGCGTGCCCGAGTACAACGTCCTGATCGACGGGCTCACCCAGGGGGCCGCCAAGCTTGCCGCCCCGGCCGTCCTCACCGGGTTCGGCGTGTTCGGCATCGTCGCCTCGGCGGGCGTGGGCTACGCGGTGACCGTGGTGGTCGCCCTGGTGGTGATGTGGCGCCGCCTGGGCTTCCGCAGCGACCTGCGCACCCACGGCACCCGGCTGCGCGAGAAGTTCCGTTTCTCCGCGGCGAGTTACGTCTCCAGCCTGATCAACCTGGCCCCGGTGCTCGTCATCCCGTTGCTCGTGCTGCACCACCTCGGGGCCGCGGCCACCGGCTACTACTACGTGGCCTTCCAGATCGCGGCCATGCTGAACGCGGTCTCCACCGCTGTGGGCGAGGCCGTCTTCGCCGAGGTCTCCCATGAGGAGTCCCGGTTCCGGGAACTGATGCTGCGTTCGGCGCGCATCATCGCCGCGGTGCAGGTGCCCGCGGCCACCGTGGTGGTCCTTGGCGGGGGGCTGCTGCTGCGGATGTTCGGCGGCAGTTACGCCGAGAACGCACGGCCCCTGCTGACGGTGCTCGCCCTCGCGGCCCTTCCGGTCGCCCTGAACACCTGGGCCTGCTTCGCGCTCAAGCTGGCCCAGCGCATGCGGCACCTGATCGCCGCCAACGCGATTATGGCCGCCCTGAGCATCGGCCTGGGCTCCGCGTGGGCCGACCGCGGGCTGGTGTGGCTCGGCTACGCGTGGGCCGCGGGCAACGCGGCGGCCGGGGTGTTCGCCACGGTGAGCCTGCTGACCGGTCGGCCGCGGGGCGGTTCATCGGCTCAGGCGCCGACTCCGGTGGCTCCTGCCGGTACCTATGGCGAAACCTATGCCGATGCCTACGCCGATTCCGATGCCTGTGCCGATCCGGCGTCTGCTCCCTTCCCGTATCCCGTTCCGTCCGAGAGGCCCACCCGTTGAACATCGTGGTGATCAACGCGTACGTTCGCGAGAACGCGGGCGACGCCGCCCTGCTCTCCGTCTGCCTTCGCCACGTCCAAGAGGCGTTTCCCGAAGGGGAGTTGAGCATTGCGGGGATGGAGGACGCGGCCGTCCACCCGTCGTTCGAGGGCGTGGGGAACATCGGATCGATCCGCCGCTACGTCGCCGACGGCACCGTCTCCCTGCCCCGCCGCCTGCTGCGCAAGGTGCTGGTGGGCGTCGTCAGCACCGCTGCCCTGGCCCTGCCGCGCCCCGCCGCCCGCACGGTGCTGCGTACGCTGCCGGCCGAAGCCCGTCGCGAGGCCGACGCCGTGCTGAAGGCGGACCTGGTGGTGTCCATGGGCGGCGGATACGTCCTGGCCCGCCCGGGCCTGGACGGCTACCAGAACATTTTCTTCGTCCTGCTTCCGGCGCTGATCGCCCAGAAGGCGGGCGTGCCGGTGGTGTGGGCCCCGCAGTCGTTCGGCCCGTTCCCGGCCGCCGTCCAGCGTCGCCTGGTCGGCCGGGTCATGCGCCGCTCGGCCGCGATCCTTCCGCGTGAGGACGTCAGCGTGGGCGAACTCCTCGCCTGCGGGATACCGGCGGGCCGGATCGAGCGGGCGGTCGACGCCGGTTTCGCGTTCGACCCGCCGAAGCGGACCGACTGGCGGGCCCGGCTCGGCGTCGGCCCGGACAAGCGGCTCGTCGGCATCACCGCCCGCCGCTGGCTGGCGCCCGCCGCACAGGAGCGCTACGAGCGGGAACTCGCCCGCACCATCGACGCCGTCCAGGCCACCGGAGCGCGCGCGGTGCTCATCCCGCAGGTGAGCACCGACTACCTCGGTGACGACGACCGCATCGTGGAGCGCCGCATCGCCGGGTACTGCGTCAGCGGCCCGCTGATGATCGACGAGGTCGTCGACTACCGCGACCTCAAGGGCGTCTACGACGAGTGCTCCCTGTTGATCGGCACTCGCTTCCACTCGGTGATCTTCTCGCTCACCAGCAACGTCCCCTGCGTGGCCATCGAGTACGAGCACAAGACCCGCGGCATCATGGCCGACCTGGAACTCGGCGAGTGGGTGCTGCCCATCGCCGACGTCACCCACGACCTGCTGTGGGCGCTGGTCGAACCGCTGCTGAAGGACCCCGCTGCGTACCGCGCGCTCCTCGACAAGAACCTGCCCGGCTACATCGCCCGCGCCCAGTCCCTCCCCGAGCGGCTCCGGGAGGCGGTGTGACCCGCCCCGGCCCCCGCCCTCGTACCGTCGCCGTCGTCGCCCCGTACTACCCGCCCAAGGTCGGCGGCGTGGAGCACTACGCGGCCCGTATCGCCCGGGCCGTCGCCGCCGCCCCCGATCTGCGGGCCGTGGTGATCACCACTCGCCTCGACGGGCGGCGCACCACGGTCACCACCGAGGACGGCGTACGGGTCGTTCGGCTCGGCGCCTGGCTGAAGCTGTCCAACACCCCGCTGAGCCCGCTGTGGCCGTACCAGCTGCGCCGCTGGCTGCGCCGGACGGGCGCCGACGTGGTGAACGCGCACGCGCCCGTCCCCGGGCTCGGGGACCTCGCGATCGCCCTGGCGGGGCGCAGGCCGACCGTGCTCACTTACCACGCGGGCTCGATGCACAAGGGCGAGCCGGGCAGCGGTGTCGCCGACCGGCTGATCGGCCTGTACGAGAGGGCCGTGCTGCCCCGGGTGTTCGCCCGGGCCCGCCGCCTGGTCGCGGTGTCCCCGGTGTCGCTCGCCGACGGCCACCCGCACACGGTGCGGATCACGCCCGGCGTGGACACCGAGCAGTTCACGCCCGGAGAGCCGGCCTCACGGCGCCCCCGGACCGTCGTCTACGTCGGCCGGATGGACCGCTCCTCGGCGTGGAAGGGCGTCGATGTCCTCGTCCGCGCGTTCGCGCTGCTGGCGGCGGAGGTCCCCGAAGCCCGGCTGCGTCTGGTGGGTGACGGAGACGCGTTGCCCGACCTGCGCGCCCTGGCAACCGAACTCGGGGTCGCGGAACGGACGGAAACCCCGGGTGCGCTGAGTGGCCAGGCCTTGGCGGACGCGGTCCGCACGGCCGCGGTGCTGGTGCTGCCGTCCCTCAGCGAGGCGGAGTCCTTCGGTATGGCGCTGGTCGAGGGCATGGCCTGTGCGACGCCGGTGGTGGGCTCGGACGTCGGCGGCATCCCGCACGTCGTCGACGACGGGGAGACGGGGTTCCTGGTGCCGCCCGGCGATCCGGCCGCCCTGGCCGGGGCCGTCGGCAAGCTGCTCGCCGACGGCGGCCTGGCGGACCGGATGGGCGCGGCGGGCCGCCGTACGGCCGAGGAGCGCTACGCCTGGCCCGCCCTGACGGACCGGTACCTGGAGCTGTTCCGCTCCTCCCTCTGAACCCTCTCAGCCCTGCTTGCGGTACGCGCTGATGGCGTCCTTGAAGGCATCGAACGCGGGCTTGCGCGTGCCGTCGTACAGCGTCAGGCCGTAGTGCCGGGACTTGCGGCTGTCCGGCTCCTCGGGCCCCCCGTCCTGGTACGAGTACCAGAACACCGCGTCCACCGAGGGGACGTCGGCGGCGGCCTGGATCGTGTCACCGGCGATCTCGGCCTGGAACCGCCGGGTGACGTGGTTGGTGCCCTGGGCGTCCTCGCTGTCCGCGGCGGTGCCGGGGGACCAGGTGGGCGCACCGGTCTCGGTCAGCCAGACCGGCATGTCGGGCTCGCCGTTCGCCTCGAGGATGGAGACGAGGTTGTCGCGGGTGCGGTCGATGTCCTGGGAGCGGGTGCCCGTGGCGGTCTCGGTGCTCGGCAGCAGCGGATACGTGTAGGGGTGGTAGGAGATGGCGTTCACCTGCTTCAGGGCGCCCTCGCGTGCGAGCTCCTTCAGGAACGTCTTGTGCGACACGTACTGCTTGGACGGGATGGTGTCCACCGCGGCGAGTCCGCCGAGGAGCAGATACGCGTCGGAGTCGACTGAGCGGATGGCCTCGGCCGTCGCGGTCAGCAGCTCGGTGTAGCGCCCGGCGTCGGGGCCGCTCTTCCAGAACGGCTTGATGTTGGGCTCGTTCCAGATCTCCCAGGTGTGCACGCCCTTGGGCACGTACCGCTCGGCGGCGAGCCGCGCGAACTCGGCGAACCGGGCGTTGTCGGCGGGCGGGCAGGTCTGGTTGGTATCCGCGCAGACCGGATCGCGGGCCCACCGGGGCGCGTAGGAGATGGTGGGCAGCACCTCGAGGTCGCGGGAACGGGCCGCGTCCACCACCTGGTCGAAGCGCTCCCACAGGTACTGCGTGGAGTAGTCCGGCTGGATGTTGTTCCACGACAGGTCCACCCTGAGCCAGCGGACGCCCAGCTCCTCCGCGTCGTCCATGGCCCGGGTGAGCTCTGTGTCCGACATCCAGGTCAGCGTGTCGCCGTACGCGAGACCGATGCGCAGGTCGCGGGTGCGCTTCTGCTCGGCGCCGCTCGTCCCGGTCGCGGCCGACGCGGACGTGCCGATGCCGTCGTCGGGACTGCGGGACGGGGAGGAGCCGCCGGTCAGAGCCAGGACGGCGGCCCCGGACCCCGCGATGACGAAGAGGGACACCAAGGCGGTGATCAGGCGTTGCCGAACCCCGGAGCGCCCGCTGCTGCGGGGATTTCGACGACGGGAACCGGGAGTGGGCTGCTGGGGCACCCGCGCAGCCTAAGGTTGATGTCACGCATTCCTGTGTGATCGTGATGGATTCGTGATCGTGAACGTTCGATCATGGGGAGAACCCGTGTCCCTGGGGAGAATCGGCGTCCGTTCACCGGTGAGCGGACGCCCGTTCATGAGCGAATGACCGACACTGATCTTGGGCTCGCCGGGGCGCCGGGCATTTGTTTTGACCGGAGTCAGTGCGATAGGTACGCTCAGACCTTGTGCCTGGGGTGTGCCCTGGCTCGCGTGCGTGCCTTTAAACCGCGAGGCGAGCCGTAACCGGCCACCGTAATCTGCGCTCTTTCCGCCTTGCGGCGGGAGTCTGCAGCATTCGACACACCCGACCGCGTGGGTCGGAGATGTTTCAGGTTAGCTTCACCATTCGGCACACAGAAACCGGAGAAGTAGTGCCTACGATCCAGCAGCTGGTCCGGAAGGGCCGGCAGGACAAGGTCGAGAAGAACAAGACGCCCGCACTCGAGGGTTCGCCCCAGCGTCGCGGCGTCTGCACGCGTGTGTTCACGAAGATCATCCGAGGTTCGCTTGACACCCAGGGTGTCAAGAACCGCAAGCAGGCCCGCAGCCGCTACGGCGCCAAGAAGGAGAAGTAAGAATGCCTCGTAAGGGCCCCGCCCCGAAGCGCCCGGTCATCATCGACCCGGTCTACGGTTCTCCTCTTGTCACCTCCCTGATCAACAAGGTGCTGCTGAACGGCAAGCGCTCCACCGCCGAGCGCATCGTGTACGGCGCCATGGAGGGCCTGCGCGAGAAGACCGGCAACGACCCGGTCATCACGCTCAAGCGCGCGCTGGAGAACATCAAGCCGACCCTCGAGGTCAAGTCCCGCCGTGTTGGTGGCGCCACCTACCAGGTGCCGATCGAGGTCAAGCCCGGTCGCGCCAACACGCTCGCGCTGCGCTGGCTCGTGGGTTACTCCCGCGCCCGCCGCGAGAAGACCATGACCGAGCGTCTGCTCAACGAGCTTCTCGACGCTTCGAACGGCCTTGGTGCGGCCGTCAAGAAGCGCGAGGACACCCACAAGATGGCCGAGTCCAACAAGGCCTTCGCGCACTACCGCTGGTAGTCGCTACCCCCATCGAGACCGAGAGAAGACTGAGCCAATATGGCTACCACTTCACTTGACCTGGCCAGGGTCCGCAACATCGGGATCATGGCTCACATCGACGCGGGCAAGACGACCACCACTGAGCGGATCCTCTTCTACACCGGCGTCAGCTACAAGATCGGTGAAGTCCACGACGGCGCTGCCACCATGGACTGGATGGAGCAGGAGCAGGAGCGTGGCATCACGATCACCTCTGCTGCCACCACCTGTCACTGGCCGCTTGAGGACAACGACTACACGATCAACATCATCGACACCCCGGGGCACGTCGACTTCACGGTCGAGGTGGAGCGCTCGCTGCGCGTCCTCGACGGTGCCGTCACGGTGTTCGACGGTGTCGCCGGTGTCGAGCCGCAGTCCGAGACGGTGTGGCGTCAGGCCGACCGTTACGGCGTGCCCCGCATCTGCTTCGTCAACAAGCTCGACCGGACCGGCGCGGAGTTCCACCGCTGCGTCGACATGATCTCGGACCGCCTTGGTGCGCAGCCGCTGGTCATGCAGCTTCCGATCGGTGCCGAGGCCGACTTCAAGGGCGTTGTGGACCTGGTCCGCATGAAGGCGCTCGTGTGGTCCGCCGAGGCCGCCAAGGGCGAGATGTACGACGTCGTCGACATCCCGGCCACGCACACCGAGGCTGCCGAGGAGTACCGCGGCAAGCTGATCGAGGGCGTCGCCGAGAACGACGAAGAGATCATGGAGCTGTACCTGGAGGGCGTCGAGCCCACCGAGGAGCAGCTGTACGCCGCGATCCGTCGGATCACCATCGCGTCCGGCAAGTCCAACGACACCACGGTCACCCCGGTGTTCTGTGGCACCGCGTTCAAGAACAAGGGCGTTCAGCCCCTGCTCGACGCGGTCGTGCGCTACCTGCCGACCCCGCTTGACGTCGAGGCCATCGAGGGCCACGACGTCAAGGACCCCGAGGTCGTCGTCAAGCGCAAGCCGTCCGTGGACGAGCCGCTGTCCGCCCTCGCGTTCAAGATCATGAGCGACCCGCACCTGGGCAAGCTCACCTTCGTCCGGGTCTACTCGGGCCGCCTGGAGTCCGGCACTGCCGTGCTGAACTCCGTCAAGGGCAAGAAGGAGCGCATCGGCAAGATCTACCGCATGCACGCGAACAAGCGTGAGGAGATCGAGGCGGTGGGCGCCGGTGACATCGTCGCCGTGATGGGCCTGAAGCAGACCACCACCGGTGAGACGCTGTCCGACGACAAGAACCCGGTGATCCTGGAGTCCATGGACTTCCCGGCGCCGGTCATTCAGGTCGCCATCGAGCCCAAGTCCAAGGGTGACCAGGAGAAGCTGGGTGTCGCCATCCAGCGTCTCGCGGAGGAGGACCCCTCCTTCCAGGTTCACTCGGACGAGGAGACCGGCCAGACCATCATCGGCGGTATGGGCGAGCTGCACCTCGAGGTGCTGGTCGACCGTATGCGCCGTGAGTTCAAGGTCGAGGCCAACGTCGGTAAGCCGCAGGTCGCCTACCGTGAGACGATCCGTAAGGCCGTCGAGCGCGTGGACTACACCCACAAGAAGCAGACCGGTGGTACCGGTCAGTTCGCCAAGGTGCAGATCGCGATCGAGCCCATCACCGAGGCCGACGGTCCGGCGTACGAGTTCGTGAACAAGGTCACCGGTGGCCGTATCCCGCGGGAGTACATCCCGTCGGTGGACGCCGGTGCGCAGGAGGCCATGCAGTTCGGCATCCTCGCCGGCTACGAGATGACGGGCGTCCGCGTCACGCTTCTCGACGGTGCTTACCACGAGGTCGACTCCTCCGAGCTCGCGTTCAAGATCGCCGGTTCGCAGGCCTTCAAGGAGGCCGCGCGCAAGGCCAGCCCCGTGCTGCTCGAGCCGATGATGGCCGTAGAGGTCACCACGCCCGAGGACTACATGGGTGACGTCATCGGCGACATCAACTCCCGCCGTGGCCAGATCCAGGCCATGGAGGAGCGGGCCGGTGCCCGCGTCGTGAAGGGCCTCGTGCCCCTCTCGGAGATGTTCGGCTACGTCGGAGACCTCCGCAGCAAGACGTCGGGTCGCGCAAGCTACTCGATGCAGTTCGACTCCTACGCCGAGGTTCCCCGGAACGTCGCCGAGGAGATCATCGCGAAGGCCAAGGGCGAGTAACGCACCCCGTTCACACGCTTTAGGCTTGACACCGACCGCCGGGGCTCAACCGGTAAGGGAGAACCCCGGCGGCCGGCACCCCAGCAAAGATCACCTGGCGCCGATGAGTAAGGCGTACCAGAACCACTCTCAGGAGGACCCCAGTGGCGAAGGCGAAGTTCGAGCGGACTAAGCCGCACGTCAACATCGGCACCATCGGTCACATCGACCACGGTAAGACGACCCTCACGGCCGCCATTACCAAGGTGCTGCACGACGCGTTTCCGGACCTGAACGAGGCCTCGGCCTTCGACCAGATCGACAAGGCTCCTGAGGAGCGCCAGCGCGGTATCACCATCTCCATCGCGCACGTCGAGTACCAGACCGAGACGCGTCACTACGCCCACGTCGACTGCCCCGGTCACGCGGACTACATCAAGAACATGATCACGGGTGCGGCGCAGATGGACGGCGCCATCCTCGTTGTCGCCGCCACGGACGGCCCGATGCCGCAGACCAAGGAGCACGTGCTCCTGGCCCGCCAGGTCGGCGTTCCGTACATCGTTGTCGCGCTGAACAAGGCCGACATGGTGGACGACGAGGAGATCCTGGAGCTCGTCGAGCTCGAGGTCCGTGAGCTGCTCTCCGAGTACGAGTTCCCGGGCGACGACCTGCCGGTCGTCAAGGTCTCGGCGCTCAAGGCCCTTGAGGGCGACAAGGAGTGGGGCCAGACCGTCCTCGACCTGATGAAGGCCGTCGACGAGAACATCCCGCAGCCCGAGCGTGACGTCGACAAGCCGTTCCTGATGCCGATCGAGGACGTCTTCACGATCACCGGTCGTGGCACGGTCGTCACCGGCCGTATCGAGCGCGGTATCCTCAAGGTCAACGAGACCGTTGACATCGTGGGTATCAAGCAGGAGAAGACCACCACCACGGTCACCGGCATCGAGATGTTCCGCAAGCTGCTCGACGAGGGCCAGGCCGGTGAGAACGTCGGTCTGCTCCTCCGTGGCATCAAGCGCGAGGACGTCGAGCGCGGCCAGGTCATCATCAAGCCCGGTTCGGTCACGCCGCACACCGAGTTCGAGGCCCAGGCCTACATCCTGTCCAAGGACGAGGGTGGCCGCCACACGCCGTTCTTCAACAACTACCGTCCGCAGTTCTACTTCCGTACGACTGACGTGACCGGTGTTGTGACCCTCCCCGAGGGCACGGAGATGGTCATGCCGGGCGACAACACTGAGATGAAGGTCGAGCTCATCCAGCCCGTCGCCATGGAAGAGGGCCTGAAGTTCGCCATCCGTGAGGGTGGCCGGACCGTGGGCGCCGGCCAGGTCACCAAGATCAACAAGTAATTGCTGATCGCTTGACCTGGTAGCTCCTCGCGAGCTTCTTGAAGGGGCCCGTACGACTTCGGTCGTGCGGGCCCTTTTGCCGTTTGCCGTTCATGCCGACGTCCCGAAACTA
This sequence comes from Streptomyces sp. SD15, assembly GCF_054462255.1. Taxonomy (NCBI): domain Bacteria; kingdom Bacillati; phylum Actinomycetota; class Actinomycetes; order Kitasatosporales; family Streptomycetaceae; genus Streptomyces; species Streptomyces sp. SD15. Next base: position 5,655 of record NZ_JBTLMO010000015.1, on the reverse strand, counting down.
TTCGACGCCGACGACCCATTGTTCCCAAGGGACCCTCGCCGTAGAACCGTGCTCGGTGCGGGGCTCGCCGCGCTTCCGGTCCTGTCCGGCGTGGCATGGGCCGATGCGGGCGCGCGGTCCACGGACACCCCGGGGCGTAAATCTCCTTCACCCGGCGGAGCCTTCTCGCTGGTGGGCGCCCCGGTCGTGGTCAGCCCCGACGATCACCCCGGAGTCGTACGGGTGGCGGGGGACCTCCGGGACGACATCGCCGCCGGGAAGCTGGATGTCACGGGGATACGGGGCGGGGGTGACGCCGTACCCGGTCACGGCCTTGGTGCTCCAGCGGCTGGTTCCGTATGGGTTCGGCATCCAGGGGCACTTGGGCATTCAGTACGGCTTCCCGGGGGATGTGGGTGACAACCTGGCGCGGTTCGCGGCGCTGGGCATGCAGACGGCGTTCACCGAGGTGGACGTATGCATGATCCTGCCCGCGGACGCCGAGAAGCTGGCCCGTCAGGCGGACTACTTCTGGGGGCTGCTGGACGAGAACTTCGTGACGAAGCCGTATGCGGCGGTGGGGGAGGGGGCTGGCGTCCGGACGGTGAGCCCTGCCTACCAGGTCACCGGGAGGGCCACCGGGCCGCGGATCATCGTGCGCTGCCGGAAGGGGACCTCGTCGGCGGGCACGGCGAGGCGCAGGCCGGGCAGGCGGGCCAGCAGGGTGTCGATCAGCAGCTCGATCTGCATCCGGGAGAAGACGGCGCCGGTGCAGAAGTGCGGCCCGTTGCCGAACGCCATGTGGGCGCCGGTGTCCCGGTCGAGGTCGATCCGGTCGGGGTCGGGGAAGACGTCCGGGTCGCGGTTGGCGGCCAGGTAGGAGACGTAGACCGGGTCGCCCGCGCTGACGCGGATGCCCGAGATGTCGACGTCCTCCGTGGCGATGCGGGGGAGGCCGACGGCGGCGCGGTGCGGGATGTAGCGCAGGAGTTCCTCGATGGCGGCGGGGCGGGACGCGGGGTCGCTGCGGAAGCGTTCCATCAGGTCGGGGCGGGTGAGGAGGAGGTAGAACATCTGGCCGCTGTTGTTGGTGACGGCTTCGCCGCCGATCTGGAGCGGGCCGGAGACGCTGATCGCCTCCTCCATGCCGAGCTCGCCCCGCCGCACGGCGGCGCCGAGCAACGACAGCACGTCCTCGCTGTCGCTGTCACCGTCGCTTTCGTTGTCGCGGCGGTCGCGGACGGCTTCTCCGATCCACCCGAACAGGCCCTTCTTGGCCTGCTCGGAGGCCTCGGCGCCGCCCGCGGTGGAGATGATCTCGCGCGTCCAGTCGTGCAGTTTCTGCCGTTCGTCGACGGGTACGCCCATGACCTCGCAGACGACGTTGATCGGGAAGGGTTCGAGGACCCGCTCGATGAGGTCGGCCGGCGCCCCGTCCCGCACCATGCTGTCGACCAGGTTGTCGAGCATCTCCTGGGCACGGGGGCGCAGCCGCTTCACCGCGCTCACGGTGTAGGCGTTCGCGACGGCGCGGCGGAGCCGGTTGTGGTCGGGCTGGTCGGCCCACGCCAGCGCGCCGGGCCTTGGCGCGAAGTGCGGCGCCAGCCGTGTGACCTGCCGGACGGAGGCTTCCTTCCGGCTGAACCGGGGATCGTTCGTGATCATCTTCACGTCGTCGTAGCGCGTCGCCAGCCACGCCCAGCCTTCCCCGTGCGGAAGCCGGATCCGCGTCAGCGGCCCCTCCCGCATCAACTCCGCGAGCACCGGCTCGAACTCGGTCCCGCGCAGCTCACCGGCGGGCCAGTCGCGGACGGGAGGAAGGGGCTGCTCGGCGGGCGGCTCGGCCAGGGCGGCGGTGGTGTCTTCTGCCATGCCCCCACTCTCAGCCGTGGGGGGTGGGCTGTCGCGGGGGAGTGCTCCAGGCGGAGCAGCGGGATGTCTCTTCGGGGCGGCAGGCCGGCTTACTTGTCCGTGTACCGAGGCAGGTTCGCGGTCGAGATGGTCCACTCGGCGATGGTGACGTCTTCGCCGTAGACGAAGTCCTTGCGGGTGGCGTAGCGGGGGCCGTTCGGGGTGGCGTGGATGTCGGAAAGGACGGCACCCTCTCCCGTGCGTGGATCGAAGATCACGTAGACGGGGATGCCGAGCAGGGGATAGTCGCGCATCTTGCTGACCCAGTCGTTCTCCGGGTTGGAGCGGGAGACCACTTCGATGGCGGCGATGAGGGTACGAGGGTCGAAGGCGACGATCTACGGGTCCCTCCTCCACGAGGACTGCCAGCGTCAGCGGAGGGTCCGGGTGGAGCTGCCGCCAGGCATCAACAAGGCTGCCGATGCCTGGCGGCAGGGGATGGAGGCGGTGGTGAGGGGAGACCTGGAGCCGCGGGGACGAGTGTGCGTGTGCGGCGGGTGACGGCGTTCGCAGTTCAGCCGGAGTAGCGAGCCCTGCCGGACGGTCGCCGACGACGGTCCGGCAGGGCAGGTGTGCCTACGGTTCGAGTGGAAGTGACGTCTGTTCGGCGGCCGGTCCGAGGTACGTGTATTCCGTGGACCGCGCGATGCCCATGGAGTCCAGCTGCTGCCGGAAGCGGACCCGGAAGTGGACGTTGTCCCCGAGGCCGGGGCGCATGCGCAGCAGTTCCTCGGGCTCCTCGAAGCGGACGTCGTAGGCGGGCGCGTTCTTGGCTGTGCCCGTCTTCACTTTCACGAGGCCGCTCTCGCGCAGTTCCGTGATGCGGCCGGAGATGGTGATTTCCTGGTCGCGGTCCTTGGTTTCCCGGAGCCGTTTCACGTAGCCCCTGCCCCGCTCGGTCAGTCGGGCGCGGCGCATGTGGCCATCGGCGTCGTACCAGGTCACGCCCAGGTCCAGTTCGTACCGGCTCAGTGCCCGGGACACCGCTTCGACCGCGTCGAAGAGCCTCGCCCATTCGCGGATGTCGCGCTCCGACTCCAGAGCGTCGAGCAGCGTGGTGAGGGTGCCAAGGCCAGTGGAAGCGGCGGATGTGGCGGGGGCGTCCAGGGCGTCGGGTTCGCCGGAGTCGGTGGGGGCGGTGACGGGGCGGGCGTGCACGACGGTGCTGCCTGCGGAGATCCCGGTGAGTTCCAGCTGTACCGGAGTGCCTGCGGCGACGGAGACCATGTGCTCCACCGGTTCGAGCAGTGCGTCGCCCCACTGGAAGCGGAGAGCACCGCCGTCAGTGTCCGGTCCGGTCAGTCGGAGCTGAAGTTCCTCGTCGAGCCGGGCCTCCGGTGCGTACTCACGTGCCGCGGCCAGCCGGCTCGCGCGGTGTTCTGCCTCGATCTCCTCATCGTCCCGGTCCTCGGTGCCCAGCATGTCGAGGAGACGCGCGGCGCGCTCCGTCTCGGCAGAGTCGTCTTCCTGGAGCGCACGCCTGCGCTCCCGCCAGCTGTCGCCGGTCACAGTCGCACCTCCAGATAGCCGCGTGCCGGGGCGGCACTCTCTTCGGACGGTGAGCGGTCGTTCTGGTCGGGCAGTCTGCAGCGCTGCCACCAGTCGTCCCACACACCCCGTTGCGTGAAGTATGTCCGTTCGGCGGGGGTGAAGCGTTCCGGCTCGAAGATATGGGCAACGGGCTGGTATCCGATGCGAAGCGGCGAGACGCCGAACTTCTCCTTCATCCTGGACCGGCTTTGGAAGGCGGCGGTCAGCCACTTCGACCCGGGTTTTCCGCGTACGGCACGCTCGGCGCGTGTGTCGATCAGGAGTGTGGCGTCGATGTTCCCGGGATCGAGCTTGGCGCTGACGAAGCTGCCGCCGAGCCACAGCCTGTGGACGAGGGTGAGGCCGTCGAGGGCGGTCGCGTATGCGTTCTCCAGCGTGAGGAAGGGGTCGAGATAGTCGTGGAGGCCGTCCCACAGTTCCGTGCGGGTCGAGGAGTCCGCGAACGCCGGGGCGCTGACCAGCATGGCCTCCGCGTCGTCCAAGGAGATGGAGTACCGGCCCAGCGGAAGAAATCCGTTTGCGGCGAAAGAGGGCAGCACGTGAGGTCCTGTCGGGTGAAAGAGGGATTCATCCTGCCGGGTCGGCTTCGGGGCTGTAGGGGGTTCCGGGAAGTGGGCCCGCTGACGTGTCCGTCCGACCGGCCGAGTGGCCGTGCCTCAGCGCGCGGGGCGCACGCTTCCCTTGCTCTTGTAGCGGGGCAGATCGCCGGTCGAGATCGTCCAGTCGCCGATGGTCACGTCCTCGCTGTAGACGAAGTCCTTGCGGGTGGCATAGCGCGGGCCGTCTGGAGTGGAGTGGATGTCGGCGAGGACGGCGCCAGCGCCTGTGCGGGGATCGAAGATCGCGTAAGTGCGGATCCCGATCAGTGCGTAGTCGCGGAGCTTGGAGACCCAGTCGTTGTCAGGGTTCGAGCGGGAGACCACCTCGATGGCGGCGATCAGCGTATGGGGGTCGAAGGTGCCTGGGACGTCCATATCCGTCACGGCGATCACCATCACGTCGGGGCGGCGCAGGATGCCCTCCGACTCGTCTTCCACGTCGGGCTTGCCTGTATGGGCCACGATCTCCCCCGGCATCACTTTCTCCAGGCTTCTCCGGATGCGCAGCGCGGTGAGTTCGTGAGGGGCGTTGGGCGAGAGGAGATCGTGGACGATGCCTTCCTTGGTGATCTCGAACTTGCCGGGGAGGGTGTCGTCCATCGACTGAAGGAAGCTCCGCATGGTCCGGTACTGGTGGGATGCGGCGGGCTGGGAATCGTTCGGGGTGGTGGTCATGGCGCTCACGGTTGAGTGGACTGGCAGTCACGGCAGCGACCGGCGGGCTCGGGGGAGCGGAAGGCTCGGTCACAGCCGTCGCAGTTCCTGAGCGGGTACCGGGCGGCGGCGGATGTGCCTGTGGGCGGCGATGCGGGGGCGCGGAACGGGGGCGGTGGCGGCAGTTGGGCGGCCAGGCGGTGGGCCAGGAGGGCCGCTGGGCGGCGCAGGTCTTCGGGGGGTAGGTCCGTGGTCAGTGCGTGTTGTACGGCGGAGGGGGTGAGGTCGCGTTCCAGCCAGGCGGCGACTCCGGGAGCGAGGTGTTCCGCGTCGGTGGCGGAGAGGAGCAGGCGGGGGTCGTGGCGGCGGAGGCCCGCGAGGAGGTCGGTGGCGGTCTGGAGGAGGGTGGGGGAGGCGTACGCCGGTTTCGGCACGGCGGGGAGGGCGCGGCGCGGGGGCTTCTTTTCCACGGAGGCCCGTCGAGCGGGCGGCCTGGGCGCGTCGGCCGTGCCGTGGTGTCCGGGCTGGTTGCAGGAGATGGTGCGGGTGACGATCCGGCCGCCGGGGGCGCGTTCGCGGGTGCGGCGGAGGTAGCCGTGGGCTTCGAGTTCGCGCAGGGCGGCGGCGATACGGTCCGGGCCCTCGGGGAAGCGGGCGGCGAGGGTCTTGATGTCGATGCGGGCGCCGGTGGGCAGCGACTGGATGTGTACGGCCAGCCCGATCGCGAGGAGCGACAGCTCGGGGTGCTGGGCGAGGTGGTTGCCGATCACCGTGAAGCGGGTGGTGTGGCGGGTGTTGTCGTGGATGACGCCGCCGGGGTGGGCGTGCGCGTGCCGGTGGTTTTTGCCAGCGATACCGGACTGCGCGCACGGGGGCGCTCTAGGTGTTCTGTCTCGGGAGGTTGTGGACGGGTGAGCCAGGTCTCGGCTGAGGGATCTTGAACAGGTGAGGGCCTTCCGGT
>NZ_JBTLMO010000014.1:0-186158 GCF_054462255.1 Streptomyces sp. SD15 | reverse complement strand
CAACCCCGGCTCCTACCCAGCCTTCACGCCCCCGACGAAGACCCACGAGGACAGCGTCCCGCCAGGCAGCGCAGGGGACCAGGCGAGGAGGCGCAGGCCGCGCCCACGACAGCCCGTACGCAACCAGCATGTGATGGACGCTCCGTACCCGCCTGCGTAGGACATCGGGGATGCCGAGCGTCACAAGGCCCGCCCCGCCCCCTCCCCCGACCCCGGTCCGCTGTACCCAAGAACGGACACACCGACCCGGGACGCGTCATCAGCCGCCAACCCGTGGTGATGTCGGTGTTCTCCACGGCTCGAATTCAGCCCGCCTTTCCCGGCGTCCGCGCGGGCCGCCCCCGGTGACCTGATTCCTGCCCTGCGAGATCCTTCCCCTCCGCCACAGGCAACCCACAGGCCCCATTTCGCTTCCTTCGAGGCGTGAGGTGCTCCCGGTACCGACGGGTGCGCCCGCACTCGAAGTGTGAGGAGGGGACGACCCTTGAACCATGCCCGGCGAATAGGTGTCACCGCCGTGGCCGTGCTCGCGGCCCTGGCGGGCTCACCGGGACTGGCCCAGGCCCAACAGCCGCCCCAGGCGAAGCCGTTGACGGCGGACGCCGCCGACAACGCACTGCCCCCGGGCTGGCGCGTCACCGGGGAGGGCGTCGCGCGTGAGCTGGTCTGGCGGTCGGACAGGGCCGTGCCCGTGGGCGACGCCCGTGTCGAGTTCCACGCGGACGGCCGGCTGCTCGGCGTACCGAAGCAGGCCAAGGACGGCCGCACGTTCCGGCTCGCCCTCAACCAGGCCACTCCGCTCAAGGACCTCCAAGTCCTGGCGAGCGGGCGCCGGTTGGACGGGCCCGCCGACAACACCGGCAAGGAACGCAAGAATTCCCTGGCCGCCGCCCAGCCCCCGGCCCAACTCCCGGCGAACTCCGTGGACCCGGGCAAGCCGGGCTCTTACGGCACGGTCACCGGCGAGTACGACCTCGACCCGGTGAAGCTGCCCGGCTTCGCCCAGCCGGTCGAGATGCAGGCCGTCGTCGTCGCGCCCACCGGCGCCACCGGCAAGCGGCCGCTCGCACTCTTCCTCCACGGCCGCCACCCCACCTGCTTCAAGCCGGGCGGCAGCGAGGACGACTGGACCCTTGAGTGGCCCTGCTCGGCCGGCACCCAGCCGATCCCGAGCCACAAGGGCTACCTGAAGGACCAGAAGCTGCTGGCCTCCCAGGGCTATGTGACGGTGTCGATCTCGGCGAACGGCATCAACGGCCAGGACGCGGACGTCGAGGACGCCGGTGCGCAGGCGCGCTCCTCGCTGGTGCGGCAGCACCTCGCCAAGTGGGCCGGCTGGGCCGCCCACCCGGGCACCGCCCCGGCGTCCGTGCCCGACGCGGCCAAGGCCGACCTGTCCCGCGTCCTGCTCGTCGGCCACTCGCGCGGCGGCGAGGGCGTCAACCGGGCCGCCATGGACAGCCTCTACCCGCCGCCCGCCGCGCAGGACGGCTACCGGGGCCCGGTGCGCTGGAAGATCCGCGGGACCGTCCTCATCGGACCGACGATCTTCGGCCAGAACCCGGTCGCCGACGTGCCGTCCACGACGATCCTGCCCGGCTGCGACGGTGACGTCTCCGATCTCCAGGGCGAGGTGTACGTCGACGGGACGCGCGGGGTCAGCCGTGGCACCGCCCTGCACAGCGCCGTCTACGTGGTCGGCGCCAACCACAACTTCTTCAACACCGAGTGGACGCCGGGCCAGTCCGAGGCACCCTCCTTCGACGACTTCTGGGAGTTCCCGGAGGACGAGCCCGACCCGGTGTGCTCCACCGGCACCCGCACCCGGCTGACCGCCGACCAGCAGCACCAGGCGGGCGCCACCTACATCGCCGCCGCGGCCCGGCTGTACATCGCCGGCGACGACCGGGTACGCCCGCTGCTCGACGGCACGGGCCGACGCGCGCCCTCCGCCGACCCGGCCCGCGTGCTGACCCACGCGGTCGGCGCCCGCCGCACGGGCGGCTTCCTGCCCGACGCCCCGGTCGAGGTGACCGGCGGCAGGCTGTGCTCGGCGCTCGACCCCGACCCGGCCGTGGCCTGCCTGGCCCCGGACACCGAGGGTTCGTCGCCGCACTTCGCGTGGTGGTGGAAGGAGAAGGAGGCCGGCCGCAGCGCGGTCGCGCTGAAGTGGTCGGCGCCGGGCGCGGCGACCAAGGTCAGCCCTCCCGCTCCGGTCTCCCTCTCCGGCGCCAAGAGCCTGGCGCTGCGCGTCTTCGTGCCGCCGAACACGACCGGCACCAGGCTGGACGTGACCGTCACCGACTCCTCCGGCCGCCGGGCCGAGCTCGGCCAGGTCCAGGTCGACGGACTGCCGGGCAGCGCGCGCACCGCCTCCTACTGGGCGCGCGAAGTGCGTGTCCCGCTGACCGCGGCCACCACCGCCGGACTCGACCTGGGGCACCTCAAGTCCCTTGAGCTGACTCCGCGTTCATCGTCCGGACAGGCCTGGCTGATGGACGCCTGGGGCTGGGCCCCCGGTACCCCGGCGGTCAAGGCCCCGGCGCTGCCGCGCGTCGACATCGGCCGGCTCACCGCAGAGGAGGGCGACTCGGGCACCGTCACCTACCACGTCCCGGTCCAGGTCTCCGGGCACGGCAGCGGCACGGTCCGCTTCTCCGTCCTCGACCCCGACACCGGAGAGTCCACGGACAAACTGGTCACGGTCCGGCCCGGCAGCAGCCCCATCGACTTCCCTGTGGAGGTGAAGGGCGACACGCGCTTCGGCTACGACGAGCAGTACGACGTCATCGCGAAGGCCGTGCGCGGCGCCGTCATCGGCTCGTACCGGGGCGGGGTCACCGCGCTGAACGACGACCCCGAGCCCGCGGTCACCCTGACTCCGGTCAAGGACCAGGGGACCGAGGGATCCACGCTGACCTGGCGGATCTCCCTCTCCGAGCCCGCCGATGCGGACATCTGGCAGCCGGTCCTGGTCCTTCCGGTCACCGAGGGCGCCGAGCTGTCCACCAAGGACGTGGACCCGCAGTGGCTGATGGACTACGGCGGTGAACTCCCCGACCCGGAGCGCGCGCTCTCCCAGGCGAACCTGTGGGCGTGGATGACCGTCCCGGCCGGGGCCACCAGCGTCGACTTCATCGTGTCGACGGTGAAGGACCAGCTGGCCGAGCCCGCCGAGTCGGTACGCCTCGCGCTGACCGACTACGACGCCGAGCCGCTTCCCGACCACCCGGTGCTGACAGGCACGGTGGTGGACGCACCGTAAGCCGCCCTGCGTAGGGGGCATGGACCGGGCGGTCCATGCCCCCTACGTGCACACACGTGAGGTGAGCGCGAGCACACCGCAGGGACCGGAAGGGCACAAGCCCACCGGAGGAGTTCGAGTACTCCCCGAAGCACGACCGCACCGTGCCAGACTCCCACCATGACGACCTACGCCACGCTCCCCGACGGCCGCCCCATCCCCCTCCTGACCGCCGACGAGCGGCCCATGCTGGAGAGTTGGCTCGCCTTTCACCGGGCCACCCTCGAGCAGAAGTGTGCGGGGCTCGACGACGAGCAGCTGCGGTGCGCCTCCGCCGAGCCCTCCCCACTCACCCTGCTGGGACTCGTCCAGCACCTCGCCGAGGTGGAACGCACCTGGTTCCAGCGGGTGGTCGGCGACGAGAAGCTTCCTGCGGTGTACGAGGAGAAGTCCGGCTACCGGCTCAGCCCCGAGCGGGGGCTCGACGAGGCTCTCGTGGTCTGGCGGCGGGAGATCGCCCGTGGGCAGGAGGTGTGCGCCGATCGGTCGCTCGACGACGTCGGGCGGATCCCGGACGGGATGCCGATGGCGGGCATCGAGGTCAGTCTGCGCTGGATCTACCTCCACATGATCGAGGAGTACGCACGCCACAACGGACACGCCGACATTGTCCGCGAGCGTATCGACGGAGTCACCGGCGCCTGATTCAGGGAATTACAGGGCTTCTCCGCCCTCCTTATTCCGCTATTAATTCAACGCAGCTTCCCGTAGTTCTTATGCCCGCTTTTTTTGACCCTAAACGCTAAGATTTCGCGAACGCCAACGGCTGTAATTCGGGAAGATCTCGTGACGGTTACGTGCATGTGATCGACTCCACATCGCGCCCGTTTTGCCCCTTTCACACCGGGCATATCGGGATCTTTCGGTACGCCCTCGCACAGGCGCATGCACCCGCGTGATAACACATGGACAGCCCGCACGTAACCCCGTCCAGCGATGCAATTTCACTTTTCTCTCGGTAAATTCAATCCGCATGACCGCCGCACAAGCAGACCTGCAAGCGGAATTCCTGGAAATGCCCGAGGGACTACGGATCGACCGTCCTGAGGTGGCGGACGGGGCCGCGCTCTGGCGCATCGCCAAGGACTCCGAGACCCTCGACCTGAACTCCTCGTACAGCTATCTGCTGTGGTGCCGTGACTTCGCCGGCACCTCGGTAGTGGCACGCGCCGCCGACGGCCGGCCTGTCGGGTTCATCACCGCGTACGTACGGCCCGAGCGCCCCCGCACCCTGCTGGTGTGGCAGGTGGCCGTCGACGCGGCGTACCGCGGGCGCGGGCTGGCCGCGGCCCTGCTCGACGGGCTGACCGCGCGGGTCTCGGGCGAGCGCGGGCTGTCCGTCGTCGAGACGACCATCACGCCCGGCAACACCGCGTCCGAGCGCCTGTTCACCTCGTACGCGCGGCGCCACGGCGCACACGTGGAACGCGAAGTCCTGTTCGAGACAGGGCAGTTCCCCGACGGCGGGCACGACCCCGAAGTGCTGTACCGCATCGGCCCCCTGTCGCTCTGAACCCCCCACGCTTCTGAGGAGTTACGCCGTGACCATCACCCAGCCCGACCTGAGCGTCTTCGAGACCCTGGAGTCGGAGGTACGCAGCTACTGCCGCAGTTGGCCCACCGTCTTCGACCGGGCCCGGGGCAGCCGGATGTACGACGAGGACGGCCACGCCTACCTGGACTTCTTCGCCGGCGCCGGTTCCCTCAACTACGGCCACAACAACCCCGTACTCAAACGCGCCCTGATCGACTATCTCGAACGCGACGGCGTCACCCACGGTCTCGACATGTCGACGTCTGCCAAGCGCACCTTCCTGGAGGCCTTCCAGAGTCTCGTGCTGCGGCCGCGCGACCTGCCGTACAAGGTCATGTTCCCCGGGCCGACGGGCACCAACGCCGTGGAGTCCGCGCTGAAGCTGGCACGGAAGGTGAAGGGGCGCGAGGCGATCGTGTCGTTCACCAACGCCTTCCACGGGATGTCGCTCGGGTCGCTCGCCGTCACCGGCAACGCCTTCAAACGGGCGGGCGCCGGTATCCCGCTCGTGCACGGGACCCCGATGCCGTTCGACAACTACTTCGAGGGCAAGGTCCCGGACTTCCTCTGGTTCGAGCGGCTGCTCGAGGACCAGGGGTCGGGGCTCAACCAGCCCGCCGCGGTCATCGTCGAGACCGTGCAGGGCGAGGGCGGCATCAACGTGGCCCGGCCCGAGTGGCTGCGCGCCCTCGCCGACCTCTGCAAACGGCGCGACATGCTGCTCATCGTCGACGACATCCAGATGGGCTGCGGGCGGACGGGCGCGTTCTTCTCCTTCGAGGAGGCGGGGATCGTGCCCGACATCGTGACCGTGTCCAAGTCCATCAGCGGCTATGGACTGCCCATGTCCCTGTGCCTGTTCAAGCCCGAGCTGGACATCTGGGAGCCGGGCGAGCACAACGGCACGTTCCGCGGCAACAACCCCGCGTTCGTCACGGCCACCGCCGCCCTGGAGGCGTACTGGTCCGACGGGTCCGCCATGGAGAAGCAGACCCGCGCCCGCGGCGAGCAGATCGAGCAGGCCCTGATCTCCATCACCGAGGAGAACCTCGCCGACACCAAGGAATACCGGGGGCGGGGGCTCGTCTGGGGTCTGGAGTTCCACGAGAAGCAGCGCGCGGACCGGGTGGCCCGTCGCGCCTTCGAACTCGGGCTGCTCATCGAGACGTCCGGGCCGGAGAGCGAGGTCGTGAAACTGCTCCCCGCGCTCACCATCACCCCCGAAGAACTGGACGAGGGGCTGCGCACCCTCGCCCGCGCCGTACGCGAAACCGTTTGACGAGGAGGCAGCAGCACCGTGATAGTCCGTTCGTTCAAGGACATCGAAGGCACCGACCGGCACGTCAGGTCGGCATCGGGCACCTGGGAGAGCAAGCGCATCGTCCTCGCCAAGGAGAAGGTCGGCTTCTCCCTGCACGAGACGATCCTGTACGCGGGTACGGAGACGTCGATGTGGTACGCGAACCACATCGAGGCCGTCGTGTGCGTCGAGGGCGAGGCCGAGCTCACCGACGACGAGACCGGAAAGACGTACACGATCACGCCCGGAACCATGTACCTCCTCGACGGGCACGAGAGGCACACCATGCGGATCAAGGAGGACTTCCGCTGTCTCTGCGTCTTCAATCCGCCCGTGACCGGACGGGAGGACCACGACGAGAACGGCGTCTACCCCCTGCTGACCGAACCCGAGGAGGTCTGAGGTCCATGACCACGATCACCGACCTGTACCCGAGCCGTGGCGCCACCGAAGTGGCGGTTCCCCGTCAGGATCCGGTCGTCTGGGGTACGCCGGACACACCCGGCCCCCTCACGGCGGGCGACCTCCACACGTATGAGCGGGACGGTTTCCTCGCCATGGAGGAACTGCTCGCCCCGGACGAAGTGGCGCTCTACCACGCCGAGTTGGAGCGTCTGATACGGGACCCCGCGATCCGCGCCGACGAGCGCTCCATCATCGAGCCGAAGTCGCGGGAGATCCGGTCCGTCTTCGAGGTGCACCGGATCAGCGAGGTCTTCGCACGGCTCGTACGCGACGAGCGGGTCGTCGGGCGGGCCCGGCAGATCCTCGGTTCGGACGTGTACGTCCACCAGTCGCGGATCAACGTCAAGCCGGGCTTCGGGGCCAGCGGCTTCTACTGGCACTCGGACTTCGAGACCTGGCACGCCGAGGACGGCCTGCCGAACATGCGGACCGTGTCCGTGTCGATCGCGCTGACCGAGAACCACGACACCAACGGCGGCCTCATGATCATGCCGGGGTCGCACCGGACGTTCCTCGGCTGTGCGGGAGCCACCCCGCAGGACAACTACAAGAAGTCGCTCCAGATGCAGGACGCGGGCACCCCGTCCGACGAGGCGCTCACCGGCTTCGCCGACCGGCACGGCATCAAGCTCTTCACGGGGCGGGCCGGTTCGGCGACCTGGTTCGACTGCAACTGCATGCACGGCTCCGGGGACAACATCACCCCGTTCCCGCGCAGCAACGTCTTCATCGTGTTCAACAGCGTGGAGAACGCGGCGGTGGAGCCGTTCGCGGCGCCCGTGCGCCGGCCCTCGTTCATCGGGTCGAGGGATTTCACACCGGTGCGGTGACGGGCCCTAGAGCCACGCCAGCGAGGCCGCCCGCTCCAGTACGTCGCGTACGGCGCCGTCGTCGCCCGACGCACCCCGGGGCACCTCGTCGGGCGCGTACCGGCCGCCCACCAGGAGGCAGAAGTCGACGGGATCCAGGACGAGTTCGGCCCGTACCGGCTCGTCCTCGGAGCCCAGGACCCACTGGGCGTCCCGGCCTCCTCCCCCGGTCACCGCGAAGAGCACCGGGGGCGCGGTGGGCCCAAGGGCCGTGCCGAGGATCCGTACGGCGAGCTGGACGAGTTGCCACAGGTGGGGGTCGGGCGGCGGGGGGACGGCGAGTCCGAGGGCCCGCCCGATGTCGTCCGTGTGGATCCACGTCTCGAAGGCGCGCACGAGGAAATGGTCGGCGACGGGCAGCCGTACGCCCATCAACGTCGTGGCGTGGGAGGCCCGTTCGAGGTCCTGGGCCTCGGGCGTGGCGAGCAGCGCCCCGGCCTGCGCGGTCCAGGCGGCGGCCGTCTCCTCGGGCGGGCGCCGCCGCTCGTACGTGATCACCTCGGCGGTCCGCGCGGCCCAGGCGTCCTCCCACCCCGCCCCCTCCGCGACCGGCGCCGCCGGAACGCAGGCGTCGAGGCCCAGCCGGCGTGCCAACGGCTCGTCGGCGGCGATCAGATGGGCGACGGTGCTCTGCACATCCCAGTCGTGCACGACCGGCGTGCCCCACGGTCCGTGCCCGTCCGCCCCGTCCAGCTCCCGCAGCAGCGCCCGTAGTCCGGCGACGGCGGCGGCGTAGGGGGCGGCGTGCGGGGCGACTCGGGGCGCAGCGGGGCGGGAGCGGAGGGCGAGCGCGAGGAGGGCGGGGGCGGGTGCGTCTGCGTTCGTCCCGGCCGGTCGCGGGTCGATGGCTGGATCGCGTCGTTGCCCGCGGTTCCCGTTCACCGAAGCGTGTCGTGCTCCCGGCGTCCCGTCCAGCAGCCGTACCGTCTCCCGCAGCCGCCGCGCCTCCGCGGCGCAGGACGCGCACTCGGCCAGGTGCGGCGGGACCGTTTGCTCGTCGGCCGGTAGGAGGGCCCCGAAGGCCCAGGCCGCCAGGAGATCACGTACGTCGTCGTGGTCGGTGCTCACGCCGCGCCTCCTTCCCCTGTCGCCATCATGCGCCTCTTTCCAGTGCCGGATCGGGCGGGTCGGCCAAAGACTCGGCCAATGTGCGCAGCGCCGAGCGCAGCCGGGTCTTCGCCGTTCCCTCCGGGATACCCAACTCCACGGCGGCTTGGCGGTAGGTGCGGCCCGCGAAGTAGGCGAGGTGGACCACCTCCCGTTGGGGCTGCGGGAGTTCGGCCAGGGCGGTGTGCAGCAGCAGCGAGCGTTCGCGGTCGACGACCGTCTCGTCGGGGCCGGGCCCGGTGTCGGGGATGGCGTGCAGCGCGGAGTCGTCCGCACGGGTGTCCTTGCGGTGCCGGGCCTCGCTGCGCACCCAGTCCACGGCCCGCCGGTGGGCGAGCATGGACAGCCAGGTGCGCAGCGAGCCGCGGCGCGCGTCGAAGGCGTACGGCCTGCTCCACAACTGCGCGAAGACCTCCTGTGCCACGTCCTCGGCGGCGGCCGGGCTACGGGTGACGCGGACGGCGACGTGACGCACCAGACCGCCGTACGCGGCGTAGGCCTCGCCCAGCGCGGACTCGTCCCCGTACACCAGCCGTCGATGCAACTCCGCGTCCGCGGGAGGTTCTTCGAGAGTCGGCTCCACCGGCACCACCACCTCGTGGTGCCTTCCTAGCGCCCCGCCGAAGTCCGCGCCAGAGGGCAACCGGAGTCATCCGGGGTCATCCGGACAGGACGTCCAGCAGCCGGTCGACATCGGCCGGCGTGTTGTACAGGTGGAAGGCCACTCGCAAGTTGCCCGCGCGGTCGGACACTTCGACTCCCGCCTCGCTCAGACCGGGCTGCCGGTGGCCGAGTCCGGGCACCGACACGATGGCCGAGCCGGGGGCGGGCACCGGTGCGTGGCCGAGTTCGCGCAGGCCGGCCAGGAAGCGCTCGGCGAGGGCGAGGTCGTGGGCGTGTACGTTCTCCACGCCGAGCTGCTCGACGAGCTCCAGCGAATGCCGGGCGCCCGCGTACGAGAAGAGGCTGGGGCTCTCGTCGAAGCGCCGGGCGGAGTGGGCGAGTTCCTCGACCGGGCCGTAGCAGCTGTCCCAGGGGGCCTCACCCGCGACCCAGCCGGCGAACACCGCAGTGAGCCCGCCGAGGTCCTCCGGGACGACCAGGAAGGACACGCCCCGGGGGCAGACGAGCCACTTGAAGGCGACGGAGGAGACATAGTCGTACGCGTCCGCGTCCAGGGGCAGCCATCCGGCCGCCTGGGACACGTCGACGTAGGTACGCGCCCCGTGCGTCCGCGCCGCCTCGCGGATCGCGGGCAGGTCGGCGATGCGGCCGTCCGCGGACTGCGCGGCGCTGACCGCGACGAGCGCGGTGCCGGGGCGTACGGAGTCCGCCAGCCGCTCCAGTGGGACGGCGCGCACCTTGAGGTCGCCGCGGATGTGGAAGGGGTTCACGGTGGAGCTGAAGTCCGCCTCGGCGGTGAGGACTTCGGCGCCCGGGGGCAGCGAGGCGGCGATCAGTCCGCTGTAGACGGCGACCGACGCCCCGGCCGCCACCCGGCGGCCCGGGACCCCGACCAGACGTGCGAACGAGGCGCGGGCGGCCTCGACGTCGGCGAACATGTCGGACGGCTGCCCGGCGGCGACACTCTCCACGGCGGTGCGCATGGCGGCCACCGCGCGGGCCGGCAGGAGCCCGGTGCTCGCGGTGTTCAGGTAGGTGTTCTTCGGAGCGAACTCGGCGCGTACGAGGGTCTCGAAGGTCTCCATGGGACCACTGTGCTGCCCCGCGAACCCCTCGTCCATTGCGGAATTCTGCCCGGTTCCGCTAAGGAACGCTTATACATCCGCCCCGACCTGGGCTTTCACCGCTGCGGTACGGCACATCCGTCCGGGCCGCAGACCTCCGCGTTCGCGCCGTCGGCGGAAGTGTCCTGGATCAGCTTCAGCGGCGGGCGCTCGCCCCACGCCTGCGTCAGCGCCTGCGCGAAGACCTCGGCGGGCTGGGCGCCGGAGACGCCGTACTTGCGGTCGAGGACGAAGAACGGCACGCCGTTCGCGCCCAGCTCCGCGGCCTCGCGCTCGTCGGCGCGCACCTCGTCGGCGTACGCCTTCGGGTCGGCGAGTACCGCGCGGACCGCGTCCGCGTCGAGTCCGGCGGCGACGGCCAGCTCCACGAGCCGCTCGTCGTCACCGAAGACGGTCCGCTCCTCGGCGAAGTTCGCCCGGTACAGCAGGCCGATCAGCTCGTCCTGCCTGCCGTGTTCCTTGGCGAGGTGAAGGAGGCGGTGCATGTCGAAGGTGTTGCCGTGGTCGCGGCCGTGGGTGCGGTACTCCAGGCCCTCGGCGGCGGCCTGCGTGCGCAGGTTCTCCTGGGCGGCCTGCGCCTGCGCCTCGCTCATGCCGTACTTCTTGGTCAGCATCGTGATCACGGGCTGGATGTCGCTCTTGGCCCGGCCCGGGTCGAGCTCGAAGGAACGATGCACCACCTCGACCTCGTCGCGGTGCGGGAAGGCGTCGAGCGCCTTCTCGAAACGGGCCTTGCCCACGTAACACCAGGGGCAGGCGATGTCGCTCCAGATCTCGACGCGCATGTGTTCGGCTCTCTCCAGGTCGTACGGGTAACGGGCAGGGCTACGGAGACGCCCTCCACGAGTCGTCCATACGTGAACGTTCAAGCTGCGGGGTTCATTCCCCGCTCATTCCCCGGCGACGGTGTAGCTGAAGCGGAGGTGGTGATCACCCTCCGCCGGCGGGTGCTCCGGGTCCGGGATCCAGCCCTGGCGGGCGTAGAAGGCCTGGGCGCGCTCGTTGTCGGCATGCACGTCGAGCGTGGCCGTGCGCTTTCCGTCGGCCCGCCATTGCTCCACGCAGGCCGCGTGCAGCGCGGTGCCGATGCCGTCGCGCCAGCGGTCGGGGGCGACATGGAACTGGAACAGCTTCACGGTGTCGGCGGGGGCGCCCTCGGCCGTACGGAAGGAGGCGATGCCCACGAGGCGGGCGTCGCGTACCGCGCACAGGACGTGGGTGTCCGGGTGCTCGATGCTGCTGCGCCAGCGTGCGAGCCAGTCGAAGCCGTCGTTCGGTGGGCCGTCCGGGTAGTAGGTGGCGCGGGCTCGGTGATGCAGCTCGGTGATGGCTGCGGCTTCGCTGGGCAGGGCGGTTCTGATCACGAGGGAGGTGAGGGGGCGGTGCGTTCTGATCATGCGGGGGAGGACGTGGTGGGGGCGGCCCGTGGTTCCGGTGGTGGTTTTCGCCCCCGCCGCCCCTACCCGTCCCGTCCCTGGGGGCTGCCGCCCCCAGACCCCCGCTTCGGCCTGCACGGCCTCGTCCTCAAACTCCCCCAAGCTCTCGGCTTCGCTCGAGCAGGGGGGACCCCCATGACGGGCTGAGATACCTGGCGGGGGTCTGGGGGCGGAGCCCCCAGGAACGGATGGGACGGGTAGGGGCGGCGGGGGCGAGATCAGCTGCCGTCCCTCAAGTCCTTCGGCCAGTTGGGGCGGAACTCGATTCCGTCGTACGTGACCACGCAGCCCTCCCCCAACGGCGACTGCGTCATGAAGCCGACGAGCGCGTCGGAGGTCTCCTTCTCGTCCCCCAGGGTGAAGAGGCGGATGAAGGTCCACTTCTCGCCGTCGCGGGAGGCGTGGAAGGCGAAGGCGCGGCCGGTCCGGCTGATCCGCAGCCAGACGGAACTGCCCTCCACCGTGAAGGAGTTCGCGTCGTCGGAGTGCCCCCGGGTGACCACCGTGCAGACGGTGGGCACATCCGGGGAGTACTCCAGGCAGAGCTTCGCCCAGGCCCGCTCCCCCACGTGGACGTAGAGGACACCCGCGTCGAAGGAGCCCGCGAAGCCGACCGTGACGCGGGCGATCAGCTGGAAGTCGCCCTCCGGCGCACCGAGGAGGCGCGGTGCGTCGGTGGCCGGGTCCAGGGCCTCACCGGTGGGCGGCACGAAGCGGTCCTGGCGAGGACCCGCCCAACCGGTGAGGATCCCGTCCTCGTAGGACCAGTGCCCGTCGGGCCCGTACGTGCGGAGGGGGAAAGGGAGTTCGGGGAGTTCGACATCCATTGAGTGAGTCTCTCAGGTCCAGTGCCGCGCCCTTGACGACCGCTACCGCTCCAGGCGGCCGTCGTACCGGCGGGGCAGTCCCAGCGGGTTGTCGTCCCGCAGCTCCGGCGGAAGAAGCGCCTCGGGGGCACCCTGATACGCCACCGGCCGCAGCCACCGCTCGATCGCCGTCCCGCCGACGGAGGTCGACGTGGACGTGGTCGCCGGGTACGGCCCGCCGTGGTGCTGGGCCGGGGCGACGGCGACACCCGTCGGCCAGCCGTTGACCAGGACGCGCCCGGCGAGCGGCGTCAGCTCGGCGAGGATCTCGGCGCCGCGCCCCTCGCCCGCCGCCTCCTCGGTGGAGAGCTGGACGGTCGCGGTGAGGTTGCCGGGGAGGCGGGAGAGGACCGCGCTGGCCTCGGACTCGTCCTCGTAGCGGGCGACCACGGTGAGCGGACCGAAGCACTCCTCCAGGAGCAGGTCGTGCTCACCGGAGGCCGCGAGCTTCTGCGCGGGGACCGTCAGGAAGCCCGGGCTCACTGCGTGCTCGCCGCCCGAGCCCGGGGTCACCGGCGCCTCCACCTCGGGGAGTTCGGCCCGCTCGGCGACCCCGGCGATGAAGTTGTCGCGCATGCGGTGGTCCAGGAGCACGCCCGCGTCGGTGTTGCTGACGGCATCCGTGAGGGACTTGAGCAGGCGGTCGCCCGCCGCGCCCGCGGGTGCCAGTACCAGGCCCGGCTTCACACAGAACTGGCCGACGCCCAGCGTCATCGAGCCCGCGAGCCCGGCGCCGATCGCCTCGGCCCGCTCGGCCGCCGCGGCCTCGGTGATGACGACCGGGTTGAGCGAGCCGAGTTCGCCGTGGAACGGGATCGGCACGGGGCGCGCGGCCGCCGCGTCGAAGAGCGCCCGTCCGCCGCGGACCGAGCCGGTGAACCCGGCCGCCGAGATCAGCGGGTGCTTGACCAGCTCGACGCCCGCCTCGAAGCCGTGCACGAGGCCGACGACACCCGCCGGGATGTCGTGCTGGGCAGCGGCCCGGCGCAGTACGGCCGCGACCAGCTCGGAGAGCGCCGGGTGGTCGGGGTGCGCCTTGACCACGACCGGGCACCCGGCCGCCAGCGCGCTCGCGGTGTCGCCGCCCGGGACCGAGAAGGCGAAGGGGAAGTTCGAGGCGGAGTAGACGGCGACGACGCCCAGCGGCACCTTGTAGCGGCGCAGGTCCGGGATCGGCGGGGTCGCCGTGTCGTCGGGGTGGTTGATCACGACGTCGAGGAACGCGCCCTCGTCGACGATGCCCGCGAAGGCGCGCAATTGGTAGCAGGTGCGGGCGAGTTCGCCGGTGAGCCGGACCGGGCCGAGCGCGGTCTCCGCGTCGGCGGCCTCGACGAGCTGTTCCTTGGCCCCTTCGAGCAGGTCCGCGGCGGTGCGCAGGAAGGCCGCACGCACGGTGCGGTCGGCGAGGGCGTCCCGGGCGGCGTACGCGGCGCGGACGGCCTCGTCCACTTCCTGGGCCGTGGCCTCCACCGCAACCTGCTCGCGCTGCTTCCCGTTTCGGGGGTCGACACTCCAGACTGGTGCTGCTGACACCGCGGGTCCCTCCAGATGTAATGCCGCAGATCTTGTGTCACTCACCAGCGCGTTCGATATGCTGAACACTGTCTCTGATGGTGAATATGCTGTTGGAGACTATTTCCCGTCGAACGAAGGGGTCAAGGGCGATGTCGGCAGCCGAGACAGGCGGCGGGGCGCAGGTCAAGTCCGCGGTGCGGACCGTGGAATTGCTCGAGTACTTCGCCGGCCGGCCCGGAATGCACTCCCTGGCCGCGGTCCAGGAAGCCGTCGGCTATCCGAAGTCCAGCCTCTATATGTTGCTGCGCACCCTCGTGGAGCTCGGCTGGGTCGAGACGGACGCGACGGGCACGCGGTACGGCATCGGCGTACGGGCCCTGCTCGTCGGCACCTCGTACATCGACGGCGACGAGGTGGTCGCCGCGGCCCGGCCCACCCTGGACCGGCTGTCGGACGACACGACGGAGACCATCCACCTCGCCCGTCTGGACGGCACGAACGTCGTCTACCTCGCCACCCGCCAGTCCCAGCACTACCTGCGCCCCTTCACCAGGGTGGGCCGCCGTCTTCCCGCCCATTCGACCTCGCTCGGCAAGGCGCTGCTCGCCACGCACACCGACGAGCAGGTCCGCAAGATGCTGCCGGAGACGCTCCCCGCCCTCACCGAGCACACGATCACCGACCGGGAGAAGCTCATCGAGGAGCTGCACCAGGTGCGGGAGCAGGGCTTCGCCGTGGACCGTGAGGAGAACACGCTGGGGCTGCGCTGCTTCGGCGTCGCGATCCCCTACCGCACCCCCGCCCGTGACGCGATCAGCTGCTCGGTCCCGGTGGCCCGGCTGACGCCCGCGCACGAGCAGATGGTCAAGGACGCCCTCTTCGACGCCCGCGACCGGCTGACGCTCGCGACCCGGCGACTCTGACCGGCCGTACGCAGGGCTCATGAAGGGCGCATGAGAAATCCGGGGGCAGGGAACGATTCGCCCCGCCGCGCTCGTCCCCCTGAATGGGATGAACAAGACGATCAGGCGTGCCGCCGTCTTCACTCTGCTGCTCGTGCTCTCCCTGTTGATCAGGGCGACGTGGGTGCAGTTCTACAACGGCCAGGCACTCGCGGACGACAAGGACAACCGGCGGAACGCGATCGAGCAGTACGCGAACCCGCTCGGGAACATCATCGTGGCCGGCGAGGCGATCACCGGTTCCGCGCAGACGACGGGGAGCGACCTCAAGTACAAGCGCACGTACACCGACGGCAGTCTGTACGCGGCCGTCACGGGCTACAGCTCACAGGTGTTCGGGGCGACCCAGCTGGAGGGCATCTACCAGGACCTGCTCGACGGCACGGACAACCAGCTGAAGGACCCCCTCGACACGGTCACGGGCAAGCGTGCCGCCGCGGGTGACGTGGTCACGACGATCGACCCGGATGTGCAGAAGGCGGCGTACGAAGCGCTCGGCGACAAGAAGGGCGCGGCCGTCGCGATCGACCCGACCACGGGCAGGATCCTCGGGGTCGTCTCCACGCCGTCGTACGACCCCTCGCGGCTCAGCACCGGCGACAGCGCCGCCTGGAAGAAGCTGACCAAGGACTCGGACAAGCCGATGACGAACCGGGCGCTGCGCCAGCCGCTGCCGCCGGGGTCGACGTTCAAGCTGGTCGTCGCGGCGGCCGCGCTGGAGAACGGGCTGTACTCGGACGTGGATGCGGAGACGGACAGCCCGAACCCGTACACCCTGCCGAACACGACCACCGTCCTGAGGAACGAGAGCTCGACCGCGCCCTGCGAGGACGCCTCGATCCGCGTAGCGCTGCAGTACTCGTGCAACAACGTCTTCGCGAAGATGGCCGTCGACCTGGGCCAGGACAAGGTTCGGGCGATGGCGGAGAAGTTCGGCTTCAACGACAAGACGCAGGACGTGCCGGTGCGGGCGTACGCGAGCGTGTACCCCTCGGACATGGACGCCTCGCAGACGGGTCTGTCCGGTATCGGCCAGTTCGACGTGACGGCGACCCCGCTGCAGATGGCCATGGTGTCGGCGGCCATCGCCAACGGCGGCAAGCTCGTCTCGCCGCACATGGTGTCGCAGACCAGTGACTCCGACGGCAATGTGGTGCAGGACTACGACGACAGCACGGAGACGAAGGAGATCGTCAGCTCCTCGACCGCCGAGCAGTTGCAGTCCGCGATGGAGACGGTCGTCACGGACGGCACCGGGACGAACGCGCAGATCGCCGGCGCGACCGTCGGCGGCAAGACGGGTACGGCCCAGCACGGCGAGAACAACAGCAAGACGCCGTACGCCTGGTTCACGTCGTACGCGAAGTCCGACTCGAACGGCAAGGAGGTCGCCGTCGCGGTGATGGTCGAGCAGTCGGACGCGGCCCGGTCGGAGGTCAGCGGCAACGGGTTGGCTGCGCCGGTGGCCAAGGCGATGATGCGGGCGGCGCTGAAGGACTGAGCGGTGCGGGACTGAGCGGTGCGGGTTGTCGGTCGGCTGCGGGTTGCCTGTGGCTGGTCGCGCAGTTCCCCGCGCCCCTGAAAAACGCGCAGTTCCCCGCGCCCCCAAAGACGCGCAGCTCTCCGCGCCCCTAAGCGCGCGCAGTTCCCCGCGTCCCTATCGGGCGCTCGGGCGCCGTAAGGGGCGCGGGGCTGTGACATATGCGGCTCCGCCGCGTGGGCGCGCTCAGCCGCGGTCAACCCGCGGCCGGCTGCTACTCACTACACATCGAGCAGCTGCTGCAACGGATCGATCGCGAAGTACACCAGGAACAGCGCCGAGGCCCCCCACAGCAGCCAGTGGATCTCCTTCGCCTTCCCCAGCACCGTCTTGATCAGGACGTAGGCCAGGAACCCCGCCCCGATGCCGTTGGTGATCGAGTACGTGAACGGCATCACGGCGATCGTCAGGAACGCCGGGATGGCGATCTCGTACTTGTCCCAGTCGATGTGCTTGACCTGGGTCATCATCAGGAAGCCGACCGCGACGAGGGCCGGGGCGGCGGCCTGCAGCGGGACGATCGTGAGCAGCGGGGTCAGGAAGAGCGCGAGGGCGAAGAGGCCGCCCGTGACCAGGTTCGAGAAGCCCGTACGGGAGCCCTCGCCGACGCCCGCCGCCGACTCGATGTACGAGGTGGAGGACGAGGCCGAGGCCGCGCCGCCGGCCACCGCCGCCGCGCCGTCGATGAGCAGCACGCGGCCGAGGTGGGGGACCTTGCCCTCCTCGTCCAGCAGCCCCGCCTCGGCGCTGATGCCGACGACCGTGCCCATGGTGTCGAAGAAGTCCGACAGGATCAGCGTGAAGATCAGCAGGACGACCGTGATCGCGCCGGCCTCGCCGAACGCGCCGAACAGACTGAAGTGACCGAGCAGTCCGAAGTCCGGCGAGGCCACGAGGTCGTCGGGGATCTTCGGCGTGGTCAGGCCCCAGCTCTTGATGTCGGCGATGGAGTTGATGACGATCGCCACGATCGTCATGATCACGATGCTGATCAGGATCGCGCCCTTGACCTTGCGCGCGAGCAGCCCGATGGTCAGCAGCACGCCGAGACAGAAGACGAGCACCGGCCAGCCCGCCAGCGCTCCCGTTCCACCGAGTTGTACCGGTACGGTCGTGTTCGCGATGTCCGGGATGCGGGTGACGAACCCGGCGTCGACGAAGCCGATGAAGGCGATGAACAGGCCGATGCCGACGCTGATCGCCTGCTTCAGCGGCTGCGGTATCGCGTGCATCACCGCTTCCCGCAGGCCCGTCACCACCAACACGCAGATGAGCAGGCCCTCCAGGACGATCAGGCCCATCGCGTCGTCCCAGCTCATCAGCGGGGCGATCTGGAAGGCCACGACCGCGTTGAGGCCGAGGCCCGCGGCGAGGGCGAGCGGGAGGTTGCCGCCGACGCCCATGATGATCGTCATGACCGCGGCCACCAGGGCGGTGGCGGTGGTCAGTTGGACGGCGTCGAGCTGCTGGCCGAACTTGTCCTTGGCGCTGCCGAGAATGATGGGATTCAGGACAAGGATGTAGGCCATCGTGAAGAACGTGGCGAATCCGCCGCGTATCTCCCGGCCGAAGGTGGAGCCCCGTTCGGAGATCTTGAAGAACCGGTCGACGCTGTTCACCGCTGGTGGTGCGGCACTTGGCCGGTCGGCCACCTTCTGGGTTTCGGACATGGCGATACTCCTCGTAACCTGCGTGCAGGGGTGTGCGGATGCTGGCTGGATTGTTCCCGCGTTGAACCGCGTGCAGGTTTTCCCCGTGTTACGGAATCGAGTTCGGCCTGCCATACGTCGTTCGAAGGCCTGTACGGAACGCTGGTACGCTCTCGCATCGCGCCCCACCGGAACACCATTTCTTCACAGGTGACGCATGGGGCCGTATACGCACACATCCGCACCGGTTGCTCAAGAGCCGCAGCAAGGAGAGGTAGCCCGTGGGCACTGTCGTCGACGACGCAGCCTCCGTGGAGTTCCACGCCTTCTTCGAGCGGCACTACGCCGAACTCTCGCGTCTGGCCCACCTGTTGACGGGCGAGGCGGACGCCGCCGACGATCTGGCGGCCGACGCGCTGCTCGCCTTGTGGCACCGCTGGGACCGGGTGCGCGCAGCCGACCACCCGGTGGCGTACGCCCGTGGGGTCGTCGCCAACTTGGCCAAAACCCGGATCCGCAGCGCGGTGCGCGAGCGCCGGCGGATCACGCTGTTCTGGTCGCAGCGCGAGGACAAGATCGAGAACCCCGACATACCGGGCAAGGTCGATGTTCAGGAAGCGCTGCGCAGACTGCCGTTCCGTAAGCGTGCGTGTGTCGTGCTGCGGCATGCTTTCGATCTCTCGGAGAAGGACACGGCTCTCGCCCTCGGTGTGTCCGTGGGTACGGTTAAGTCTCAGACGTCGAAGGGCATGGCCGAACTGAAGCGGCTCCTCGGCACCGAAGAGGCCCCGATGCGGGTGCACGCAGAAGTGCTGCCCACGGGTGGAGCCGGAGGAAGGGACCGATGAGGAAGGCGCAGGACGTGCACGACGAGCTGCGCGCCAGGCTGCACGAGGCGGCCGAGGCGCACGAGCCCGACCGCGCGCGCATCCTGGCCCGGGTCGAGCGCGGGATGTCCGGCGCCACCGAGCGTCGCCCCCGACGTGCGGCGCGTCCGCCGATGCTCGGCTGGGCGCGGGTCGTGGGCGCCACGGCCGCGGTCGCGGGTGTCCTCGCGGTGGGCGGCTACGCGGTCGCCTCGGCGGTCAAGGAGGACCAGCGGCCGCAGCAGACGGTCACGGTGCCGCCGACCCCGCTCGACTCGCCGGACGCGACGAGCCGTGCGCCCGTCCAGCCGCAGCCGACCCGCCCAACGGGTGGGTCGAAGTCGCCGTCCGGGAAGCCGAGTTCGTCCCCCTCGAACACCCCGAATGCCCCCAGTTCCGCGCCCGCCGCACCCCCCCAGGCACCTGCCTCGGGCCATCAGGACGGCTCGCTGTGGTCCGACGGCTCGATCGATCCGCACAGCAACGACTTCTGGGCGCAGTCCAATGTGACCCTCAGGAACACCGAGCAAGTCACCTCGCTCACCGTCGAGTTGAAGATCAAGCAGACCGGTGGGGTCAGCGACACGGGTGCCTGGCGCTCGGCGCCCGAGAGCGACTTCACGACGACGGTCGTCGAGCGGGACGGCTTCCTCGTCTACACCTGGGTGCTCAAGGACGGCCGCACCCTCGCGGCCGGCGAGTGGGTGTTCGCGGGCCAGTACGACCACACGCGCGGCGGCCGGGACGCCAAGGACGACAGCTACTCGGCGAACGCGAGGACGGCGGACGAGCAGCCGAGCGTGGCGGGCAACTTCGCGACCGACACCAGCGACGACGGCGATTCGTAACCACCGGTCACCTCTGTAAAAAATCTTCGGACGCGGCAACCCTTTCCTCACCTGCGGCAACCAACAGACGCACACGTCTCCTCCACGCAAGGAAACCGCGTCATGACTGCACGAGTTGAACAGCGCGTCCGACACCGCCGCCGGGTCACCAAGCGGCGTGCCGTGATCGGCGGCGTCACCGCCCTCGGCCTCACCGGAGCGGCGCTGGTCACCACGTCGATGCTGACCACGGCGGGCGCGAGCTCCGTCTGGCCCACGGCCAAGGGCAGCAAGGCCGTCTCGAAGACGATCTCGGTGTCGGGCACGTACGACGGCAAGCTGACGAAGTTCTACGGCAGCGGCGACCTCGGCACCTCCGGCCAGGACGAGAGCCAGGACCCGGTCTTCGAGCTCGCCGACGGCGCCACCCTCAAGAACGTCATCATCGGAACCCCCGCCGCCGACGGCGTCCACTGCCTGGGCAGTTGCACGCTGCAGAACGTGTGGTGGCTGGACGTCGGCGAGGACGCGGCCAGCTTCAAGGGCAAGTCGTCGTCGGCCGTGTACACGGTCTACGGCGGCGGCGCCAAGGGAGCCGACGACAAGGTGCTCCAGTTCAACGGCGCGGGCAAGCTCGTCGTCAGCAAGTTCCAGGTCGAGAACTCCGGCAAGCTGGTGCGCTCGTGCGGCAACTGCAAGACGCAGTACAAGCGCACGATCATCATCAACGACGTGGATGTGACCGCGCCGATGAAGGCGATCGTCGGCGTCAACGCCAACTACGGCGACACGGCCGCGCTGCGCAACGTCCGCATCCACGGGGACACCAAGAAGAAGATCAAGACGTGCGTCAGCTTCCAGGGCAACAACACCGGTAAGGAGCCGACCGAACTCAGCACCGGCCCGGACGGCAAGACCTGCAAGTTCACGACGTCCGACATCAGCTACGAGTGACGGCGGGCCCAGTCAACGACGGCGTCCTCGTCTGCTTCAAGCTGACCGCGGCGCAGGCCGCCGCCGCGCACACCCTGCGCGTCGGGGTGACGGACGCGTTCGCGGAAACAACCGCACGTTCACTTTCCACGTCCCTACCAGTGCGTGGAAGACGGACGTGAGTCAGTACAACGTGCTGAAGCTCAACATCGTCAGTGGTTCGACCGGCTCGGCCTACCTCAGCCCGGGCACGTCGTTCGACTGCATGGACCTGCTGGCCTGAGCCCCCCTCGGCCGGCAGAGAAACGCCCCGCCGGTGACGACCGGCGGGGCGTTGCGCTCTTTTTTAGGGCTCGGTTCGCCTCCGGGGCGCGGCGAGTGAGCCGAAGGGGCGCGCCGGTGTCGAGGGGTCGAACGCGCGGAGGCCCGAAGGGTCGAGCACGATCGGCCCCTCGACACCGGCACAAGCGCCCCGGAGGCGAACCGAGCCCTATAAAGGGGAGGGCGTCAGTTCATCGTCGAACCGATGGTCGTCGAGCCCGTCGTCAGGAACGTCGTCGCCGGCAGTGAACCGCTCGACGAGCGGACCCCGTACGCCGTCGTCGCGTCCGTCGACTTGAAGGACGGAGTCGAGACGCCGCTGTCCCAGTTGTTGGCCGCGGAGACGGTGGCCGAGCCGAGCTTGTCCAGGCCGCCCTTGTTGCTCACGGCGAGGTTCCGCGCGAGGCGCGCCTTGCCGGTGGCGAAGTAGAAGCCGGCCTCGGCGTTGGCGTACGCGGTGTTGCGGTTGAGCACGATGGCACCGGGGTTGGAGTTCTCGGTGAAGCCGTTGAGGGTGTTGTCCCAGGCCGCGTTGTTGTTGACGACGTGCGCGACCGTGACGCCTCCGCCGCCGAGTTTGTAGCCGTTGCCGTTGCCCTCGAAGGCGCTGTCGTTCCAGCGGTTCTTGCCGTTGCCGTAGGACCAGGAGTGCTCGATGGTCACGGGCGAGGAGAACTGCCAGAGGTCGAGGCCGTCGTCCGAGTTGTTGTACAGGCGGGCGCCGGTGATCTTGTTGCCGGTGCCGGAGCCGAACTTGACGGCGATGCCGTCGGCGTTCTGGCCGTGGCCCGCGGCGTCGTAGTTGCCGTAACTGTCCAGGTTCTGCACGAGGTTGTTCGTCGTGCCGTCGCCGCGCAGGGTGAAGCCGGAGTCGCCGTTGTTCGCGGTGACCAGGTTCTTGAAGACGCCGCCGACGGACGAGGTGACGACGAAGCCCTGGGCCGGAGAGTTCTGCCAGGTGATGTTCTGGACGGTCCAGTAGTCGCCGTAGATCCCGGCCAGCCAGGAGCCGGCGGCCAGCTTGGAGCCGTCGATCTTCACCTTCTCGCTGCCGTATGCGGCGAGCGTGATCCGGGCCGCGCTCGTGCCGTTCGCCGTGGACTTGAGGGTGGCCGTCGGGTAGTACGTGCCGCCGCGCACCTGGATGGTCGTACCGGCGGCGGCGCCCGCCACGGCCGTCTGGAGCTGGGCGGTGGTGGAGACGGTCACCGTGGTGGAGGCGGCCTGCGCCGATCCGTTGTCCGAGAGGCCGAGAAAGACGCCACCCGCCCCCGCGGCGACGGCCACCGCGGCGGCGATCGAAAGCGTGCGGGTCCTGCGGTGGCGTCCGATGCTCTGACGCACGGGGCGTTCCTTTCCTAGGCAAATGGGGTGCTGCTGCAGCGAAGCGGGCCGGAGGGGCCGCCCCGGCCCGCTTCTGCTTCCTGGTCGCCGCCTCGGACGGAAAGGTTGCCGAGGCCCGCACGAAAACGATCGAAATTTTCGATCGCCCGCACCCCGCCCGCAGCAATTGACGCACGGTCCCCCATTGACAACACTCCGGAGGCAGTTCATCCCACAGAATCCACCAGACTCCCACAGGATGTGTCATGCGACCCCGCACCGCCCGCACGCTCCTGATCCCCCTGGTCCCCCTCCTCGCCCTGCTGCTGGGCCTGCTCGCGGCGCCGCCCAGCCCCGCACACTCCGGAGCACCACCCGTGAACAAGCAGAAGTACGCCGGCTATCTCTTCGCCTACTTCACCGGCGAGGGCACCGCCGACGGCGAGCAGATCCGCTACGCCCTCAGCCGCGGCAACGACGCGCTGCACTGGCGTGAGCTGAACGCCGGGCAGCCGGTGCTCACCTCCACCATCGGCGAGAAGGGGCTGCGCGACCCGTTCGTGATCCGCTCCCCCGAAGGAGACAAGTTCTATCTGATCGCCACCGACCTGAAGATGTACCAGAGCTCCAGTGGCAGCTGGGACCACGTCCAGCGGCACGGCAGCAAGTCGATCATGATCTGGGAGTCCACCGACCTGGTCAACTGGACCGACCAGCGCCTGGTGAAGGTCGCTCCCGACACGGCGGGCAACACCTGGGCGCCCGAGGCGTACTGGGACGACACGCTCGGTGAGTACGTCGTCTTCTGGGCCTCCAAGCTCTACGCCGACGACGACCCGGACCACACCGGATCGACGTACAACAAGATGCTGTACGCCACCACGAAGGACTTCCGCACCTTCAGCGAGCCGAAGGTCTGGGACGACCCGGGCTACTCGGTGATCGACTCGACGGTCATCAAGAACAAGGGCAGCTACTACCGCTACACCAAGGACGAACGCGACCCCAGCTCGTCCAGCCCCTGCTCTAAGTTCATCACCGGGGAGAAGTCGACCAGTCTCACCGACACGTCGTACGACTTCGTCTCCGACTGCATCGGCAGCGGCTCGATCGACCGCGGTGAGGGCCCGACGGTCTTCAAGTCCAACACCGAGAACAAGTGGTACCTGTTCATCGACGAGTACGGCGGCCGCGGTTACGTCCCCTTCGAGACGACCGACCTCGACTCCGGCGAGTGGACGATGTCGACCGACTACCAACTGCCGGCCAGCCCGCGGCACGGCACCGTGATGCCGGTGACGCAGGCGGAGTACGACCGCTTGCTCGCCGCGTACCCGGTGAGCGGAACGTCGGTCGTGGACGCGACGGCGAAGGGACAGAAGGGGTACGCGGTCGTCACCGAGTCCGCGTCGAAGGTCGTCCTGCCGATGAAGCCGGACGCGGACCTCAAGCGCCTCGCCCCCGCCCTGGCGGTCGGTGCGGGCGCGACCATCAGCCCGGCCTCGGGCACCCGCCGGGACTTCCGCCGACCGCAGACGTACACGGTGACGGCGGCCGACGGAACCACCCGCACCTGGACGGTCGAGGCGGTGCCCACCCGTAGCCCGGTCCTCCCCGGGCTCAACGCGGACCCCGACATCCAGTACCTCGACGGCCGCTACTGGATCTACCCCACGACGGACGGCTACCCGGGCTGGAGCGGGACGAGCTTCAAGGCGTACTCGTCGAAGGACCTGGTCCACTGGAAGGACCACGGTGTGATCCTGGACCTGGGCCCCGATGTGTCCTGGGCGGACAAGAACGCCTGGGCCCCGGCGATCGCCACCCGGGGCGGCAAGTACTACTTCTACTTCTGCGCCGAGCAGCAGATCGGCGTGGCGGTGGCCGACTCCCCGGCCGGTCCCTTCACGGACGCGCTGGGCGAATCCCTGGTCAGCAAAGGCCAGTTCACGGGCCAGATGATCGACCCGGCGGTCTTCACGGACGACGACGGCCAGTCGTATCTCTACTGGGGCAACGGACGCGGATACGTCGTCCCGCTGAACGACGACATGGTGTCGTTCGACGCGACGAAGGTGAAGGACATCACCCAGGCGGACTTCCGCGAGGGATCCTTCGTGGTCAAGCGGCAGGGCACGTACTACTTCATGTGGTCCGAGGACGACACCCGCAGCGAGAACTACCACGTCGCGTACGCCACGGGACCGTCCCCGCTCGGCCCGTGGACCAAGCGGGGCACGATCCTGTCCAA
Organism: Streptomyces sp. SD15; assembly: GCF_054462255.1. Taxonomy (NCBI): domain Bacteria; kingdom Bacillati; phylum Actinomycetota; class Actinomycetes; order Kitasatosporales; family Streptomycetaceae; genus Streptomyces; species Streptomyces sp. SD15. The sequence continues at coordinate 161,342 of NZ_JBTLMO010000014.1, read as the reverse complement.
GCGCCCGGAGTACGGCATCAAGGGCACCGGCCACCACTCCGTGGTGAACGTCCCCGGCACCGACGACTGGTACATCGTCTACCACCGGTTCGCCCTGAACGGCCCCGGAACGGCGGGCGGCGACGGCACCCACCGCGAGACGACCATCGACCGGATGGAGTTCGCGGCCGACGGCTCGATTCTGCCGGTGGTGCCGACGCTGGGGTCGATCAGGCCCGTGCGGGGATAACCTCCGATCAGTTCATCGTGGCGCCGATGGTGCTGCTGCCCGTGGTCAGGAAGGTGGTCACGGGCAGTGCGCCGTTGGACTGGCGGGCGTTGTACGTCGTCGCGGCGTCGGTCGAGACGAAGGACGGGGTGGCAATGCCGGAGTCCCAATTGTTGCCCGCCGAGATGACCGAGGAGCCCTTGCTGACCAGGGCACTGCCGTTGGACACGGCCAGGTTCTTGCCGAGCCGGGCCGCGCCCGTGGCGAAGTAGTAGCCGTACTTGCCGTTGGCGTACGCGGTGGTGCGGTTGATGACGATGGCGCCGGTGTTGCTGTTCTCGGTGAAGCCGTTGCCGGCGTTGTCCCAGGCGGCGGAGTTGTTGACGACGTGCGCGACCACCTCGCCGTCGCCGCCCAGCTTGTAGCCGTTGCCGTCGCCCGCGAAGGCCGAGTCGGACCAGCGGTTCTTGCCGTTGCCGAAGGCCCAGGTGTGCTCGATGGTGACGGGGGACGAGAAGGACCAGAAGTCCAGGCCGTCGTCCGCGTTGTTGTAGAGGCGCGCGCCGGTGATCAGGTTGCCGGTGCCGGAGCCGAACTTCACGGCCACGCCGTCCGCGTTCTCGCCATGAGTGGCGGCGTCGTAGTGGCCGTACGAGTCGATGTTCCTGACCGTGTTGTTGACGGTGCCGTCGCCGGTGAGCGTGAAGCCGGAGTCGCCGCCGTTGATGGTCTTGATGTTGTTCCAGTTCGTGCCGGTGCAGGACTGGCAGACGACGGCGCTGTCCGGGGAGTTCTGGAAGGTGAGGTGGGAGACGTTCCAGTAGTCGGCGGTCAGCTTGAAGATCCAGTCGCCGGCCGGGAGCGACGAGCCGTCGATCTTCACCGTCTCCGAGCCGTACGGCTGGAGGGTGACCGGGCTCGACGAGGTGCCGTTGGCCGTCGACTGGAGCGTGGCCGTCGGGTAGTACGTGCCGCCGCGCACTTGGATGACGGTGCCTGCGGTGGCGTTCCTTAAGGCGCTGGTGAGGTCGGCCGAGGTGCTGACGACGACCGTGGCGGCCTGGGCCTGGGTGGGGAGTGCGGCGAGGCCGGCGCCCAGCGCCAGGGCGGCGCCGAGGGTGAGAGCGGTACGACGAGTCATGGAGTGCGGTCCTTTCGTCGACGGGGAGCTACGGGGGTGGCTTCACGGACACCAGTCGCCGAGGTACGTGGCACGGGTGTGCGACTCGGCCTCCGGGTCCGTGAGTTGGGGACGGTTCTCCGGCACGGTGATCTCCGCGCCGGGGCCCGAGTTGCGGTACTCGCGAAAGCGCATGGTCTGCCAGGGATAGGCCTCCCGCATGTTGATGTACGGCGTCACCGCGTCGATGCCGGGGCCCAGCTCCGTCTCCCGTACGACCAGGGACGGCCAGGCCGTCGTTTCGTACGACGGCACCCACGGCCGCGCGATCTTGTACGCCCCGTTCTCGGCGCCGGAGGTGACCCGGCTCCGGACGGCCAGGAAGCCGTACGGATTCATGCGGGCCGTGGCCGGCGCGAAGACCATCCCCTCGGGCTTGAAGGTGACGTCCCGGTCGAGGGTGTGGAAGTGGCAGCGTTCGAAGACGGCCGTGGCCCGGCCGAAGACGAAGTCGACGTCGCCCTCGATGTAGCAGTCGCGGTAGTACTGGCGGTCGAAGGCCGTGAGCGCCGTCGTGTCCGCGAACAGGGTGTCCTGGTGCGCCAGCAGCCGTACCCGCGAGAAGTGCGAGCGGTCTCCGGTGACGTACGCCGCCACCGCCTGCGTCCCCGTGATCTCCGGGTGGTCCGCGCGCAGCCAGTCGTTGGCGAGCGTCAGCCCGTGGACGGTCAGCCCGGGCGCCGCCGAGGTGAAGGTGGCGGAGCCCGCGGTGCCGTACGTCCCGGAACCGTCCGGCTTCTGCGTGCCGTTGGCACGGTCGTGGACGATGACCGCGTCACGCGGGTCGCGGGTGGCGCCGCGCAGGGTCAAGTCTTCCAAGTCCGCCGGGATGGTGACGACTTCGCGGTACGTGCCCGGGTGCACGACGATCGTCCGGCCCGGGCCGGTCACCGCGTCCACGGCCGCCTGCACGGAGTCGCCGGGGCGGACGTGCGTCACCCGGCGTCCGCCGGCGAAGGCAGGCGTCGCACCGAGAGCCGTCAGTGCGACGCCCGCCGCCCCTGCCGTGAGAAAGGCGCGTCGGCGCATCTCAGCACCCCTTCCACGGAGTCCAGTCCCCGAGGTGGGCCTCGCGGGTGGCCGACCGGGCGTCGGCGTCGGTGAGTTGGGGCCTGTTTTCCGCGACGCTGATCGCCGCTCCCGGTCCGGTGTTGCGGTACTCGGCGAAGCGCTGGGCCTGCCACGGGTAGCTGTCCGACATGTTGGTGTAGGGCGCCACCGCGTCGATCCCTGCGGCGAGGCGGGTGTCGCGGACGGTGAGCATCGGACCGGCGGTGAGGTCCGAGCTGGGCACCCAGGGGCGGGCCAGTTTGTAGTACGCGTCCGGGGCCTCGCTGCTGATCCGGCCGCGGGTGACCAGGTAGCCGCGCGGATTGGCGCCGGCGGTGGACGGCGCGAAGACGAAGCCGTACGGGGCCCCGGCCAGGTCGGTGCGGTTCAGGGTACGGAAGTGGCAGCGCTCGTACACGGCCGTGGCCCGGCCGAAGACGAAGTCCACGTCGCCCTCGACATAGCAGTCGCGGTAGTACTGGCGGGCGAACGTGCCGAGCGCCATCGAGTCGGCGTACAGCGTGTCCTGGTGACCGAGGAACCGGCACTGCACGAAGGCCGAACGGTCGCCCTGGACCTTGATGGCGACGGCCTGGGTGCCGGTGATCTCGGGGTGGTCGGCGCGCAGGAAGTCGTTGGCGAAGGTGATCCAGCGAGCGGTGAAGCCGTCGGCCTGCACGGTCGTGGTGGCCGATCCGGTGGTGCCGTAGGTGCCGCCGCCGGGTTTCGGGGTGCCGTTGGCGTTGTCGTACACGATGACGACGTCACCCGGGTTCTCGGAGGCGCCGATCCAGGTCATCTCGGTGCGGGCGCCGCTGACGGCGACCGTCTCGCGATACGTCCCCGGGGCGATGACCAGCGTGTATCCACTGCCGCTCGCCGCGGTCACGGCGGCCTGGACGGTGGTGTGGTCGCCGAGGCCGTCGGGATGGACGTACAGGCTCTGCTCGTTGAAGCGGGCCGAGGGCGAACCGTAGCGCCCGAAGGGCCTGCGCGCGCCGGCGTGGGCGGGGACGGAGAGCCCGAGCGCAAGGGCGGCTCCCGCGCTCGCGACCAGGAAAGTTCTGCGGTTGGGCGTGGTGGTGCGGGAGAGCATGGCGATACTCCTTCGCTGTGCGGCGGCTCAAGAGCCTCGGGGCTCTGCGGGGCTGGGGGGCTAGGGGGCTTCTGATGGATCTCCGTGGGAGAAGGAGCGGCGTTCGGTGCGTGCTCTCGGCGTGCCGGGCGGAAGCCCTCGTAGCGGAGCTACTAGGGCTTTTGTCCGGTGCGGCGAGAGGGCGTGCCGGGCGTCGCGACGCCGCGGAGATCCATCAGAAGCCCCCTAGGGGCCGGAGCGGCGTGCCCGTGGGTGACGGGCGGGTGCGGAGCCGCTCCGGCCTGACCAGGAAGCGGGCCGGAGGTGGGTCAGAGGCAGGCCGGAGGCGGGTCAGCAGATCTTTCCGGCGCCGGCGCCGCGATCGACGATCCGCGGCACGGCCTTCGGCGAGTCGACCTTCGTCCGCAGGGTCGGCGTCCATCCGGCCCCGGACTGCAGCGTCTCCGCGGGAATGCCCGCGTTGTGGACGGCGATCAGGTCCGTCGGCGCCCCGTTGACGTAGTTGTCGGCGGCGGTGACCGGCGCTTCGTTCCACTTCTTCAGGACCTTCGCGGCGCTGATCCCGTCAGGCAGCGTGAACGCGTTGTGCTCGGCGACGAGTTGGGACTCCTTGCCGATGCCGAAGCTGTAGGCGTAGGTGTCGTCGGCCACGAAGTGGTTGTTGTAGGAGTCGACCTGGCCGAAGCGGACCCGGGGTGCGCGCTCGACGAGGCCCGAGAACAGGTTGTGGTGGAAGGTGACCTTCAGGTGTCCCCGGTCGCCCACGGCCGTCGACTCGCTGTCGCTGTTGCCGATCAGGATCGTCTTGTCGTGCTCGGTGAAGACGTTCCAGGAGGCGGTGACGTAGTCGGCGCCCCGGACGATGTCCAGCTCGCCGTCGTGCTGCTGGTAGAGCATGCCGAAGTAGGTCGGCGCCGCGCTGTCGGGGTGGGTGCCGTCGGTGAACGTGTTGTGGTCCAGCCAGACATGGGTGGAGCCATAGACGACGGCGGTGTCGTACTCGGAGTTCCAGTTGCCGGTGGAGCCGTCGGTGGGGTCCCACTGGGGGAAGCAGTCCACGGGGCTCTCGAAGGTGAGATTGCGGACGATGACGTTGTCGACGCGGGTGATCTGGAGGCTGGCGCCCTTGAACCCGGCGTTCTTGCCGACGCCGATGATGGTGGTGTTGGCGGGGACGTTCGCCTTGATGGACGTGGACTGGTTGGCGGCGGAGACCCGGCGCAGCCCCTCGGGGCTGTCGTCCGGCTCGGCGCTGAGGTCCGTGTCCAGGCCCCAGCTCTCCGGGGAGTACTTGGCCAGGTAGGCGTCGAAGTCGTAGCCGGGCGCCGCCAGGGAGTCGCAGCCCTCGGCGACCGCGTCGATCGTGCCCTTTACCTTGATGATCTTCGGCGCGGTGCCGCCGTCCTCCAACGCGGCCTTGAACTCGGCCCAGGTGGTGACGGTGTAGACGTGCGCGGCGTCGGCGGCCGCACCGCCGGTGGTGCCCGTGCCGTCGGAGGCCCAGCCGTCACCGGCGGCGAGCGTCTGACGGCCGGGGTCGCGGGGCTGTGCCTGAGCGGTGGTACCGGTGACGGCGAGCACGAGCGCGGTGCACCCGATCAGCACCCCCACCTTTTTTATGGCATGCGCATGCCATCTTTGTGTGTCCACTGTGCGGCTCTCCTTCTGCGGAAGCGGGGAAGTGCGGAAGTGCGGAACGGGGGTTACGCGGTGGCGTCCGGCCAGGTGATCCAGGACTCCGGGACCTCCTCGTCGAGCCGGCGCACATCCCGGGGCGCGAGCACCCTCCGGTGCAGCAGCTCGGCCACGACGAGCCGGGCCACGGCGATCGCACCCGGCGGATTGAAGTGCGTGTTGTCCTGCTCGGTCGCCGTCCAGTTGAAGTACGTCTTGGTCTCCTCGACGCCGAGCTTCTGCCACAGCGCGAGCGACAGGGCCTGGATGTCGAGCAGCGCGACGAGCTCGTCCTCGGCCAGGGCGCGCATCGCCGCCGGGTAGTCGCCGTGGGTCGGCAAAGCGTTGCCGACCACGTCGAACTTCCTGCGCTCCACGGCGGTGGCCAGCACCGGCCGCGCGCCCCGGGCCCGCGCCCCGTCGACGTACTGCCGCAGATGGTCCTGGTACGTCGTCCAGGGCTCGGTGTAGCGCGTCGGGTCGGCGGACTTCTCGTCGTTGTGGGCGAACTGGATGAGGAGGAAGTCACCGGGCCGGATCACCTCGAAGATGACGTCGAGGTGCCCCTCGTCGATGAAGCTCTTCGAACTGCGGCCGTTCAGCGCGTGGTTGGAGACCTTCAGGTCCCCCCGGAAGAAGTACGGGAGCGCCATGCCCCAGCCCGTCTCGGGCGCGGCGTCGGCGTACTTCTGGGCGGCGGTGGAGTCACCGGCGATGTAGAGGGTGCGGTGCTTTCCGGGGGCGGGCGCCGCGAACGCGGGAGCCGACGCGGCGACAGCGAGCGGGACGGCGGCAAGCGCCGCCGAGGTGACCTGTCTGCGGGTTAATGACACGACGGTGTGCCTTTCACAAGAGGGGATGGTCCCCCGCGCCCCGTTTTTTAGGGGCGCGGGGCTCTCACATATGCGGCTCCGCCGCGTGGGCGCGACCAGCCACAGCAGGCCCGCAGCCGAATCACAGCCCAACCCCGGACCTACTGCTGCTACTGCTGCTGCTTCCACTCCTCCTGCGCCGTGTTGAGCTGCTCGGCCATCGTGTCCAGGAAGTCCTTCGCGCTCATGTCGCCGAGCAGGACCTTCTGGAAGTTCGGCTCGTTGTCGGTCTTGGAGAGGGTGTTCCAGTCCGGCAGGTAGTACGGCAGCTGGACGATCGTGGTGGAGCCGTCGTTGAGGGCCTCGGCCGCGAGCTTGGTCGGCTCGGCCTTGGTGATCCAGTCGTCCTTGGCGGCCTCGGTGTTGGCCGGGATCTGGCCCGCCGACTCGTTGAACTTGGAGCTCTCCTCGTGCGAGGACGCGAACTCGATGAACTTCCAGGCGGCCTCCTTGTTCTTGGAGCTCTTGAACAGGCCGAGGCCGTCGACCGGGTTGGACACCTGCACGCGCTTGCCGCCGGGGCCGGTGGGCTGCGGAATGCCGCGGAACTTCTCCGGGCCCAGCGCCTTCACGTGGTCCTGGTAGGAGCCCAGGTTGTGGTTGAGCATGCCGATGGTGCCGGAGTCCCACTGGGCGACCATCTTGGTGAAGTCGTTGTTGAGGTCGGCGGACGGAGTGGTCTTCTTGAAGAGGGCCGCGTACTTCTCCAGCGCCGCCACGTTCTTCGGGTCGTTGAGCGTGGTCTTCTCACCGCTCGCGTCCCAGAAGGACGTGATGCCGGACTGCCCGTACGCCGCGTCCAGCGCCTGCGCGATGGAGCCGGCGCCGCCGCGGATCGTGTAGCCGAACTTGTTGTCCCCCGCGTCGGTGAGCTTGTCGGCGGCCTCGTAGAACGCGTCCCAGGTCGTCGGCGCCTCAAGGCCCGCCGCCTCGAACAGGTCGGTGCGGTAGTAGAGGACACCGTTGTTGGCGGAGGTCGGGACCGAGTACATGTGCTCCTCGGAGCCACCGGCCGACTTCACCGACTCGATCATGCTCTCGTTGAGCTTGCCGTTCAGGGAGGACTTGGCGAGGCGGTCCTCCAGCGGCTCCAGCGCGTCCTGGGCGGCGATTCCGGCGAGCATCGCCGCGCCGACGCCGCCGACGTCCGGCAGCCCGCCGCCCTGGATGGACGTGTCGTACTTGGACTGCACCTCGGTGGAGGCGACCCCTACGTACTTCACGTCGATGTCCGGGTTCGCCTTCTCGAAGTCGGCGATGACCTCCTTCCAGATGTCGGTGCGCACACCGCCGTTGTTGTCCCAGAAGACGATCTCTCCCTTGCCGCTGCCCTCGTCGCCCGCGTCACCGCCCGCGCCGCTGCCGTCGTCACCGCAGGCGGTGGCGGTCAGCGCGAGCGCGGCACTCAGGGCGACGGCGACCGGTATGCGGCGCCCGCCTGTGCTGCTCCTGCGAATGCTGATCTTCATTGGTCGGCTCTCTTCTTCTGGATCCAACGAGGTGGTGAAGTTGTGGGGGTCTGTGGACCGCCGAGCGACGGCGCTCAGCGGTGCTGGGCGTGCGGCGCCCAACCGTCCGTACCAGCGAGGTAGTCGGCGACGGTGTACGTGGCCGCGTCCATGTCCGGCAGCTGCGGCCGGTCGACGGTGACGGCGGCGCCGGGCCCGTACGTGCGGTACTCGGCGAAGCGGGCGTCCCGCCACGAGAAGCCGCTCATGTCCGTCCACGGCGAGGACTTGACCGCCGCGGGCAACTCGGTGTCGCGGCACAGGACTTGGGCGATGGCGTCGCTCTCTCCGGCAGGCCACTCTCCTCGCCTCTCCCGCGGCCCCGAGGCACAGGGCGGCGACGAGGCCCACGACGGCGGCCAGGACCCTTCCGTACCCCGGTCTTGGCAAGCGCTTGCTATGGAGGTGCGTCATTGCGGCTCCCAACAGGCGGACGAGTGGATACGGCCCCTCAGCGGGCCGGGTTTGGGGTGATGCGGAACTGCGTGAACGAGGCCGCGCCGGCGTGTCCCCCGCCGACGGGCGCGAGCGCGAAGAGTCCGAGCAGGGCGCCGACCCAGCGCCAGGGGGTGGCGGCGAAGACGGGACCTGAGGGCTGCCGGCCGCCCCCGACGTCGTAGGAGAAGCGGCAGCGCGCCCCAGCGCCGATCTCGATCCACAGCCGCGCCCGCCCGTCGGGTGCCGGCTGCGGATGCGCCGCGTCGCGCTCCTGCTCGGCGACGGACTCGGCGAACCGGTGCACGAGCCGCACCGAGCCGTCGGTCTCGCGCTGGAGCCCGATCCAGCTGAACGCGTCCCCGAGCACGGCGAGCCCCGCCCGTGCGCCCGGCTCCGCGCTGTCGAGTCGCAACTCCACCTCGACGGTGGCGGCGATCCCGGGCAGCCGCTGGGTGAGGACGTGCGGCAGCTTGCGCAGATCGTGCGCGTCCACCGTCCGTACGCAGCTCAGTCGCAGCCCGTCGCCGGAGTGCTGGGTGGCCCAGCCGGCATGGGGGTCCCCCCGCTCGAGCGAAGCCGAGAGTGGGGGAGGGTTGGCGGTCCACTGCCACTGCCGCCCGAACCGGCCGCCGGGGAAGTCGTCGTCGGTGGCCGGTGCCGACAGCGGCTGGCGCGGCAGATCCGGTTTCCCGTGTACGGCGACGGGGGCGCCCTCGTCGCCGAGCACCGGCCAGCCGTCCGGGCCCCAGCGCAGCGGTTGGAGGTGGACGACACGCCCGTACGGGCCGCGCTGCTGGAAGTGCGCGAACCAGTCCTCGCCGGCCGCCGTGCGCACCCAGCCCCCCTGATGCGGGCCGTTCACGTCCGTCTCGCCCTGCTCGAGGACGATCCGCTCCTCGTACGGGCCGAAGAAGCCGCGCGAGCGGAAGGCGCCCTGCCAGCCGGTCTCCACTCCACCGGCGGGCGCGAAGATCCAGAACCAGCCGTCGTGCCGGTAGAGCTTGGGCCCTTCGAGGGTGAACCAGCCGGGAATCCGGTCGGCGTCGACGATGACCTTGCCCTCGTCGAGCAGCCCGGTGCCGTCGGGGCGCATACGGTGCCCGGTGAGCCGGTTCTTCACGCCTGATCGGGACTTGGCCCAGGCGTGCACGAGATAGGCCTCGCCGCTCTCCTCGTCCCACAGCGGGCAGGCGTCGATGAGCCCCTTGCCCTCCTTGACCAGGTGCGGCCGGGTCCAAGGGCCTCTGATCTCGGGGGCGTTGACCTGGAAGATGCCGTGGTCGGGGTCGCCCCAGAAGATCCAGAAGCGGTCGTCGTGGTGGCGCAGGGACGGCGCCCACACCCCGCAGTCGTGCCGGGGCTTCCTGAACTCGCGGGCGGGCTCCAGGCGTTGCAGCGCGTGGCCGACGAGCGTCCAGTTGACCAGGTCGCGGGAGTGCAGCAGCGGCAGGCCGGGGGCGCGGCCGAAGCTGGAGGCGGTGAGGTAGAAGTCGTCGCCCACACGGAGCAGGTCGGGGTCGGACCAGTCGGCGTCGAGGACGGGGTTGCGGTAGGTGCCGTCGCCGAGGTCGGAGGAGGGGATCACGGGCTCACCGCCTTGCGGACCAGGGCCGCGGCTTCGACCCGGTCGAGGCCGCCGTCCGCGACGACGGTGACGACACGGCGTACGACCGTCTCACCGGCCGCGACCGGCAGCCGCTCGTCGTGCGCGAGGGACGAGCCGACGCCCGGGTACTCGGTGGTGCGTACGAACCACGGGTCGCGGCGGGTCGCCTCGGTGGCCCCGGCGAAGACCAGGGTCCAGTTGGCGCCCGCGAGGGCGAGCCAGTCGGCGCGGGTGCCGTGCACCGCCTCCTCCCCCTCGGCGTCGGCGGTGAAGACACGAGGCGCCTCGGCCTCCTTGCGGGCCCGCCAGAAGAAGCCGCCGTAGGCCGCGCCCGGCCTCCCGTTGGTGGCGGGGCTGCCGATGGAGAGCCCGTGGTGTGTGGTGTTGGTGAGGGAGAACGTGAAGTCCAACGCCCATGCGGTGTCGGCCAGTTCGGTCACGGCGACCGTGCGACGCTCACGCAGCAGCTCGCCGCCCGCGGCCACCCAGCGCAGCTCCTCCACGAAGCCGTCCGGGTCGCACAGCTGGAAGCCCGCGTGCCGCTGCGCGCCGTGGTTGACGAGCTCGGTGGGCCCCCGGTCGCGCACATAGGTGCGCCCGCCCCAGAAGTTGTGCCCCTCGACGTCGGGGACGGCGACACCGACGCCGAGGTGGTGTGCGTGGTCGGCGGGGCTGAGCTCGGTGACAGCCGTGCCGGCGAGCGTGGTGACGGGATGGACGTACGGACGCGGCGAGAGCCGGGGCGGCAGTTCGGGCCGGGTGATGTAGCGGCCGACGGGGCGGCCCGCGACCCGCAGGACCAGTGCGTCGTTGCTCATCGTCTGGTTCATCGGGTGCTCACCTCGTTCGAGAGTGCCTCACCGGGTACCGCCCACGAGGCGCCCAGCTCGGAGTAGAGGGCGAGGGTGTCGGCGGCGGCCGCGACGAGTCCGTCGATGCCGTGCACGACGCGGCGGTTCTCCTCGGGGATCAGGTCCCAGGCCTCGGCGGGCAGCGCGACCGGGTCGGGCGCCTGTCGAATCGCTTCCACGACCTTCATGAAGGCGCCCGTCGACTCCGGCGTGACCAGCAGCTCCGCGCCGTCCGTCAGATGCGCGACCAGGTTCTCCAGCAGGTCCGTCCGGCCGTACTCGATCTCCTGCGGGCCGTGCCCGGACCGCTGCACGAGCACGCGGTCCTGCTTGTACCAGAAGGTGATCCGGCCGCTGCTGCCGTGCACCAGGACGTACGGCTCGTCGGGCCGCTCGGCGCAGAGCGTGGCAGCGACGGTGACGCGGCGGCCGTGCGCGGTGGTGACGCGGACGCACGAGGTGTCGTCGGACTCGATGGCGTTGGCGCGCAGCAGTTCGGTCTCGATCGCGGTGATGTCCTCGGCCCGGGTGGCACCGTCCAGCGCGAGGGCGGTGGCGACGGCGTGCGCGAGGGGGTTGGTCAGCGCGCCGTCGACCACGTCCACGCCGTTCAGCCTGCGCTTGCCCGCCCACGGCGCCCGCCGGTAGTACGCCTCGTCGCGCGCCCAGGCCCCTGCCCCGCCGACCCCGACCACCGTGCCGACCACGCCCGCCGTGATCAATTCCCGGATCGCCGGCACGGCGTGCGAGCCGAGCGACTGGAAGCCGATCTGACAGACGATCCCGGCCGCCGCGACCCCGTCGGCCATGCGCCGGAACTCGGCGTACGACGGCGCGGGCGGCTTCTCCAGCAGCAGGTGTACGCCCTGGTCGGCGGCGATCAGCGCCAGGTCGGTGTGGGTCGGGATGGGCGTGCAGATCACGGCGATCGCGGCGCCCGTGGAGTCGAGGAGGGAGGCGAAGTCGGCGGACTGTTCGGGTGACCCCGGTCCGTCGAGTTCCTCGTCCGTGAGCGGCGTCAGCTCGCAGATACCCGCCAGTCGCACCAGTCCTTTGTCCTGGAGTCGGCGGATGTTCTGCAGATGCCAGCGGCCGTGTCCTCGCGCGCCCGCGAGAACGACGGGCAGGGGCAAGTCCAGTGCTCGGGTGCTCATCGGATCCTCCCCGCGCCCGCGCCGCGCGCCACGTCGCGGTCGGCCTGCCGGGCGCTGTCGATGGTCCCGTGCAGCGTGGGCGTCCAGCCCCCATCGGCCGTCAGGTCCCGCTCGCTGCCGGAGTTGTACGCGTTGTAGATGGCCAGTAGATCGACGGGGAAGCCGTTGAAGAGCGTCCCGGTCTGGTGCAGGGCGGTGCCGTTCCAGCTCTTCACGAGGTCGGCGGCCTCGACGTGGCCGGGGGTGGTGAAGGCGTTGTTCTCGGCGTAGAGCGCCGACTCGGTGGAGACACCGAGCGAGTAGCGGTACTCGGCGTCGGCGGGGACCAGGTACCGGTTGTTGTAGGCGTGCACCTGTCCGAAGCGGACGCGCGGCGCGCGCTGGACCACGGAGTCGAACTCGTTGTGGTGCAGGGTGACGCGAAGTCTGCCTCGGTCTCCGGTGGCCGAGTCGCTGTTGCCGATGAGCATCGCCTTGTCGTGGCCGGCGAACCGGCTCCAGGAGACGGTGACCAGGTCGGAGCCGCTCGTGATGTCCAACAGGCCGTCGTGGCGCAGGTAGTTGCGGGCGAAGTAGGTGGGCTCCTTCGCGTCGGGGTGGCCCTCGTCGCTCGCCGTGATGTGGTCGACCCAGACGTGGGTGGCGCCGTTCAGCCAGAGGGTGTCGTACGCCGTCTTCCAGTCGCCCAGGCCGCCGGTGTTGGGCTGCCAGACGGGGAAGCAGTCGTAGGCGTCGAGGAGTTCGAGGTTGCGGACGATGACGTTGTCCGCGTTCTTGACCTGGAGGCTCGCGCCCTTGAGCACGGCGCCGGAGCCGAGGCCGACGAGCGTGGTGTTCGATCCGACGGGAAGCACGATCCGCTCGGCCTGCGCGGCGGCGGAGGCCTGGCGGGCGTCCTCCTGTGCGCCGCTCGGCTTCGCCGCGCCCCAGGTGCGGGGGTTGTACGCGGCGAGGTACCTCTTCAGGTCGTAGCCGTCCCGCTGGTAGTCGTCGCAGTCCAGATGACGGCCGGCGTCGTCGGTGTTGGCGTCGATCGTCCCGGCGACCTTGATGATCTTCGGGGTGGCGCTGCCGCGGTCGAGGGCGCGGGCCAGTTCGGCACGGGTGCGTACGGTGAACACATGGGCGTCGTCCGCGGCGGCGCCGCCCGTGGTACCGCCGTCGGCGGCGGCCCAGCCGTCGTCGGTCGCGAGGGTGTCGCGGCTGATGTCACGGACCTCGGCGTGCGCACCCGGTGCGCCGAGCAGGACCGACAGGACCACCACAGGCACGAATCGACGGATTCTCATCCCTTTACCGCCCCCGCGCTGAAGCCGGTGATCAGCCACTTCTGGATGAAGGCGAAGACGATGACGACGGGGACCGCGGCGATGATGCCACCGGCGGCGAGCGCGCCCAGGTCGACGCTGTCGGAGCTCATCAGGGTGTTGAGGCCGACGGGGATCGTCTGCTTGCTCTGGTCGCTGAGGAACATCAGGGCGAACAGGAAGTGGTTCCAGGCGTGCACGAAGGCGAAGGAGCCGACGGCGATCAGCCCGGGCCGCAGCAGCGGGAGTACGACGATCCTGAAGCCGGTGAAGCGGTTGCAGCCGTCCACCCAGGCGGCCTCTTCGAGGGAGTACGGGACGTTCCTGATGAACCCGCTGATGAGGATCATCGACAGCGGCAGCTGGAAGACCGTCTCGGCGATGATGACGCTGCCCAGCGAGTTGATCATCTGAAGCTCGGCGAAGATCTGGAAGAGCGGGACGAGGAGCAGCGCGCCCGGTACGAACTGCGAGCAGAGCAGCGCCAGCATGAAGCCGCGCTTGATCTTGAAGTCGAAGCGGGCGAGGGCGTAGCCGCCGGCGAGGGCGACGACGGTGGTCATCACCAGCGTGGCGAGGGCGATGAGCACGCTGTTCTGGAAGTAGGTCCCGAAGCTTCGCTCGGTCCACACCTTGTCGAAGTGCTCGAAGGTCATGGGCCACGGCACCAGCGAGGTCGAGCCGGCCGGACGCAGGGCGAAGAGCAGGATCCAGTAGAAGGGGATCAGGGTGAAGAGCAGATAGATGCCGAGCGGGAGGTAGATCTGCCAGCGCGGGACCTCGTCCCAGGCGCGGCGCTTCTTGCGCGGGCGCGGCCGGGGCTCGTCGGCCATCGGGGCGGGCGCCGCCGGGGCGCTGATCGTGGCGTCCTCGGTGATCACTTGTCCCCGCCTCCGAACTTGCTCAGTCGCAGATAGACCATCGAGAAGAACAGCAGAATCACGAAGGCGACCGTGGTCAGTGCGGACGCGTAGCCGAAGTTGTGCGCGTCGACGCTGGTGTTGGCGATGTAGAGCGGGAGTGTCGTCGTCTCGCCCGCGGGACCACCGCCCGTCAACGTGTAGAGCAGGTCGACGTTGTTGAACTCCCACACCGCGCGCAGCAGCGTGGACAGGATGATGGCGTCCTTCAGGTGCGGCAGCGTGATGTGCAGGAACTGCTGGAAGCGGCTGGCGCCGTCGACCTCGGCGGCCTCGTAGAGGTCCTTGGAGACGGACTGGAGGTCGGCGAGGATCAGGATCGCGAAGAAGGGGACACCGCGCCACAGGTCGGCGACCACGGCCGCCGGGAAGACGGTGGAGGTGTCCGACAGCCAGCTGGTGCCGTACTGCCCGATCCCCGCGTCCGCGAGGTAACGGGTGATGCCGGTCTGGGAGTTGTAGAGCAACACCCAGATCGCGGAGGTCAGCACACCGGAGACGGCCCACGGCGAGAAGACCAGCGCGCGGCCGACCGCCCTGCCGACGAAGGTCTGGTTGACGATGAGTGCGAGCGCCAGCCCGAAGAGGAGCTGCAACCCGACTTCCACGACGACCCACTTGGCGCTGAAGGTCAGCGTGTCCCAGAACTGCGGGTCGTCGGTGAAGGCGTGCACGAAGTTGTCGAAGCCCGCGAAGCCGTTGCGCCACGGCTTGGTCGGGTTGTAGTTCTGCAAGCTGTAGTAGAAGACGCTGATGACCGGGTAGGCGATGAAACCCAGCATCAGCAGCCCCGCGGGGGCGATCAGCAGATACGGGAGCCTGCGGGGCGTCGCCGAGCCACGGCGCCGCCGGGGTGGCGCGGGCTGTTTCGCCACGACTGCGGCTTGGGCCATGACAGTTCTCCGTTCTGGCGGGTGCCGTGGAACGCTTGCTGTGGTGCTCCAGAAAGCGCTTGCTCGGTACAGTTGGTTGAAGCGCTTCGCATACGGTGTTCGAAATATCGGCCGACGTAGGCGTGGCCGTACGTACGTGCCGTCAGCCCGCGTACGGGTCCTGCACCTTGCCCGGCCGGGCCAGAAACGCGAAGTCGCAGCCGGTGTCCGCCTGGGTGATCTGCTCGTTGTAGAGCGCTCCGTAGCCGCGCTCGTACCGTTCGGGCGGCGCCGTCCACTCCGCCCTGCGCCGCTCCAACTCCACGTCGTCCACGTTGAGTTGGAGCGACCGCGCCTCGACGTCGAGGGTGATCGTGTCCCCGCCGCGCACCAGGGCGAGCGGTCCGCCGACGTAGGACTCGGGTGCCACGTGCAGCACACAGGCGCCGTAACTCGTCCCGCTCATACGGGCGTCGGAGATCCGCACCATGTCCCGTACACCCTGCTTCAGCAGGTGGTCGGGGATGGGCAGCATCCCGTACTCGGGCATGCCCGGACCGCCCTTGGGTCCGGAGTTCCGCAGCACCAGCACGCTGTCCGCGGTGATGCCGAGGGACGGGTCGTTGATGGTCCGTTGCATGGTCTTGTAGTCGTCGAAGACGACCGCGGACCCGGTGTGCTTGAGCAGCTGCGGTTCGGCGGCGATGTGCTTGATGACCGCGCCGTCGGGGCAGAGGTTGCCGCGCAGGACGGCGACTCCGCCCTCGGCCGCGACGGGGTTCTCCCTGGTCCGGATGACGTCGTCGTCGTGCACCAGGGCGCCCGCCAGCTGCTCGCGCATGCTGTCGTACGACACCGTCGGCCGGTCCAGGTGCAGCAGATCGGTGATCCGCGACAGGAACCCGGGCAGGCCGCCCGCGAAGTGGAAGTCCTCCATGAGGTACTTCCGGCCACCGGGCCGGACGTTGGCGAGCACGGGTACGGTCCGCGCGATCCGGTCGAAGTCGTCGAGCGTGAGCGTGACGCCGACCCGTCCGGCCATGGCGATCAGGTGGATCACGGCGTTGGTGGAGCCGCCGAGTCCGAGCACCGTCGTCACCGCGTCCGCGAAGGCGTCCTCGGTGAGGATGTCGGACAACTTCCGGTCCTGGCGGACGAGTTCGACGATCCTGAGGCCGGCCGCGGCCGCCATCCGGTCATGGCCGGAGTCGACGGCGGGGATGCTGGACGCGCCGGGAACCGTCACCCCGAGCGCCTCGGCGGCGGCCGTGAGCGTGGACGCCGTACCCATGGTCATGCAGTGACCGGGCGAGCGGGCGAGTCCGCTCTCCAGTTCGGTCATCTCGCAGTCACCGATGAGCCCGGCGCGCTTGTCGTCCCAGTACTTCCACATGTCCGTGCCGGAGCCGAGGACCTCATTGCGCCAGTGGCCGGGCAGCATGGGCCCGGCGGGCACGAACACGGCCGGCAGGTCGACGGAGGCGGCGCCCATCAGCAGCGCGGGCGTGGACTTGTCGCACCCGCCCATCAGCACGGCACCGTCCACGGGGTACGACCGGAGCAGCTCCTCGGTCTCCATGGCGAGCAGGTTGCGATACAGCATCGGGGTCGGCTTCTGGAAGGTCTCGCTGAGCGTGGAGACCGGGAACTCCAGCGGGAAGCCCCCCGCCTGCCACACCCCCCGCTTCACGGCCTGCGCGCGGTCCCGCAGGTGCACATGGCACGGGTTGATGTCGGACCAGGTGTTCAGGATGGCGATGACCGGCTTGCCCAGGTGCTCCTCGGGCAGATAGCCGAGCTGGCGCGTGCGGGCCCGGTGGCTGAAGGAGCGCAGACCCGACGAGACGCCGCTGCCGTACCACTGGTGGCTGCGGAGTTCCTCCGGACGTTTCGGCTCACCTCTTCTAGGGGCGCTCATATGGACCACCCCGCGGCGATGGCGGCGACTTCCGCGCGCTCGGACTCGGGCAGTTCCTTGCTCGGGGGCCGTACCTCGCGGCGGCACAGGCCGAGCGAGGCGAGGGCTTCCTTGACCACGGTGACGTTGTTGGCGGAGGCGTCGGCCGCGCGCAGCTCCTCGAAGCGGCGGATCTGCTCCCAGACCTTCATGGCGGCCGGGAAGTCACCGGATCGAAGCGCTTCGATCATGTTCAGCGAAACGGACGGGGCGACGTTCACGAGCCCGGAGGTGAAGCCGGTGGCGCCCGCGGAGAAGTACGAGGGGGCGTACGGCTCGGCGAGCCCCGCGACCCACACGAACCGTTCGAGTCCCGCGTCCCGGGCAAAGGCGGCGAAGCGGGCGGCGTCCGGGACCGCGTACTTCACGCCGACGACGTTCGGGCAGGTGTCGGCGAGCTCGGCGAGGCGCATGCCGGGAAGCAGGGGATTGCGGATGTACGGGACGACGCCCAGCTCGGGCACGGACTCGGCGATCGCCCGGTGGTAGTCGACCCAGCCGCCCTCCGAGACGTACGGGTGCACGGGCTGATGGACCATCACCAACTGTGCCCCGAGCCCACGGGCGTGCCGTGCGGCCGCGACGGCGGTCGGCACGTCGTGTCCGACCCCGACCAGGACGGTGGCCCGCTCGCCCGCCTCGTCGATCGTCAACTCCGTGACGAGCTGCCGCTCTTCGGGGGTCAGGGCGTAGAACTCACCGGTGTTGCCATTGGGGGTCAGGGTGCGGACGCCACCGTCGAGCAGCCGACGCAGCAAAGCCCGGTGAGTGTCGCGATCGATCGTCCCGTCCTCCGCGAAGGGAGTCACGGGAATCGCCACGACCTCGGCGAGCGCCGCCCGCTGGGTCTCGTACGTCGCTGTCATTCCTGTCCATCCTCTTCCTGGGCCTCGTCCCGGGGCTGGGGGAAGGCACGGTGCACGAACGACGCGATGTGGGCGTGCAGCGCGCGGGCCGCGCCGTCGGCATCACCGTCGAGGGCGAGGCGCAGAATCTCCCGGTGCTCGCTCGCCTCCCGCTCCCAGGACGGGTCGGCGGCCCAGGCGACGGCCGACACGAGAGCGGCCTGATCGCGGACCTCGTCGAGCATCCGGCCAAGCAGCGGATTGCCGCAGGGCACGTACAGGGCGCGGTGGAACTCCCGGTTGGCCAGGGAGCGTTCGGCGGTGTCGGAGGCGTCGTCGGCGCGGGTCAGCGCGTCCTGCGCGGCGGTGAGCGAGGCCCCGCGCCGGACGGACCGGCGCAGCGCCTCCGGCTCGAGGAGCAACCGCACGTCGTACACCTCGCGCGCCATGTCCGCGTCCACCATGCGCACCGTGACGCCCTTGTACTGGCTCATCATGACGAGTCCGGTACCGGCCAGGGTCTTGAGCGCCTCGCGCACCGGCGTCTTCGACACCCCGAACTGCGCGGCGAGCTCGGTCTCGACCAGAGCCTGTCCGGGGGTCAACTGCCCGGTGAGGATGCGGTGTTTGATCCCCTCCAGCACGAACTGCGTGCGGGACGGGATCGGAATGGGCACAGAGGTCATGCGCGCCTCTCGGATCTCACGGATCGGATCTCACGTAGGAGATCTCGCGTATCGCGTCTCATATATGACGTACGAAGTACGACGCGATGAAAGTAGGAGCGCGCCTGTGTTTCGTCAACGCTTCTGACAAAAGAAGTTGGGATGACTTGCGGGGCGGGCCCGGTCCGGGGACCTCGAGCGTGCGGTGTTCCCCGCGTTCACCATCGCGATGTTGATCGGTGTACCCGCTGCCCCAGCCGCACCGCAGCCATGTGCCTCCGCAACGCGAAGAGGCCGATGCCGGACCCGGCATCGGCCTCGTTCCCATCCGCCCCCGCGGTCGCGTTACGGCTTCCAGCCGGGGTCGCGGCCACTGAGCCCGATCACCCGATCCAGCAGCGGCGCGCCGTCCGGCACCGCCACGACAGGCCCGAAAATCCCCCCTCCCCGGCTGGGATCCTCGGCCGCGGCGACGAGGAAGCCGTACGCCGCCCGCAGCGCGGCCCCGTCGGGCTCGTACTCCTGGCCGGTGGCCCGGGCCAAGTCCCAGCCGTGCACCACCAGCTCGTCGGCGGCGACGGCCCCGGCGACCGCGCCCGGCAGGGGCACGCCGCCCGCACGGGTCTCCCCGGTCCAGGCGGCCGGATCGCGCCAGGCCTCGTCGAGCTCGTCGAGCACCCTCGGCAGCGTCTCGCGCCAGCCGGGCCCGATGTCCGGCACGGCGGCATTCGGGCTGGTGTCGGTCGTGGCCCCCAGGTCCTTGCGCCCGGCGTCGCGGAAGGCGACGGCCAGCCCGCTCAGATGCCCGAGCAGGTGGTGCACCGCGTACTCGGGACAAGGCGTGGCACCGTCGAGCCGCCCCTCCGTGACCCCCGCCGCGAGGCGCGCCACGATCAGGGCCTGCGGCCCGAGGTCGAGAGTCCGGTCCGTCGTCATGCGCTTCTCCTCAGCTCCTCGAAAACTCCGCTCGAGGGGTAGACCGAGGAGGCGGCCGGAACTCATCGCTCCGCGCGGCGCCGTCTAAGGCACTTGCCCGATCCCACGACCGCCGCCTTAGAACCACGATCACCTCCCATGACAGGGACAGTGGCGCGTGTTCTCCGTGACCGCAACGCGGGTTTGTACCTGGCCGCGGTGATGGTCTCCGGCTTCGGAACGTCGGCGATGTGGCTGGTGTCGGGCATCTGGGTCAAGGACCTGACGGGCTCGAACGGCCTGGCGGCCCTGTGCGTGTTCGCCCTCTGGGCGCCCACGCTCATCGGCCCTCTCCTGGGCACGCTGGCGGACCGCACCCGCCGCCGACCGCTCCTGATCGGCACGAACCTCATGCTGGCCGCGCTCCTGCCGCTCCTCTGCACCGTGAACACCTCGGCCCGCCTCTGGATCCTGTTCACCGTGCTCCTGATCTACGGCGCGGCAGGCGTCGTCCACGACGCGGCCGAGTCCGCCCTGATGGCCACGGCGGTCGACAGGACCCTCCTCGGGGACTTCAACGGCCTGCGCATGACGGCCAACGAGGGCATGAAACTGCTGGCTCCGCTCGCCGGGGCGGGCCTCTACGCGGCGTACGGCGGCGCCCTGGTCGCACTCCTCGACGCGATGACGTTCGCACTGGCGGCCGGGATGTGCGCGCTGCTGCGGGTCCGCGAGGCCCCGCCCGCCCGGGATGCCTCGGACTGGCGGGCCCGGACGGCCGAGGGCGCCCGCTACCTCTGGCGTCACCCGCGGCTCCGGCCGCTCGTCCTGGCCGGCGGCACGACCATGCT
The DNA here is from genome assembly GCF_054462255.1 of Streptomyces sp. SD15. Classification (NCBI taxonomy): domain Bacteria; kingdom Bacillati; phylum Actinomycetota; class Actinomycetes; order Kitasatosporales; family Streptomycetaceae; genus Streptomyces; species Streptomyces sp. SD15. The sequence continues at coordinate 141,373 of NZ_JBTLMO010000014.1, read as the reverse complement.
CTTCGCGGGCCTCAACGGCGCCACGATCTACGCCGTCGCCGAGGGGCTGGGCCACTCCCCCACGTACGTCGGCCTCCTCTACGTCGTCCAGGGCGCCGGCTCGGTACTGATCGGCCCGGCCTCGGGCCACCTCCTGCGGCGCCTCGGCGAACGCCGCTTCGCCATGTACGGCATCGCCCTCACCGCAGTCGCAGTCGCCCTCCGCGCGATCCCGTCCGACTCGGTGGCCCTGACCTGCAGCGCGGCGATCGGCGTCGGCCTCCCCTGCGTCCTGATCGCCGCCTGCACCGCCGTCCAGCGCGAAACCCCGGCACCGCTCCTCGGCCGCACCACCGCCACCGCGAACACCCTCATGTACGCCCCGAACGCCCTCGGCCTCGCCATCGGCGCGGGCCTGGTGGAACTGGTGGATTATCGGCTGCTGTTGGTCGCCCTGGGCCTGACTCGCCTACTGACCTTGACTCCTCTACGCCACAGCCACCCAGAACCGACGCCACACTAACGAGCGCGAGAGGTACGGAAAGAGGCGTCTCCGCGTACGGCCACTGGGACCGATGGCGACGGGGGCCTTGCCCCAAGGCCCCAGAAATCCTGGCTGCGGTTGGCGCAGCGCAATTCAGCTGGCGAGCGTGCGCTATGAGGCGAGAAGGATCTCGGGAGCCCCAGACGCGCCCACCCACTTCTTGCAGGGTGCCGCCTTCAAGCTTCGGGACGCGACCCTACCGCCAGGATTGGTGCGATCGGTCGCACAATTGCTGTTGTGAATGAGGACCGGTGTCTCGCCCGCCAGCACATAGTACGTGTGGACGCGGGGGCTGCGTCACCTGCAATTACGCTGGTCAGGCTGCGAGTTGACAGCAAATCGGTGTTCGTGCTTGTCCGCCGGAATCCGTGGTTGTCACCGTCAGCGTTGCCGTCAATTCCCTACGGCAAGAGCGTCAGAGCGGGTACGTGCTTCGGTTTGACGACGGTGAAGTGACGGCGGTCGAGGGTGGCGATGTGGTCCACGCCGAGGCGTTCGGCGACAGCGATCACTGAGGCGTCGACCGCACCGAGGGGGAAGTCGGCGTACTGCAGGACCAGTTCGCTCACGCGGCGGAGGTCGTCCTTGGTCAGCTCGACGAGTTCGAATGTGCCCAGGATGACCTCGTTGACGAAGGCAGCTTCGACCTGGGGCCATCGTTCAAGGTTCCAGCTGACCTCGGCGAAGACCGGGCTTGGGAGGATCTTGCGCCCTCGGTGCCGGGTGAAGAAGTCCACGCATCGAGTGTGGTGCTTGTCGTCGGCGTTGAAGGCGGACAGGAGCGGCCCGGTGTCGAGCACGGTCGTTGTGATCACTCGGCGAGGCCCAGGCGTCGTTCCATGCGCTCACGCGTGTAGTGGTCGTGGTTCTCGCCGAAGTCGGACGGTGCGTGGATGCTGCCGAACAGGGCGCGCAGCCCTGGCGAGACCTCGCTGCTCTCCGCCTCTTCGTCCGTCTCGTCCTCTCGGACAGGGAGTGCTTCGGCGAGTTCTTCGTCCTGGCTGATGATCAGGCGCAGGCGTCGGGCCTGCTGCGGGCTGAGGTGCTCCAGCGCATATCGCAGGTCTTCGAAGTCGTGTGCTGCCGTCATGACTCAAGTCTGGCACGCCTGCGGATGCCCTGTCCTGGCTCTTTGACCTCCCGTTCCGGGTCCTGTCAGGTGTGCTCGCGGGGGTTGGGGGGGACCTTGGGTCGGGGTCCTGTCCGGTGTGGGGCCGGTCGTGTTCCGGGGGCCATACGCTCGCCCGCGAACGGGGTGGGGCTTGTCCCCTGACCGTGGTTTCACTCCGTGGCCCCCGGAATGCGGCCGGCGCGGGTCCCGCGCCGGGCGGGTGGCTCGAGGTGCCCTCGGCCCCCGCCCCGGCCCACACGTCGCCCCTTCTCGGGTACGCCGCCGGACTCGGTTTCGGTGATCCACCGGAGGCTTCCGTACGAGGATCAGGGTCATGGCCTGGTCGGTGTGTGGGTGCGGGCGCGTGTGGATGGTCGGGCGGTGGGAGGGACGCTGGTCCGACGCGCGAGGCCCCGGGCAGGCCCCACCAGCATTCACCCAGGGGCCGGGGACCGCGCGCGGCGGATCAGCGGCACCTCACCGCCCGATCAGCCCGCGCCCGCAACCCGGCCCGCCAAGGGCGGGCCGGGCCCTTGATACAAGTAAGGAAACTCTGAGCACGATCACCCGAATCCCAGGACTAACGTCGGTCTCCGCGCCCGGGAAGAGCTGCCGGATCGGGCCTGGTGGCGAGGGCCAGAGGCGCCGTGAGCCAGCCGTCTGGGGTGGGGCCGCGGATCGGTTACGGCGAGGTAACGATCCCGGCCGGGATGTCAATCCAGCCTGGTCAATCCTCCTATTACAGGTGAGAGGACTCCTCTCCCCCGCTCCTCCGCTGCCACCGAGGCGGACCCGGATCGGTCACGTGGTGGTCACGACTCCCGCCGCGATGGCACTCCCAGCATGATCAATTCTCCTTAGATAGTGAGGGGAGTTTTCCCGGCCTCCCGGTCCAGCCCGCTCACCCGGCCACCCTTCGTCTCGCTCGCCGCTCCGGACCGCACCGGACTCGGCCATCGTGTCCACCCCATCGCCCCTACCCGACCAGCACGGACGACGTCCCTGGTCACGAGTTGTACGACTATCCGCGAGCCCCTTGCGGACACCTCCACACGGAGCGAACCTCGACGACCAGCAACCGACCCGGCTCCGGCCGGATCGCGCTTCCCCACCCCAGCCATGCCTTCCGCCAGGAGGTACTCCGTCATGCCCGCAACCATCATCCGCGTCCGCACCGAGGGCGCCGTCTACCTGGTCATCACCCCGCCCGCCCCCAAGGTCCGCAACACAGAGACCGGCGAGATCGCCAAACACCGCGAGTCCGGCCAGCTGCTGTTCACCGTCTCCCTCGCAGAGACCGCCGACGGCCGCGCCCAGATCCTCAAGCTCACGGTCCCCGAGAACGGCCTGTCCAAGAACCTCACCGTCGGCCAGCCCGTCACCCCGGTCAACCTCACCGCCACCCCCTGGGCCCGGATGTTCACCGCCGACCAGCTCTCCGAAGGCGTCGTCTACCGCGCCGACGCCCTGGAGGCTGTGAAATGACCGCCGATGACACCCCTCCCGCATCCGGCGCCAGCGAGCCTGCCGCCAGCTTCGCGGCCGGGCTCGGCCTGCCTGTGACGGACACGGCCGTACAACGGGCCCTGCGAGCCGGCGCCTACCCGCTGCCGGATGAGGGGACTGACTCCCGGCTCTGCTTCGGGTTGATCGCCGACCTCGCCGACGTACTGGTCGAGCACGACTACCCGCCGCCCGAACCAGCCGACTTCGTCCGCCTCATGCAGCTCTGCTTCCGCTTCCTCTACCGGCCCGAAACCTGACCAACTCCCACGCCAGGGCCCGGCAGTCGCCTCCCGCAGCGGTACGGCTGCCGGACCTGGCCGACGCCACTTCCGCCGCCTCGCCACAGGCCGGGCCTCGGATGCGGGCCTTCCTCGCCGGTCAGCAGGCGCATGCCGCCGCGCAGACCGGCGACCGCACTGGCGCCCTGCGCTACATCCGGGAGGCCGAGGCGGCCATGGACCGCGCCGAGTCACGCGGAAAGGCATTTGGCTCGTACGACCCCTCGTCGCTCAACTACCACGTCAGCCAGGTACGTTACGAACTCGGTGACAGGGCCGGAGCCGTCGAAGCTATGCAATAAGCGGACCGGCTCCGCCCCACCATGTACCAGCGCACACGAGTACACCGCCGTGGCCTGTTGGCTGAGCGGCAGCTGGAACTCGGCCACCTGGAAGCGGCGTGCGCCACCTGGCACCAGGCCCTCGACGACTACCCGAAGGTGCAATCCGCCCACGCCGACGACCGTGTGAAGGCGATGTTCGGCCTCTTGCGCCCCCATCTGAAGAACGCGACGGCGCTCGACCTTTACGACCGAGCACGGACGATCGCGCCACCGTCGCTGGCCGCCTGATCCCTGTCGCACCTTCAAGCTCAGTCACAGACAGCCAGCTGCGACGCAGCGTAGAGGGGTATCGCGATGCGGTCCTACCGCTGTGCCGCGATGCAGTCGGCGTCTGCCAAGTTCCCGACGCCGCGTAGACCGCGCCCTACCAAAACGGCGCTCAACTCACCCCCGCCAACACCCCCCGCACCACCTCAAGATCCCCGTCCGAAGCCAACCCCGCGTGATACAGCCGCAGTTCATTCGCCCCCAGGGAAGCCGCCCGAGCCACGTCGTCAGCCAGCGTGCCCGGACTACCCCCCATCCCCGACACAACCGTGAAGTTGGCGGCAAGGACAGCACCGGCGTCAACGCCGGCCCTCACCTGTTCCGCGAACGGCGTCAACACCCCCGCCCCACCCGTACACGGCACCACCACCCCGTCCACCACGGACAGAATGTGCCCGGGATCGACCCCGGCGTTCGCGCCGCAGTGGTACGACACGGGATCGGCGTGCAGCAGCACCTGGAACCCGGCCGGCGCGGCCGCTCGTACCGCCGCGACGGTCGCCTCCTGGAGCGAACGGGCCACGCCCTCACGCCACGCGCGCGTGGCGCCCGCGACCTCGCTTCCGAGCAGCTTCTCGATCTCCGGCCAGCCGCCGTCCGAGGGCACCGCACCCCGCCACACCGGTTCCAGCGCCTCCCGGACCGCCGACGCCAAGTCGTCCGCGTCGAGCCCGTACCCTCCGTACCCGTCCCCGCAGGTCACGCAGAAGCACAACGACATCAGGTACTGCCCGGCATCCCCGAGCCCCACCCCGCCGATCTTGTCGTGGGCGTGCAGATGCGAAACCCCGTACCAGCCGAGCGACTCCAGCTCCGTACCCCGGGCCCCGGGGCGCACCGCCGCCTCCACCGCCAGGTCGATCAGATACGCCCGCGTATCGGCCTGGGCGATGCACGGCGCCCACTCGTACCGGTCCCCGTACGCATTGACGACGGACGTGGCCGGATGCTCCGCCCCCAGCCGGGAGTTGTGCGCGAGGACCACCCAGGTGTGGACGTCCAGCCCGGCTTCGGCGAGCGCGGCGGCGGCCTCCCCGTACGCGTCGCCGGGCGCCCAGTCCCCGGCGGCGTACGGCCGCAGCGCGCGTCCCTCCCACCGCGCGTCGTCCACCGGGTACAGGACGGCCGCGTGCGACGCCGTCACGATCCGGTGCCGGGGGTGGCGAGGGGTCAACGCGCGCGTGGAGTGGTACGCGGACGCGAGCGTCACCTGCTGCACGCCGAGCCCGGCGATCCACTCGGCCGCCCCCGGATCCCCGACGACGTCCCACGGATAGACGAATGCCGACGCCTTCACGCGCCCTCCCCCGCCCCTTCGGCTCCCGCCGACTCCAGCAACGCATACCCGCGCTCGATCAGCTGTGCGAGCTGCTTGACGTGGTCCTCGCTCGGCTCGCGCAGCGGCGGCCGCACCTCGCCCACGTCCAGTCCCCGCATCCGCACCCCCGCCTTGACGAGCGACACGGCGTAGCCGCGCCCCTGCGAGCGCAGATCCACGAACGGCCGGTAGAACCCGTCCAGCAACCGGTTCACGACAGCGTCGTCCCCGTCGTTCAGCGCGCGGTGGAACGCCGACGCGATCTCGGGCGCGAAGCAGAAGACCGCGGACGAGTACAGCGTGATCCCGATCCCCCGATACGCGAGCCCCGTCAGCTCGGCGGTCGGCAGCCCGTTGAAGTACAGGAATTCTCCCGGCACTTCACTGCGCACCGCGCTCACGATCCGCTGCATCAGCTCCAGATCGCCCTGCCCGTCCTTGAGGCCGATGATCCGCTCCGTGCGAGCCAGCTCGACCACGGTCTCGGGCGTGAACACGGCGTTGTCGCGCTGGTACACGATGACGTCCAGCGAGGTGGCGGCGGCGAGCTCCCGGTAGTGCCGCAGCAGCCCCTCCTGATCCGCGACCACCAGGTACGGCGGCATGGCGAGCAGTCCGTCGGCCCCGGCCTCCTCGGCGAGCCGCGCGAACCGTACGGCGAGCGCGGTCCCGTACCCCGCGCCCGCGACGACCGGCACCCGACCGGCCGTCTCCGCCACGGCCGCCCGTACACAGTCCTGGAACTCCTCGGGGGTGAGCGCGTGGAACTCCCCGGTGCCGCAGCAGGCGAACACGGCGGCGGCACCGGCCTCGACCCCGCGCCGGACGTGCGCGCGGTAGACGTCGAGATCGAGGGCGCCGTCGGGGCCGTACGCCGTCACGGGGAAGAACAGTGGCCCGCTGGGAATGCCGAGCCGGGCGGCAAGGGGGGCTGACGTCACGGACTCTCCCTAAAGCAGGTGCTCACGCACACCACAGTGGTGCATGTTTCTGATCCACGTCTATATTTCTGAACGCGCCCACGCTAAAGCGCGACCTTAGGGCCGGTCAAGCGCACAAACCCGCAACACGGCAGCGGATTCACCGCCTCCGCGCGACACTTGACGCGGCAGGTCAACGCTCCCTAGCGTGTCCACAGATGTGAATTCTGTACACGAATATGTCCCGCCGGACGCGGCACGTCGACCCGCACGAGGAGACACCCGCATGCCCGCTCCCCGCACCGTTCTGCTCACCGGCGCCGCCGGCGGACTCGGCACCCTGATGCGCGGGCTGCTGCCGGACTACGGCTATGAGCTGCGCCTCCTCGACCTGCTCCCCGTCGAGGGCGCGCCGGACGCGATCACCGCAGACCTCGCCGACCGGGCGGCGCTGCGCGAGGCGGTACGCGGTGTCGACGCGATCATCCACCTCGCGGGCATCTCCCTGGAAGCCCCGTTCGACAAGATCCTCAAGGCCAACATCGAGGGAACGTACAACCTGTACGAGGCGGCACTGGAGGAGGGCGTACGACGCATCGTCTTCGCCTCCTCCAACCACGCCGTCGGCTTCACGCCACGCCCGCAGGGCGACGACCCCTTGATCCCGATCGACACCCCGCGCCGCCCGGACACCTTCTACGGCCTCTCCAAGTCCTTCGGTGAGGATCTGGCCCAGTTGTACTGGGACAAGCACGGCCTGGAGACGGTCTCGGTCCGCATCGGCTCCTGCTTCGCGGAGCCCACCAGCGTCCGCATGCTCTCCGTCTGGATGAGCCCCGAGGACGGCGCCCGCCTCTTCCACGCGGCTCTGACCGCCGAGGACGTACGGCACACCGTCGTCTACGGCTCGTCCGCCAACACCCGCCTGTGGTGGGACCTGTCCACGGCCAGGGCACTGGGGTACGAGCCCCAGGACGACTCCGAGCCGTACGCCGAGAAGCTCATCGCCGAACAGGGCAACCTCGACCCGGACAACCCGGACCACGCCCACCTGGGCGGCCACTTCACCACGCACCCGCCGATCTGGCCGTACTGACCACCCAGCAGGGGCACAAGAAGAGCGGGCGGGCACCGAACGGGCCCGCCCGCTCCCCTGTTCGGGCACGAACCCTGCCCGATCCCACCTCCCCACCCGCTCCGCCCCAGGTCCGGCACGGGCACCCGCGCCGCCGAACGGGCCCAGCCGGGCATCATCGGGCATGCAACAGGCCTGGTCAGTGCCGCACACCCGCTGTAGAACTTCCTCCAAGGCCCCCAACGAGCCCCATCGGGCCCGAACGGGCAGCGTGTACAGAACGCAGCGCAGGAAGCAGGTGTCGGCCATGACCGCGGAAGAACGTCAGCGGGAGATCGTCCGGGCGGCCCGCCGTACAGGCTCGGTCGACGTGACCGCGCTCGCCGCCGAACTGGGCGTCGCCAAGGAGACCGTACGGCGCGATCTGCGCGCCCTGGAGGATCACGGCCTGGTACGCCGCACCCACGGCGGCGCCTATCCCGTGGAGAGCGCCGGCTTCGAGACGACGCTCGCCTTCCGTGCCACCAGTCACGTGCCCGAGAAGCGCCGGATCGCGAGCGCCGCGGCCGAGCTCCTCGGGGACGCCGAGACCGTCTTCATCGACGAGGGATTCACTCCGCAGCTCATCGCCGAGGCACTGCCCGGGGACCGGCCGCTGACCGTGGTCACCGCCTCGCTGGCCACGGCGGGTGCGCTCGCCGAGGCGGACAACACGAGCGTCCTGCTGCTCGGCGGCCGGGTCCGCCCCGGCACGCTCGCGACCGTGGACCACTGGACGACGAAGATGCTCGCCGGCTTCGTCATCGACCTGGCGTACATCGGCGCCAACGGCATCTCCCGCGAACACGGCCTCACCACCCCCGACCCGGCGGTCAGCGAGGTCAAGGCCCAGGCGATCAGGGCCTCCCGGCGCACGGTCTTCGCGGGCGTGCACACCAAGTTCGGAGCGGTCAGCTTCTGCCGCTTCGCGGAGATCACCGCCCTGGAAACGATCGTCACGAGCACACTGCTCCCGGCGTCCGAGGCGCACCGATACTCCCTGCAGGGCCCTCAGGTCATTCGGGTCTGATCCGCATCTGATCTGAGTCCGATCCGAATCTGTTCCGAATCTGATCCGAATCTGATCCGAATCTGATACGGGTCTGAAAACCAAACTGACCCACTACATGGGCATCGCATTACCCACACCCACCCCATATACACCGATACGTCCAGGAGCGATCCATGCGAACCCAGAGCCGACGGAGGCCGCGAGCCACGCTCGCCATGGCCGCCGCAGGGACGCTGCTCGCCCCGCTGCTCTCCGGCTGTTGGGTCGGAGCGGGCGGGTCCGGTTCCGGCGGCAACTCCATCAACGTCCTCATGGTGAACAACCCGCAGATGGTGGAGCTGCAGAAGCTCACCAAAGCCCACTTCACCAAAGAGACCGGCATCAAGGTGAACTTCACCGTCCTGCCCGAGAACGACGTCCGCGACAAGATCAGCCAGGACTTCGCCAATCAGGCCGGCCAGTACGACGTCGCCACCCTCTCCAACTACGAGATACCGATCTACGCCCGCAACGGCTGGCTGCACGAGATGGACTCGTACGTCGCCCAGGACAGCGCGTACGACGAACAGGACGTCCTCACACCGATGCGCCAGTCCCTCACCGGCGACGACGACAAGCTCTACGGCCAGCCCTTCTACGGCGAGTCGTCCTTCCTGATGTACCGCAAGGACGTGTTCGAGGAGAAGGGCCTCACCATGCCCGAGCACCCGACCTGGACGCAGGTGGCCGACCTCGCCGCCGAGGCCGACGGCGCCGAGTCGGGCATGAAGGGCATCTGTCTGCGCGGCCTGCCCGGCTGGGGCGAGGTCATGGCGCCGCTCACCACGGTCGTGAACACCTTCGGCGGCACCTGGTTCGACAAGGACTGGAAGGCCCGTCTCGACTCCCCCGAGTGGGAGGCGGCGACCAAGTTCTACGTGGACCTGGTCCGCGAGCACGGTGAGTCCGGCGCGGCCCAGTCCGGCTTCGCCGAGTGCCTCAACAACATGACCCAGGGCAAGACGGCCATGTGGTACGACGCCACCTCCGCCGCCGGTTCCCTGGAGTCGGCCAACTCCCCGGTCAAGGGCAAGATCGGCTACGTACCGGCGCCCGTCGAGAAGACCGAATCCGCCGGCTGGCTCTACACCTGGGCCTGGGGCATCCAGGACGCGTCCCGCAACCCGGACAAGGCCTGGAAGTTCGTCTCCTGGGCGTCCGGCAAGCAGTACGAGCAGCTGGTCGGCGACGAGATCGGCTGGTCCGACGTCCCGGCCGGCAAGCGCGCCTCGACCTACACGAACCCCGCGTACGTCAAGAAGGCCGCCGCCTTCCAGGAGATGACGAAGGACGCCATCGAGGGCGCCCGGCCCACCGACCCGGGGGTGCAGCCGCGCCCCGCGCCCGGCATCCAGTTCGTCGGCATCCCCGAGTTCACCGACCTCGGCACCAAGGTCTCCCAGGAGATCAGCGCGGCCATCGCCGGACGCCAGTCCGTCGAGTCGGCCCTGAAGAAGTCCCAGCAACTGGCCGAGGAGATCTCCGAGGAGTACGAGGGACGATGACAGCGACCACGACAGCCCCGATAGCCGCACCATCCGTACGCGCCGAGAAGCCCCCCTCCGGCCGACTGCGCGCCTGGGCCACCCGCGCCCCGCTCCTCCCGGCCCTGATCTTCATGATCGCCGTGACCCAACTCCCGTTCGTGGCCACGCTGGTGATCTCGTTCTTCGACTGGAACTCCCTGTACCCGGACGCCCGCCGTTTCACGGGCTTCGCCAACTACTCGGAGGTCCTGACCGACGCGGACCTGCGCCACTCGGTGTGGACGACCGTCCTGCTGACGGTGGCCGTGGTCCTGGCCAGCCTGGTCCTCGGCCTGGTCCTGGCCCTGCTCCTGGACCGCAGGTTTCGCGGCCGCGGCATCGTCCGCACCCTCCTGATCGCCCCCTTCCTGGTGGTCCCGGTCGCCGCGGCCCTGCTCTGGAAACATGTGCTCTACAACCCTGAATACGGCCTGCTCAATGGGCTGTTGCAGTATGTGGGCGGCCCACAGCCGGACTGGATCTCCAACACCCCGCTGCTCGCGGTCGAGGCATCACTCGTCTGGCAGTGGACGCCCTTCATGATGCTGATCCTGCTGGCGGGCCTGCAGAGCCGTGACCAGCAGCAGATCGAGGCGGCCCGGGTGGACGGCGCGAGCGACTGGCAGATCTTCCGCCACCTCACCCTCCCCCACCTGCGCCGCTACCTCGAACTCGGTGCCCTGCTCGGCTCGATCTACATCGTGCAGAACTTCGACGCGGTCTTCACGATCACGTCCGGCGGCCTCGGCACCGCCAACCTCCCCTACACCGTCTACCAGAGCTTCTACCAGGCCCACGAGAACGGCCTCGCCTCGGCCGCGGGCGTCCTGGTCGTCATCGGTTCGATCATCATCGCGACGTTCGCGCTGCGTGTGGTGTCGTCCCTGTTCCGCGAGGAGGTGTCCCGCGTATGAGTGCCACCGCTGTACGTGTACGTCCCCGCCGCACCCGCGGCCGCGGAGCGGGCCTGGGCCTGGCCGCCTGGCTGCTCGGCATCCTGTTCTTCCTGCCCATCGCCTGGATGGCCCTGACGTCCTTCCACTCGGAGGAGGACGCGGCGACCAACCCGCCGTCCTTCGGCGCCGCCCTCACCCTCGACGGCTACCGCGAGTTCTTCGGCACAGGCGGCGGCGCGAGCCCGTGGCCGGCGCTGCTCAACTCCACGGTGGCGTCGGTGGTCTCCACGCTCTGCGTCCTGCTCCTGGCCTTCCCGGCGGCGTACGCGCTCTCCATCCGCCCGGTGAAGAAGTGGACGGACGTCCTGTTCTTCTTCCTGTCGACGAAGATGCTGCCGGTGGTGGCGGGCCTCCTGCCGATCTACCTCTTCGCGAAGAACACCGGGATGCTGGACAACATCTGGCTGCTGGTCATCCTCTACACCTCCATGAACCTGCCGATCGCGGTGTGGATGATGCAGTCGTTCCTCGCCGAGGTCCCGGTGGCGGTGATCGAGGCGGCACAGATAGACGGCGCGAGGCTGCCGACGATCCTGGCCCGCGTGGTAGCCCCGATAGCCCTCCCCGGCATCGCCGCGACAGCCCTCATCTGCTTCATCTTCAGCTGGAACGAACTGCTGTTCGCCCGAGTCCTCACCGGCGTGGTGGCCGAGACAGCCCCCGTCTTCCTCACCGGCTTCATCACCAGCCAGGGCCTGTTCCTGGCCAAGGTGTGCGCCGCGTCGCTCGTCATCTCCCTGCCGGTGCTCGCCGCGGGGTTCGCCGCCCAGGACAAACTGGTCCAGGGCCTGTCACTGGGAGCCGTGAAATGAAGGCCGCCGTCATCGAGTCCGTGGGCCGCGCCGTCGTCACCGAGGTCCCGGACCCGACGCCAGGCCCCCGCGAGGTCGTCGTCGAGGTCGCGGCGTGCGGCCTGTGCGGCACGGACCTGCACATCCTCCAGGGCGAGTTCGCCCCCAAGCTGCCGATCGTGCCGGGGCACGAGTTCGCGGGCGAGGTGGTCGGGGTGGGCACCCAGGTCACGGAAGTCTCGGTCGGCGACCGAGTGGCGGTGGACCCCTCCCTCTACTGCTACGAGTGCCGGTACTGCCGTACGGGCCACAACAACCTCTGCGAGCGCTGGGCAGCGATCGGTGTGACGACGGCGGGCGGAGCGGCCCAGTACGCGGTGGCTCCGGTGGCCAACTGCGTACGGCTGCCCGAGCACGTCCGCACCCAGGACGCGGCGCTGGTGGAGCCGCTGTCGTGCGCGGTCCGGGGCTACGACGTCCTGCAGTCCCGCCTGGGCGCCCACGTCCTGATCTACGGCTCCGGGACGATGGGCCTGATGATGCTGGAGCTGGCCAAGCGGACGGGTGCCGCGAGCGTGGACATCGTGGACGTGAACCCGGCCCGGCTGGAGACGGCCCGCGGCCTCGGTGTCTCCGCGTCCGCCGCGAACCCCGACGAGCTGGACCGGCCGCAGGGCTGGGACCTGGTCGTCGACGCGACGGGCAACGCGGCGGCGATCCAGGACGGCCTGGACCGGGTGGCGAAGGCGGGGACGTTCCTGCAGTTCGGGGTGGCCGACTACGCGACGCGCGTGACGATCGACCCGTACCGCATCTACAACCAGGAGATCACCATCACCGGCTCCATGGCGGTCCTGCACAGCTTCGAACGCGCGGCTGAACTCTTCGCCGGAGGCGTCCTCGATCCGGAGGTCTTCATCAGCGACCGCATCCCCCTGACCAGCTATCCCCAGGCACTGGACCAGTTTGCTTCCGGGGTCGGCAGGAAGATCGTGGTGGTGCCGTAGCCCTTGCGAGCCAAATGATCCTTGGTAAGGGAACGGTAAAGCGCTCCCGGTCGTTACCTCAGGCATGACAGCTATGACCCCTGGCTCGAACATCCCTCTCCCCGTCACCCGCGTGACGGTGGACGTCGCCGCCCCGGTGCGGCTCGACGTATCGGGCCTGCTGCTCACCGCCGACGGCAAGGTGCGCTCCGACGACGACTTCATCTTCTACAACCAGCCGGCCGGCCCGGGCGTGACGTACCGCTCGGGCGGCGGCACGGCCCCGGACGCGATCACGGTCGACACCACCGCGGTCCCTCCGGGCATCGAGAAGATTGTCGTCACCGCCAGCCCGGACGCGGCGGGCCAGACCTTCCAGGGCATCGAACCCACGGCCACGATCCGCAACGCGGACGACAACTCCGTCCTGGCCTCCTTCACCCCTCCGCAGTTGGGCACGGAGACGGCCCTGGTGATCGTGGAGGTCTACCTGCGCAACGGCGCGTGGAAGGCCCGCGCGGTCGGCCAGGGGTACGCGAACGGCCTGGCGGGCATCGCCACGGACTTCGGCGTCACCGTGGAGGAGCCGGCGCCGGCCGCCCCGCCCGCGGCGCCCCCGATGCAGGCCCCGGTGGCACCGCCGGCCCCGTCGATCGACCCGCGCGTCGCCGCGCCCCCGGCCCCGGCGGCTCCCCCGGCACCCCCCGCCCCGCCCTCCGGGAAGATCAACCTCGACAAGGGCCGGGTAAGCCTCCAGAAGAACCAGACCGTGTCCCTGGTCAAGGGCGGCCGCCCGCTGCTCTCGCAGGTCAAGATGGGCCTCGGCTGGGAGCCGGCGTACCGCGGCAAGGACATCGACCTGGACGCCTCGGTCATCGCCTACGGCCCGCAGCGCAACCACATCGACAGCTGCTACTTCGGCAAGCTCTCCATCGTGAACGGCGCGATCAAGCACTCCGGCGACAACCTCACCGGCGAGGGCGGAGGCGACGACGAGGTGATCGTCGTGGACCTCGGCCGCCTCCCCCAGGACGTCACCGGTCTGGTCTTCACGGTCAACTCCTTCTCCGGCCAGAAGTTCACCGAGGTCGCCAAGGCCTACTGCCGCCTCCTCGACGCCGCCACCGGCGAGGAACTGGTCCGCTTCGACCTCACCAGCGCCGAACCCCAGACCGGCGTCATGATGGCCAAGCTGATCAAGCAGTTCTCCGGCGAGTGGGAGATGACCGCGTTGGGCGACTTCGTCAAGTCCCGCACGGTCCGCGGCATGGTGAAGCCGTCGGCCCAGGCGCTGTAGAAAATCGCTGGTCAGCAACTCAGTGCACCTTCTGTGCGCGCCGGGGGCGTGGTAAATCCCTTGGCGCGCGCCGGAGGTGCTTCTGTCTGCCCTGACGTGGGCTGATGCGGGTCCGGGATGCTGGAGGGGTTCGTTCCGGCCGAAACCGAGGCTTCTGTGATGCCGGTGAGCTCGCAGGTCAGCATGGTGCTGGGGACCGTCCACGGCCTTCAAGATCACACAAATTAGGGTTTCTATAATATATTTGATCACGCGGTCGGGAGCGTGGACACGTGTCCCGCCCCACACCGCCCGACGACCGGGTACTCACCCGACGCCGCGAGGTGGGAGAGCAGATCCGCCGCGTACGCGAGCAGCACAACCTGACCCAGCCCGATGCATGCGGACGATCAGGAATCGACGTCGCCACGTACAGCCGGATCGAGCAAGGCCACTCCTCCCCTAAGCTCGACACCTTGATCCGCATCGCCGACGCGATCGGCGTTCCGCTCGCCGACCTCGTCAGGTGACGCAGACGATCAGGACATGAAGCGGCCCAGACCGGTGGCGTCCACCTCCAGCGCTCTAGGCGCAGGCTCGCCAGTAGATCACCCAGTCGTGGGCGTGGCGGGCCATGTTCTTCTTCCAGTCCTGCCGGTCGTTACGCGCGATCTCGTCCCACGCGGCGGCGTTGGCGTCGGCGAAGACCGCCACCGCGGTGTGCGGCGCGGACACCCAGGACGCGAAGGACGCTCGGGCCCAGGCGTCGGCGCCCGCTGCGCTGTGCCCTGCTTCCATGAGGCGGAGGATGAGCACCGCGGGGTCGATCCATGCCGCGCCGCGAGTGGGCCACGCCCAGTCGATCAGGTGGGCGCGGTCGGTCATGAGCACGTTGTGCGGCGCAAGGTCTGTGTGCAGCAGCGTGTCGCCGACGAGCTGCTCAACGCCAGCGGGGCCTGCGTAGCCGCCCCATCGGTCCTCGGCACACTTGAGCTCGATGTCAGGACATGGGGTGTTCTGAAGCTCGACCACGGCGCGGGCGACGGGTGGCAGATCGGGGGAGCCGGGGGTGTAGTCGGTGTGGCGGCCGACGAGGTGCTCGTATCCGATCAGGTCCCATCCGGCGGCCTGGACGTGCCACAACAGTCGGGGACACGACGGCGGTAGGTGCGGGTTGATCGCGGCCTCGCGCTGTTGTGTCCGGGCCTGGGGGTGGTCGGTGGGTACGCCCTTGACGAACAGGATCGCGCCGGCGGTGCGGACGGTGGCGGCGATCCCGGAGTTCGCTCCGGCCTGCGCGGTCTCCGCGCTGAGGATGGCCCCGGTGTGGGCTTCGACGGCAGCGCGGGCCGCGGGCGGGAGGTCGGTCCAGTGGATGCGGGCGACAGGCATGCGGTTCCTGGGATGGGATGGTGGCCGCCCCCGACCCTACTGCGGGCCGGGGGCGGCGCGTGGCTTGTGTGCGGTCTAGTACGGCTGGTCGTCGTCGGCCTGGCAGGAGCAGCCGAGGCTCTCCGAGAACGTGCCGATCTCCTTCGTGATCCGGAACTCGTCGTCGGCGATCGGCCGGGACGTGATCGCGACCGGGAGCGGGCCTGCGGCCTGCGCGGTGGGACGGGGCGTGATGGCTGTTGCCATTGATTCACCTCACTGGGTCGGGATGCTGGCAGTACATGTTTCGTGGTGCCTTCGCCTCCTGGTAGAGCTTGGCCATGGGGCGGCAGGTGGTGCAGCCGCCCGGGTTGCCGTCGGCATCCTTCTGACCGAACGTGCAACCGGCGCAGCCCCCGGTGCGAAGCTGTAGGCCATCGGCGATGCCGCCGAGGCGTTTGAGTCCCTCGATGCCGTCCTGCATCAGCGGGATGTGCGGGTCGCGGCCGATCTTGCAGATGGACGCGTGGCCGAACGGGTCGGCGTGGAAGAAGGTGTGTCCGGCGTTGCAGCCGGTGAACGGCTTCCGCTTGCGCAGGTACTTGGTGGCCTGCTCGGGGACCGGCGTCGCGGCACCTTGGATGGTCGGCGACATGTTGGTGAACACAAACACCTCGCCGTAGCGCTCGCCGAGCGCTTCCATGGCGGTGAACTCGTCGGCGTTGTCCTTCGTGATGACGACGTTCAACTGCAAGCGCAGGCCGGCCTCGCGGGCCGCGTCGAGTCCACGGATGAAGCGGCCGAACGCGCCTCGGTTGCGAGTGAATCCGTCGTAGGTCTCTTCGGTCGCGCCGTAGACGCTGAGCGACAGGTGGTGGGGCGGGCGTTCGGTGAGAGTCTCCAGGATCCTCGGCTTGTGGAGCTGTGACCCGTTGGTGGAGATCGTCAGCATGATGCCGAGGTCAAAGGCGTACGAGTACGCCTCGGGGAACTCGCGGTCGATCAGCGGCTCACCGCCCGTGACCTGAAGCCACAGCACGCCGGCGTCGCGCATGATGTCGAGCAGCCCGACCTTGTCGGCCCAAGGCATCCCCTCGAACCGCTTCAATCCGAGGTAGCAGTGCGGGCAGTCGTAGTCACAACCCTTGTTGATCTCGTACGACGCTCGGGCCATGCCGTACGTGGAGGGGGCGCGCACGAGGATGGAGTCGCGCAGGGGCCGGTGTTCGGGAAGGTTGAGCCCCCATGCCTGGCGGGCGCCGTCGACGAGCCACTGTGGAGCCTCGGCGCCAGTGCTCGCGGCGTTGCTCAGTTCGAGGTAGCGGGCGAGTGGGATCTGCACCCCGTTGTCGTCGCCGGGGCGTACGACGAGGTACTCGTCGAGGAACGGGCTTGCGATCAGGTCATGCATCGAGCCTCCAGCAGATGGCCGGTCGTCGGCCGGGGGGGGCGGGGGTCTGGGTGGCGCTCGTCAGTGACGGCGCACGGTGTTGGCGCAGCGGGCGTGGATGCGGCCTGCTCTGGCCGTGCCGCTGGACGGGCTGGCGTGGTCGTACTGCCGCGAGTCTTCGCCGTCCCGGATCGGCTGGTCGCAGGCCAGGCACATCGTCACGCCGGTCAGGGCCTCGTAGTGGTCACAGAGGGCGTTCAGTGAACGGGCGAGGCGCCGGGCGTGCGCGATGGCTCCGCCTGGTACGGGACTCGGCTGTGCCCTGAGTCTCCCGCGGGCCTCGCCCACGCAGGCAAGCGCGCAGTAGCGGGGGATGTCGTTCTTGGGCAGCACCGCGGTAGCCGTGTCGATTTCCGGGATGAGCAGTTCCATATGGCCGCGCAACAAGCTGGTCAGCGTGACCAGTTCGGCGCCAGCCAATGCCTCCCCCTCAGGCGGGAGCAGGCGACCGATGCTCTCGCGCATCATCGCGACGTCTACCGGCGCGGTGCCGCTCTCCGTTTCCACGGTGCCGGTCTCTGCAGCAATCACGACGCCACCGCCATGGAGCGGCATCCGCAGGACACGATTGGCCAGACACACCCGTTGCCGACGAGCCTAATGTGCCCGTCCGCGTACATCGTCTTGGTGACCGCGCCGCAGTGGAAGCAGGCCTCACCGTGTAGACGCGCAATGCTCACCGGCCCCTGTATCGGGGTCGACTGTGGTGATGGCTCCTTGCTCATCGCGTTCCCATCTGCTGTTTCCTGCGGACGGGACAGATGATGGGCGCCTGCAAGGGCCGCAAGTGACACAGCTTGTGTCACCTGGTGCCATCTGGGATGGAGGGTCAGAGGGCGCCGATCCACTCGGCGAAGCTGGTGAGAGTCTCCGAATCGGCGCGCTTGAGACGGCGCAGCGTTGCCGTGTCCTCGCGAGCCCACCGGTGTTCTCGCGTGTGCTGGGGCGC
The DNA here is from genome assembly GCF_054462255.1 of Streptomyces sp. SD15. Classification (NCBI taxonomy): domain Bacteria; kingdom Bacillati; phylum Actinomycetota; class Actinomycetes; order Kitasatosporales; family Streptomycetaceae; genus Streptomyces; species Streptomyces sp. SD15. Next base: position 123,636 of record NZ_JBTLMO010000014.1, on the reverse strand, counting down.
GATGTGCCGGGCCACCTTCAGCGATTCGAAGGAGTCGTCGAACAGGCCGGCCCATAGCTGGGCGCGCGCGAGCTCGATGTAGAAGCCGCTGCGCCTCTCGGCTGGCAGATCCGTGGGCGGTTTCCACTCGCTGGCGACGTCGAGGGCGCGCTGCACGTGGTCATGGCCGAGGCTGACCGCGACGGAGACCTCGTGGGCCCGGACGGAATCGGACCCGAATGCGGTCCCTTGATAGGTGGCCTCCGGGACGCGGTCGCCGAATTTGCGGGCTTCGGCGAGGTGGGTGTCGGCTGCGGCTGCGTTCCCTGCGCGCCCGGCAATGACGGCGGCCCGCATGTGGAGAGCGCCCCGGGCTGCCATCGCGTTGGCGTCACGCGGTGGCGGGACGAGGTCGACGGCGCGTTCGAGGGCGGTGAGGCCCGGGCCGTGGGCGCGGGCAGCGAAGAACGTCTCGGTGCGGATGTAGGCCACGGTGGCTTCGAGGCGGGGGCTTTCGGCTGCGGGTGCTGCCCAGCGCATGAGTTCGATGAGGCGGGCGGAGAGGTCAAGGGCGCCGAACTTGTAGGCGACGGCGTCAGCGGACCGGTAGGAGGTGACGAGGAGTTCGGCTACTTCGGCGTGTTCGCGTCCGGTGCTGGCGTGGAATGCGCGGGCGAGTTCTGTCAGCAGGTCGGGGAGCGAGCGGGTGATCTTTACGTACTGGGATGCGAGGCGCCACGTGGTGGCTTCATCAACCGCGGCGCGCAGCTCGACGAGGGGGCGTATGGGGCCGTCGTCCGGGATGTCGTAGGCGGCGATTGCCGCAGAGATCGCGGGCAGTGCGTCACGGACGCGGCCGTCAGCGCGGGCATGGCCGGTGAGGAGCCGTGAGGCGTCGGTGCATAGGGCTTCGGCGATCGCGTCGAGGGTGTCGTCGCCGGGGAACCTGCTGCCTTGCTCGATCTTGCGGAGCATGCTGAGGGAGAGGAAGGCGGCGCGGGCGAGGTCGTCTTGCGTCATGCGGCGGGCACGGCGGGCTGTCGCGATGCGCTTGCCTACCTCCCGCATGGTGTCGGCGGGCATACCGGCTCCGTTCGGGGCGTCACTCCGAACCGTACCCGCGCGGTCACGCGCTGGATGCGCTAACGGCCCCACCTGTAACTCGCAGGTGGGGCCGATTCGTTCCGCTCAGTCCGCGATGATGGAGGTGAGCTGGGTGAGGCTGTCGATCCGCCAGTCCGCGGCGGCCGCCACGTCGGGGTGGTCAGCCCACAGGTGTCCCCACGGTCCGCGCCGGATGTGCGCCACACGGAGCCCGGCGACCTTCGCGGGGAACACGTCGTTGGCGGGGTGGTCGCCGACGTACACCGTCTCGTGAGGCGCTGCCTGCGCCACTTCCAGGACCCGCGTGAAGAATGCGGGCTGCGGCTTGGCGACACCCCACTCCCCTGAGGTGACAACCAGGTCGGCGGGGAGGGCCAGGCCGCGCAGCAGTTCGCCGACGCGGGAGGTCTGGTTCCCGGCGATGATGACGCGGATGCCCAGCTTCCGGAGCCCGGAGAGGGCCGGTCGGACGTCGTCGTACAGGTCGCTCTCGTCGAGGAACTCGCCATGGCCGGCGGCTTCGCGGGCCTGATATTCCGCGGCGACGTCGAGGCCTGGGCGGGCGAGGCGGAGCGAGTCGGCGTTGTCGCGGCCTTGGGCGACAACGGCGCCGACGAGGGCGGAGAGGGTGTGGCGGGGGATGCCGAGCCAGTCGGCCCAGGCGGCCCAGTAGCGGTCGTCTCGGGTGATCGTCTCGCCGACGTCGAACACGATGGTCTCAATCACGCGGGGAGCCTACGGCGTTTCTCCGGTCTCCTCGATGTCGGCCAGGCCCATAGGATTGTGGCATGTCCCCGACCGCTGAGCGCCTTGGTTCTGCGCGGTCTGCTGCCGAGTTGAACGACCAGATCCGCGCCCTGTGGCAGCGGGCTGGCGGGACGCTGTCGGAGGAGCAGCGGCGGGAGTATGAGGTCCCTGCGTCGAGTGGGCGGCCGCTGTACAGGCCGAGCGTGCCGGGATTGCCGAAGCGGCCTGACCCCGGACACGACGAAAGGCCCCCTCCCGCCCCCGTCAGCGCCGTCCAACGGGCAGTCGAGCAGCGAGGAGTACACCGCCCTCGCCGAACGTTTCGGGCTGGCCGGCCGCAGCGCGGGCCTCGCGCTCATCGTGCAGATCGAAGCCGGGACGGAACTCCAGGAACGTCTCACGGTAGTCGCGGCCGTGAGCGACGACGGCACCGAACATGGCATGGAAGGTGTGGCGGGGTACGCCGAGCCAGTCAGCCCATGTGCCGTACTCCCGCGTCTCATCGACCAGGCACTCACCGACGTCGAAGACCACTCCGCGAATCATGACGGCGATCCTATTGGCCACGGTTATTCGGCCGCACGAGGCCCGTTGTCAGTGCCGCCCCCTAGCCTGTTCGTATGTCCCCCGATCCCGAGGTCTCTGGTTCCGTGCGGTCTGCCGAGACGGTGAATGAGCAGATCCGCGCGTTGATGCTGCGCTGTAGCGGGTGGCTGCAACCAGAGGACCGGGCGGAGTACGAGCGGCTGCGCGCCGAGTGGGTCGAGGCTGCCTGAACCACGGTCACGAACGCGTCACCGCGATTACTTCTTCTTCACAAGTGGCCTACCATAATCCGCCTGTACCTGCACCACTCGGGGGGAATCCATGCGTACCCACATCATCAGTGCTGTCCTGCTCTGCGCCGCCACCAGCGTCCTGGTCGGCTGCGACCCGGACACCAGCGCCACGGGCACCAGCACTACGAGCACCAGCAGTTCGGCGACGGTAGAGGTGCCCAAGGCGTCGGCCACGACGGACGACAAGCCCGCCGACGACAAGCCCTCCTCGGCGGAGAAGAAGAAGGTGCCGTCGTTGGTCGGCATGGGACTGCAGTCCGCGCAGGACACCGCCCAGAGCGAGGGCTTCTATTCGCTCAAGTCGCACGACTCCCAGGGCCGGGACCGTATGCAGGCGTTCGACCGGAACTGGAAGGTGTGCAGCCAGAACGTGAAGGCCGGCACGTCCGTGTCCACGGATACGACGCTCGACTTCGGTGCGGTGAAGCTCGAAGAGACGTGCCCCGCGAAGGATGAGGCAGAGCCGTCGGCCGCGGGCGACAAGATGCCGGACTTCACAGGGAAGTCGGTGAAGGCAGCCAGGGCCGCGCTCGACTCCAGCACGTCGATCACCGTCAACGACGCGTCCGGCGACGACCGTTGGGTGCTCGTCGAAAGCAACTGGCAGGTGTGCACCCAGACACCTGCGGCCGGTACGGCGCTGAATGGGCAGCCGGTCACGCTCACCGCGGTCAAGTTCGAAGAGTCCTGCCCGTAAGGAGTCCAGGGGCTTGCATGACGGCGCAAGGGAGCGCCAAAGGCACACAAGAAGCAGACGGCGGTGGGGACTTGAGGTCATCACCGCCCCGCCTCATGTTCCGCGACGTCCCGCGCGACCCTAGGGACGCAACCCCTCGGTCAGCAGCGACAGGTACCGGCGGATGTACTTCCCCTCGCCGTTCGCCAGTTCCGACGCGGTCGCCACGCCGTGCGCCAGCCGCAGCACCTCGATCGGCTCCACGTCCGCCCGCAGCGTCCCCTCCCGCTGAGCCGCCTCGACCAACCGCGTGGCCGCCCCCTTCATCGAGATCCCGCACGCGGTCAGTACAGCGGAGCTGCCGTCCGCGACGGCCGACCCCAGCAGCGCCTTCAGACCGCGGACCTGGATCATCCCCTCGCTCAGCTCGTTGAGCCACTCCACCAGCGCCTCGCCGGGCGGCAACTCCGCCGCGATCTCGTCCGCGCGGGCGGCGATCGCCTCGATGCTGTCGACGTACACGGCCTCCAACAGCGCGTGCCGGGTGGGAAAGTGCCGGTACAGCGTCCCGGAGCCCACCCCGGCGCGCTTGGCGATGTCGTCGAGCGACGCACCCTCCCCGTGCTCGGCGAAGGCGACCGCCGCCTCCTTGAGCAGCCGCTCATAGTTCCGCCGCGCATCCGCCCGCATCGGCTTGGCCTGCGTCATTCAGATACTCCTTGCCAACCGGGGACGCTCTCCGTATCTTATCGAGCACTAAACGGAGACAGTCCCCGCTTATCGTTGCGGGCAGTCGGCGCTGCCCGCACACCGCTCGTCGGGGACACGAGACAGGGAGCATCCCATGTCCACCCCGTCCGCATCGTCCACCAGCACCGGCCCACCCCAAGCCGCGCCCGAGCAGCCGGCCAGGCTCGGCACCGTCCTGTCGGTCATCGTCACCGCCTATCTGATGGTCGGCGTGGACTCCACTGTCGTCAACGTCGCTCTGCCGGACATCCAGCGGGACCTGGACTTCACCCCCACCGGCCTCTCCTGGGTACTCAACTCCTACACGCTCGCCTTCGGCGGCCTACTGCTGCTCGGCGGTCGCGTCGGCGACATCGCGGGGCGCCGCCGCACCCTCACCATCGGCGTCCTTCTCTTCGCCCTCTCCTCGCTCCTCGGCGGTCTGGCCACCGAAAACGGCTGGCTGCTGGCGGCCCGCGCACTCCAGGGCGTGGGAGCCGCGCTCACCGCCCCCAGCACCCTCGCCCTGATCACCACCAACTTCCCGGAGGGCCCGCGCCGCCACCACGCCCTCGGCATCTACACCTCGATGGCGAGCATCGGCGCCTCCATCGGCCTGGTCCTCGGCGGCATGCTCACCTCCTGGGCATCCTGGCGCTGGGCCCTGCTGATCAACGTACCGATCGGTATCGCGGTGGCCCTGGCGCTGTCCCGCTTCGTGACCGAGACCCCACGCCATGCGGGCCGGTTCGACGCGGCGGGCGCGCTCACCGGCACGGCGGGGACGACCTCGCTGGTCTACGCGTTCATCCGGGTCTCGGAGGCGGGCTGGACCGACACCCGGTCCCTGCTCGGCTTCACCACGGCGGCCGCGTTCCTCGCGGGCTTCGCGCTGATCGAGTCCCGCGCCGAGCAGCCGATCATGCCGCTGCGCCTGCTGCGCGACCGCAACCGGGCGGGCGGCTACGCGGGCGTGCTCCTGCTGCCCGCGGGGATGTTCGGCGCCTTCTACTTCCTCACGCTGATCACCCAGCAAGTGCTGGGCTACAGCCCGTTGCGCGCCGGACTCGCTTTCCTCCCGATGACCGTGGCGGTCTTCCTGCCGCTGCGCTTCGTGCCCCGGCTCGTACAGCGCGTCGGCGCCAAGCCGCCCCTGCTCATCGGCATGTCGCTGATCGTCGTGGGAGGCGGCTGGCTCTGGCGACTCGACCCCGGCGACGGCTACGCCACCGGTCTGCTCGGGCCGATGATCCTGATCGGACTCGGCGTCGGCCTGAGCTTCCTGCCGCTCAACGCGACGATCCTGGCGGCCGTCGTACCGCGCGACGCGGGCGCCGCCTCCGGACTGCTGCAGACCCTCCAGTGGCTCGGCGGCACGCTCGGCCTGTCGATCCTCGTCACGGTCTACGGCACGGCGACCCGGCACGCGACCGGCTCCCCGTCCGATGTCCTGACCGAGGGCGCGGCCCGGGCGTTCGGCGTCGGCGCGCTGATCGCGGTGACGGCGCTTTTGGTCGCGGCGCTGGTCATCACCGGGCGCCGGCCGCTGGGGCGGCAGCCGGATCAGAAAAGCGCGCTGTAGGCGTTCAGCGCGGGCTGGCCGCCGAGATGGGCGTAGAGCACGGTCGAGTCGCGCCCGATCTCACCCCGCGCCACCAGATCGACCATCCCGGCCATCGACTTGCCCTCGTAGACGGGGTCGGTGACCATCCCCTCGGTGCGCGCCGCGAGCCGCATCGCGTCCAGCGTGGCCTCGTCCGGAATTCCGTACGTGCCCGCGTGGTACCGCTCGTCCAGCTCCACGTCCGCCTCCGTCAACTCCTTCTGTACGCCGATGAGCTGCCCGGTGCCGTGAGCGATCCGCGCGATCTGCTCACGGGTGCGGGCGGGCGCCGCCGACGCGTCGATGCCGACGACGCGCCGCGGCCGCCCGCCCGCCTCCTCCAGAGCGGCGAACCCGGCGACCATGCCCGCCTGGGTCGACCCGGTCACCGAGCACACCACGACGGTGTCGAAGAAGACTCCCAGCTCCTGCTCCTGATCGGCGACTTCGTACGCCCAACCGGCGAAGCCCAGGCCACCCAGCGGATGGTCGGAGGCGCCGGCCGGAATGGCGTACGGCTTGCCACCGCCCTCCTCCACCTCCCGCAGCGCCTGCTCCCAGCTCTCCTTGAAGCCGATCCCGAACCCGGCCCGCACGAGCCGTACGTCGGCGCCGGCGAGGCGGCTGATGAGGATGTTGCCGACCTTGTCGTACACGGAGTCCGGCCACTCCACCCAACTCTCCTGCACCAGCACACACTTGAGCCCGGCGCGGGCGGCGACGGCCGCGACCTGGCGGGTGTGGTTGGACTGCACTCCGCCGATCGAGACCAGCGTGTCGCAGCCCTGGGCGAGCGCGTCGGCGACGAGGTACTCCAGCTTGCGCGTCTTGTTCCCGCCGTACGCGACACCGGAGTTGCAGTCCTCCCGCTTGGCCCAGAGCGCGGCACCGCCGAGGTGTTCGGTCAGCCGCTCCAGCGGGTGCACGGGCGAGGGCCCGAAGAGCAGCGGGTAACGGGCGTACGAGGAAAGGGACATGGGTTCTCCCGGAGGAACGTCAGTCGGAGTCTGCAAGGTCCGCGAGGTCTTCAAGGGCACGCCAGATCTCCGCGGTGACACGGACGGCGGCGTCCACGTCCCCTTCGGCGCAGGCGTCGATCAACTCGTCGTGCAGCCCGGCCGAACGACAGTTGCCGCCCTCACCGAAGCGGCGCCGCTCCAGGCGGCGGATCAACGGGGTGTAGCGGGCGACGGTCGCGGCGGCCGCGCGATTGCCGCTCACCCGCACCAGTACGTCGTGCAGCTCGTCGTCGGCGCGCAGGGCGGCGTCCACGTCGCCGTCCCGTACGGCGTCCGCGAACCTCGTGTTGGCCTCGCGCATCACCTCGATGTGGGGCGCGTCGAGCCCGGGCACAGCGGCCCGCGTCACCAGCTCGTGCATGGCGCCGACCACGGCCGCGGCGTCCCGCACCTCGGCGGCCACCACGGGCGTCACCCGGGTGTAGCTCTGCGGCTTGGACTCCAGGAGCCCCTCGTCGACCAGCCGGGAGAAGGCCTCGCGCACCGGCGCCCGCGACAGCCCGAGCAGCTCGGCGAGCTCGGCGTCCCGCACCACCGCGCCCGGCGCGATGTCACCGGCCACGATGGCGTCCCGTATCGCGCCGTACGCGCGGTCCCTGAGCAGGGTCCGGCGCACAGGTCGTATCGCCTCCATGAAGTGAAATGTTAGATATCAGTGGCCGACCAGCACAAGAGTGCGACCCGCACGGAAGTGCGGGTCACGTCTCGGCTCAGGCAACCCAGGGCCAGTCGGCGTCCCGTGCCCCCTCCAACAGCGGGACCATCCGGAACGCCGCGTCCGAGAGCCCGCCGAACGTGTGCCGGTCGGCCTTCCCGGACGGGCCGTGGCCCGCCCGGTACCCGGCCAGGTTCCAGGTGTAGACCGGGATCCGCGCCGGGACCTGCTCGGTCGGGTCGCCGTGGTGGCTGTACGTGGCCTGCTCGTCGGTGACGATCAGCACCCGGTCGTGCTTCTTGTAGTGCGCGCGCACCGCCTCGCTCGTGTCGGTGCCGCCGAGGTCGCCGAAGCGCTCGAGGATCTTGAGTACCGACTCGCCGCGGCGGAACTGCACGCGGTTGCTGCTCGTCCCGAACTCGACGAGATCCGCGTCCGCCGCCCGCAGCGCGAGCGCCGTGCCGAAGATCGCCGCCGCGTCCGCCCTGGTGAGCTCGGAGCGGTCGGACAGCCGCGAGTAGAACATCGAGCCGGAACGGTCGACGAGGACCAGCGTCCGTCCGGGCAGCGCGGGCACATTGGCCAGCGAGTGACCGAGCGCCTGCTCCAGCGGGTACGACCAGCGCAGCGAGGGCGCGTGCTGGTACGCGGCGAGATAGCGGAACGGGAACTGGCGCGAGCGCGCCACCTCGGCCGGGTCGCTGATCTTGGCGGCGATCCGCGCCGCCACCTCGTCACTGACCCCCGCCTCGTCAAAATTCCGCAGGTTACGGACCAACGCCATCGCGCTCATGGACGGGATCACGGCCTCCCAGGCCGCCTTGTCCATCGGGCCCTGCAGCCAGCCGGCCAGCGCCTCCCAGGTCATGCCCGCGTCCGCCAGGCGCTGCGCGCCGTGCGCCCCGGTCACGACCTTGCGCCGCTTGGCGGGCCGCAGTGCCATCAGGTCACGGTGAGCGGCGAGCACGGGCAGCGACTTGGGGACCACTGCCGTGTCCGGGTGGTGCCGCCGGTCCAGCGCGTACTGGAACAGGTCTCCCTGCCACGGCTTGTCGGGATCCGGCGCCGCGTGCACCAGATTGAGGATGTCGCCGAAGCGGTACCCCTTGGACGCGGTGTCGTACTTCAGCAGCGACTTGCCGCTGTAGAGACGTCGTACGGCGTCGGCGATGCCCCGCTTGACGGGCTTGGGCACGTTGCGGCCGTACCGGGAGGTCCAGTACGCGAGCAGCTCGCCGGGCTCGTCCGGGCGTCGGAGCACGGAGTCGATGACCTGGCGGTTGGCCGGGCCGTCGGTGGCGCCCGCGTCGAGGCGTGCCTTCACGTACTCGGCGGAGCCCACGATGGAGGCCGTACGCAGATTGCCCTCGCCGCGCAGCCAGCCGAGCAGGCCGGCCGTCCAGGACGGGTCGGCGACGGCGAGCTCGCGCACGAGCGCGGCGAACCGGTCGTCGCGGTCCTGACCGGACTCGTAGAAGGTGTTCTGCGAAACGAAGTTCGCCATCGACAGCAGGAAGAGCTCGGAGCGTGCGTCGCGCTCCTGGCCTCGGCCGCCCTGGTGCGTCCGCAGGACGCGGCCGGTCGAGGTGACGCGCGAAGTGCCCTGCGTCTTCGTGGCCTTGGTGTTGAATCGCGCCATGGTGAATTCCCCCGAATTCATGGGTGTTTCGGAGGGAGGCGCAGCAAATGGAGGGTGCCCGAGTTCAGGGGTCGGCGACGGACTTTGCCAGATGCTCTACCGAATTGAGCTACACCGACCCGAAGTCGATGACGGGACTCGAACCCGCAACCGTCCGATCCAATGAAGTAACCGTTGCCTGCGCACCGGGCACCCACCATGAGCTGCGCCTCCCGAGATCAAGTCGGCGGCGGCGTGGATTCTTTGAGAGAGAAGTAGCCGCAGCCTGCGCACCGGGAGGTGCATGAAGTTGTGGTGTCCAGAGTTCAGGTCGGCGGAACCGACGTAGGTGCTCTAACCCCTGAGCTACACCGGCGCGTTGTACCGGTGGCGGGACTCGAACCCGCGGCCGCCCCATTATCAGTGGAAGTAGGTCCTGCCTTCGCACCTGGACATGCATCACTTTAGGAGGGCGGGCGCGGGTCGAGCCATCGAATTAATCAGCCGCGCTTCTGGCGCTTCCAGGGCCCGGTGATCGCGAGCATGATGCCCGGCACCTGGATGTTGGCGAAGAGGGTTTTTCCGTCGGGCGAGAAGGTGACACCGGTGAACTCGCTGTACTCCGGCTCCGCTTCGGTGCCGATGTTCAGTTCGTTGCGGGCGATCGGGTACGTGCGGCCGCTGTCGGTGGCGCCGAACAGGTGCTGGATGCCCTCGCCGTCCTCGGCGATGACGAGACCGCCGTACGGGGAGACGGTGATGTTGTCGGGGCCGTCGTAAGGGCCGTCGACGGACGGATCGGGGTTCACGCCGATCAGGACCTTCAGCGTCAGGGTGCGGCGCTTGGGGTCGTAGAACCAGACGGCACCGTCGTGCGCCTGCCCGGGGCTCTCCGTTCGGGCGTACGAGGAGACGATGTACGTGCCGCCGTCGCCCCACCACATGCCTTCGAGCTTGCGGGCGCGGGTGACCTCACCGTCGGCGAACTGCTTGCGCACCGGCGTGGTCTTGGCGTCCCGGTCGGGGACGTCCACCCAGTCGACGCCGTACACCGTGCCGATCTTGGTGGCGCGGGAGAGGTCGTCGACGAACTTGCCGCCGGAGTCGAAGCACTTGAAGGCCTGCAACGCGCCCGCGTCGTCGGCGAGGGTGTCGAGCTGACCATGGCCGTGCTCGAAGCCCTGCGGCGGGGTCCAGCGGTACAGCAGCCCGTTCGGGCCCGAAGCGTCCTCGGTGAGGTAAGCCCGGCCGCGCTTGGGGTCGATGACGACGGCCTCGTGGGCGTACCGGCCCAGCGCCTTGATGGGCTTGGGGTTCCTGTTGGCGCGGCGGTCCTTGGGGTCGACCTCGAAGACGTAGCCGTGGTCCTTGGTCATGCCGTTCTGGCCGGCCTTGTCCTCGGTCTCCTCGCAGGTCAGCCAGGTGTCCCAAGGGGTGCTGCCGCCCGCGCAGTTGGTCGACGTGCCCGCGATGCCGACCCATTCCGCGACGTGGCCGTGGCGCACCTCGACGACCGTGCAGCCGCCGGACGCGGCGGGGTCGTAGACGAGGCCCTCGGTGAGCGGCACGGGGTAGGGCCACTTGGAGCGGGCGCCGCTGAGCTCGTGGTTGTTGACGAGCAGCGTCGCGCCGCGCGGGCCGTCGAAGGTGGCCGTGCCGTCGTGGTTGGACGGCGTGAATTCGCCGGACTCCAGCTTGGTCTTGCCGCTGTAGGTGATGACGCGGTAGGAGAATCCGGCGGGCAGCGCGAGCAGGCCCTTCGGGTCGGGGATCAGCGGTCCGTAGCCGACCCCGCCGTGCCGGTCCGCCGACTCGTCGCCCACGCTCTCGGTGTCGGTGGAGGCGAGGGCGTTCGGGGCGGTGGCCAGGGCGCCGACACTTCCGGCCAGGGCGACACCGGCACCGGTGAGCGCGGTTCGACTGGCGAAGTCCCTGCGGGTGAGCGACATGCATGTCTCCCGTGACGGTGGAGGATGACCGTGGAGGGTTGCGGACGGCGTTGCGGCCACACGCTCCCGCCCGCGCCTGAACGAGAGTTGAACGTCGGCCGACTTCGGGAGACAGCGTTCCATGAATCCGCCACGACGGCGCCGAAGCTCCGCCGTTCGCGGTCACGTCGGCGCCCCTACCCCTCCTCCAGATCCGGCCCCGCCCTGACCCCGCAGCTGATGCCTGGGCCCGGGCCCCGGATTCACCCCCCTTGCTGCGAGCGTGCCTTGAACGCCGCCTTACGGGCCTCCTTGGCGACCTTCTTGTCGGGATGCAGTCGCCCCATCGCCTCGAGGACGTCCGGCGTGGCCGGGTGGTCGACCCGCCACGCCCTGGCGAAGAAACCGCTGTGCTGCTGGGCCAGGCCCTCCACGAGCCCCTGCAACTCCTCGGAGTTGCCCTCGGCGGCGAGCTGCGCGGCGAGTGTGTCGATGGTGAGCCAGAAGACCATCGCCTCGGACGGCGGGGGCACGTCGGCGGCACCGTGCTCGGAGAGCCAGACTCGGGCGAGTCCGCCCAGCTCGGCGTCGTCGAGGACGTCGCGGAGCGCGGGCTCGGCCTCCATGCCGACGAGGTTGAGCGCCTGCTGACAGCTGAGGCGCCGAAGGGGTGCCCCGGCGTCGCCACCACGGGCCGCGGCGAGCAACTCCCGTGCTGCGGCGAGGGGTTCGCGCCGGGCGAGCCACTCCTCCGTCTCGGCCCGTGCCGCGGTGGGCGGGTAGGTGAAGGTGCGGTCCAGCAGCGCGTCCGCGCCCTTGTCCGCCAGATCTCCCACCGCGGGAGCGGTAAGGCCGGCTTCCAGCAGCCGCGCCCGCAGCCCGTACTGGCCGAGCGGTGTCAGCCGTACCATCCCGTACCGCGACACGTCCATGTCGTCGGGGGAAGCCGTCGGCTCCTCGTCGGTGTCCGCCATCAACGCCTCGTCGACCGGCTGGAAGTCGACGAGCCCGACGGGTTCCAGCAGCCGGAACTGGTCGTCGAGCCGCATCATCGCGTCCGACACCTGCTCGAGCACGTCGTTCGTGGGCTCCCCCATGCCATCGGGCACGATCATCGACGCGGCCAGAGCGGGCAGCGGCACCGGCCCTTCACCCGCCCCGCCCTCGCTCACCGTCAGCAGATACAGGTTGCCGAGCACCCCGTCGAGGAACTCGGCCTCGGCCTCGGGGTCCCAGTCCAGCGAGGAGAAGTCGATCTCCCCACCGTGATCCATCCCGCCGTCACCCGTCCCGCCATCGACCGTCCCGCCCTCGCTCATCGCACCGACGAGATCATCGAGATCGGGCACGCTCGCATCGGCCAGCACCGTCTCCAGCGCGCTGAGCCACACCCCGAGGACGTCCCGCGGCCCTCCGGAGGTGAGCAGCGCGAGGTCCGGGCCCGCGGCGACCGTGCCCTCCTCCTCGTCCACGATCTCGACGAGCCGGGTGTCGACGGCCACCAGCCAGGCCTCACTGGCGAAGGCCGCCGCGTCGTCGCCCGTGAGCCCGAGTTCGAGAGCCGCCCCGGCCAGCTGTTCCTCGACGAGTTCGCCCCCCGGACCGACCCGTGTGTCCGGGCCGGCCCAGCGGGCCAGTCGCGCGGCGCGGGACAGCAGCGGCGTGGCGAGCGCGTCCCGCGCCAGCTCCGCTTCGGAGTGCAGCCGCACCGGCGGAAAGGGGGAGCTGTCTGACATCGGCTGGGTTCTCCTCCGAACAAACGCGACAAAAACAGCAAAAACAGCAAACGCAACAAGCACAAGCCCGAAGACCGCTCCCGGACCCGAAGATCCGGACGCCGCCCCGGAAAACCGCGTCGGCGACTCAGCCTAGACGGATTTCCACCCATGCCGCCCGGTTCATGTCCCTGTCAGGTTCCGTACGTCACTGAAACCTTGACAACTCCCCTGCCCACACACGAGATTGACGCGCGTAGAAGTCGAATCGGCACACGCCCCCTCAGCCTCTACGCGCGTCACCGGCCCGCACACAGGTCGCGCCCCCCACTGCTCCACCCTCGTCCCGGCGCTCATGTACGTCCCCGGAGGGATTCCCTTGCCGAGCAAGAGAACCGCGCGCATCGGCGCGCTGACCGTAGCCGCGGTCTGTTCCACCGTCTCCGCCGTGGTGCTCACCACACCCGCCCACGCGGACACCGTCCACATCCATGACATCCAGGGCACCACCCGGACGTCCCCGCTCGCGGGCCAGGCGGTCGCGGACGTGGCGGGCATCGTCACGGGCGTGCGCACCTACGGATCGTCCAGGGGCTTCTGGATCCAGGACCTCGCCCCGGACGACAACCCGGCCACCAGTGAGGGCGTCTTCGTCTTCACCAGCTCCGCGCCGAAGGTCGCCGTCGGTGACTCGGTCACCGTCTCCGGCACGGTCTCGGAGTATGTGCCGGGCGGTGCCTCCAGCGGCAACCAGGCGCTGACGGAGATCGTCAGGCCGACGGTGACGGTGCTGTCGTCCGGCAACACGGTCCCCGCGGCCACCGTCGTCAACAGCCGCTCCGTGCCGAGCACCTACACCCCGGCCGGTGACACCGCCGCGAACGGCTCGATCAACGGTCTCACCCTGGAGCCGAAGAAGTACGCCCTGGACTACTACGAGTCCCTGGAGGGCATGAACGTCCAGGTCGCCGACACCCGCGTGGTCGGCGCCACCGACCCGTACACCGAGCTGTGGGTCACGGTGAAGCCGCATGAGAACACCAACCGCCGCGGCGGCACGGTGTACGGCTCGTACACCTCGCAGAACACCGGCCGGCTGCAGATCCAGTCCCTCGGCGCGGTCGCGGACTTCCCGACCGCGAACGTCGGCGACGAGCTCAAGGGCGCCACGGCCGGCCCGCTGGACTACAACCAGTTCGGCGGCTACACGCTCGTCGCGAACCAGATCGGCACCCTGGAGAAGGGCGGTCTGGAGCGCGAGACGACCCGCAAGCAGGCGCGCGGCGAGCTGGCCGTGGCGACGTACAACGTCGAGAACCTGGACCCGGGCGACGCCACCTTTGCCGCCCACGCGTCCGCGATCGTGAACAACCTTCAGTCGCCCGACATCCTGTCCTTGGAGGAGATCCAGGACAACAACGGCGCGACGAACAACGGCACGATCGCCGCCGACCAGACGGTGCAGGAGCTGATCGACGCGATCGTGGCCGCGGGCGGACCGACGTACGACTGGCGCTCCATCGACCCGGTCAACAACGCCGACGGCGGCGAGCCCGGCGGCAACATCCGTCAGGTGTTCCTCTTCAACCCGGAGCGGGTCTCGTTCACCGACCGCGCGGGCGGCGACGCGACGACCGCCGTCGGTGTCACCAAGGTGCGCGGCAAGGCGGCGCTGACGGCCTCGCCGGGCCGGATCGACCCGGCGAACACCGCGTGGGCCAACAGCCGCAAGCCGCTGGCCGGCGAGTTCGTCTTCCGCGGCAAGACGGTCTTCGTGATCGCCAACCACCTCAACTCGAAGGGCGGCGACCAGGGACTGACGGCGCAGTACCAGCCCCCGTCGCGCAGCTCGGAGACCCAGCGTCACCTGCAGGCGACGGCGATCAACTCCTTCGTCGACGACATCCTGAAGACGCAGAAGAACGCCGACGTCATCACCCTCGGCGACATCAACGACTTCGAGTTCTCGGACACCACCAAGGTCCTCGAAGGTGACGGCGAGCTCTGGCCGGCGATCAAGTCGCTGCCGAAGAGTGAGCGGTACACGTACGACTACCAGGGCAACAGCCAGGTTCTCGACCAGATCCTGATCAGCCCGTCGATTCGCAAGGACTGCGACTTCGACTACGACAGCGTGCACATCAACTCGGAGTTCTCCGACCAGATCAGCGACCACGACCCGCAGGTGCTGCGGTTCAGGCCGTAGCCCTGTAGCGGGAAGAGCCCGGCCCCGTCGTCCGGGGGGCCGGGCTCTTCGCCTGCCTGCGTACGGGGATCGGCGAGTTCGGGGTGGGTGGCGGTACAACGGGTCATGGCGGTCTCCGCCAGCCGGCACGGCACGCACTGCGCGCACCGCCGCCCTCCGACCTCAACCATGCGTCCACGGACGGACGGGGAATCCGACCCGGCTACCCCGGCCCCCCGTGCCCGTCCAGGCGTGCCAACCGGGTCTGGAACCAGTCGAGCCGGGCCTGCAACAAGGCGGCCTCGGCAACCAGTTCGGACACCCCGAGGTCGACCGGCGGGGTGATGACACCGCTCCCGGCACGTGCTCGCAGCCCCTCCCCCGCCAGCCGCGCGAAGGAGGCGAGCGACAAGGACGTACGACCGCGTACGCATCCCGCGCAGGCCGCCGCCAGGCCGCGCCAGCCGGGCCGCCCCCAGCCCGCGTCCGCGAGCGCGGCAGCGACGGCGCCGCACTCGCACGGGCCGAACGTCGCGGTCCGCACGCGCTGGCGGGCGTACCGGAAGCCCTGCTCGAAACGGATGTACGCGCCGAGGACGGAGACCTCCAGGAGGGCGGCCGCCCGGTACTCGGCGGTACACAGCATCGCCTCCGCCGTGGCGCGCTCGTGCACGCAGTGGAAGCCGCAGTCGCAGCGGCGGTGCGGCACCCGGTGCCGCAGCCCGTAGACACAGCGGGCCTCGTCCAGCACTCCGTACGGCTGCGCGCCGCCCAGCGAAACGCCGGTGAACCCGGCCCGGGTGCCGTCCTGGGACAGCACCGGGTGGGCGATCTTGTATCCGGTCGGCGGCTCCGTCGGGCGTTCCTCGGGGAGCCGCAGTCTCATCGGGCGACCGGGACCTCTTCGGGCACGGACGCTTCCCACTCCTCCGCTTCCTCGGGCAGTTGGAGATCCTCTTCGTACGCGTGAGCCTGCTCTTCCGCGACTCCGGTGGCGAGTGCCTTACCCAGCCTCATGACGCCTCCCGCGATCTGCCGACGACTCCGTCCTCGCCATGGTGACGCATGAGGGGCCCTCTTGGCACCAGGGCCTCCGCAGGCCTCACCTCGTAGCATCCCTACTCTTAACCTCGTAGAAGAATTAAGTGGAGCTTCACAGTGAAGGTGTCGACACTACTCGTATGACGACCTCAGACACCGGTACCCCGCCCTTCGGCCGCGCCCTCTGCGCGATGGTCACGCCCTTCACCGAGGAGGGCGTGCTGGACCTCGACGCCGCGCAGCGGCTCGCCGACCGGCTGGTGTCCGAGGGCTGCGACGGGCTGGTGCTGTCCGGGACGACGGGCGAGTCGCCGACCACCACGGACGCCGAGAAGTCGGCGCTCGTCCGGGCCGTGCGCGAGGCCGTCGGGGAGCGGGCGTCGATCGTGGCGGGCGTGGGCACCTTCGACACCCGGCACACGGTCGAGCTGGCCCTGGAGGCCGAAAAGGCAGGCGCGGACGGCGTGTTGGTGGTCACGCCGTACTACAGCAAGCCCCCGCAGGACGCGCTGGAGGCACACTTCCGGGAGGTCGCCGACACCTCCGGGCTGCCGCTCGCGCTGTACGACATCCCGGGCCGCACCGGCACGCGCATCGAGCCGGAGACCATGATCCGGCTCGCCGAGCATCCCAGGATCGTGGCGGTCAAGGACTGCTCCTATGACCTCCTCGGCACCCAGAAGGTCCTCTCCCGCACGGACTTGGCTTACTACGCGGGCTGCGACGAGCACATTCTCGCGCTGTACGCGGTGGGCGCCGCCGGTTACGTCAGCACGGTCGCGAACGTGGTCCCGGCTCAACTCCGGGCGATCCTGGATGCGTTCGAGGCGGGCGACACGGCCGAGGCGGCCCGCCGGCAGCAACGGACCATCCCGCTGATCGAATTGATGATGTCGGCGGGCCTGCCCGGCACGGTCACGGCGAAGGGGCTGCTCGGCCGGCTGGGCCTGCCCGCGGGCCCGGTCCGCGCGCCGCTGCGGCCCGCCGACCGCCGGACGGTCGACGGGCTGCTGGCCGCGTACGAGCAGCTGACGGCCGCCTGATCAGCGCCCGGCGAAGACCGGCGTCCAGCGCCCGGCGGCGCCGTCCTCGCCGCCGCGGAAGCCGCTCAGCGGCACCTTCTTGTCGCTGCCCAGGGTGACGACCACGAGCCGGTTGTGGAACTCGTTCGAGCCCGGCGTGATGTCCCAGGCGATCAGGCGCTTGTTGTCGACCCAGGCGAGCAGCTTCTGCCCGTGCACGGTGGTGATCCGCTTGCCGGTGGCGGGGTCCAGGATCTCGGAGGCGGTGGTCTTCTTCCCGCCCGCGAAGTCGCCCGCGGCGAGCCTGCCGTCCGGGGACAGCCGTGCGTCGACGTACCAGAGCAGGTGCTTCTCGTTGTCGGGCGTCGCGACCTCGTTGCCCTGGAAGTCGTAGAAGCGCTGGCCGGGTTCCATGGTGAGCCCGGTGTAGACCGCCCTGCCGTCGCGGCTGAAGCCGAAGTCCTGGCGGTCATTGAGGCCACTGCCGTCGCCGGACGGAACCTTGCTCCACGACATCGTGCCGGATGCGACGTCCACGACGTAGAAGCCGGTCCGGCCCGGCTCCTGGTAGTTCGGCCAGCGGCTGGACTGGTTGCCCGACAGCGTGACATGCAGGTCGGGGTTCTTCTTGTAGGTCGTCGCGACGAGTTTGCGGCCGTCGGGCGAGAACGCGACCGCTCCGACGGTGTGATCGACCGGAATCCAGCGCTCCACCTTGCCGGTGAGCAGGTTGAGCAGGCCGATCCGCTGGGCGGGCAGGCTCCGCTCCAGGACGGCGGCGGTCCGCAGGCCGGGGGCGACCGCGACGAAGGACCACTTCGTCGTCTTCTCGTACGTGTGCGTCCGCGCGTCGAGGAGCCAGTACGTGCGGACGTCGATGCGACGGTTGGCCGACTGCTTGACGCTCGTGGTGGTGTAGTACGCGGCCAGCGCGACCGGCCCGGCCGCAATCAGGTCGCGCGGTGGGGTCTGGCCGGGGTGGGCAGTGATGTCGTTCTCGTTCAGGACGTTCGCCGGGCGCACATCGTCCTTGCCGGTGTCCAGCAGGGGCACCGCCACGGCGACGGCGACGGCGACGGCGGTGGCGGTGGCCACAGCGACGGAGGCGATCGTACGGGTCCGGCGGCGCCGTCGGACGGCCAGCACGCGGTCGGCAAAGTCCACGGGCGGCGGCGCCAGATCCGCGACCTGCTCGTGGAAGGAGTTACGGACGAGGTCGTCGACGTTCACGGGCGGACCTCCAGGGGGGAGAAGTCACGGGAAGACTGCTGCTCGTCGTCGCCCCGGCCGAGCGCGGCCAGTTCGGGAGCGAGGGCGCGCAGCCGGGCGAGCGAGCGGTGGGTGGTGGACCGTACGGTGCCGACGGAGCAGCCGAGGAACCGGGCCACGTCGGCCTCCGGCAGATCCTCGAAGTAGCGCAGGACGAGCACGGTGCGCTGCCGGGCGGTGAGCCGGGCGAGCGCCCCGCGCATCACCACGCGCAACTCGGCGGCGGACGAGGCGTCCGCGTCGTGGAACGCGCCCTCTGGCGGCTCGGCGACGGTCAGCTCCCGTCGGGGCCACTTCAGCCGCCAGCGGCTCACCTGCTGCCGGTACAGGATCTGTCGTACGTACGCCTCGGGTTCGTCGATCCGGTGCCACCGTCCCGCGGCCTTGATCAGGGCGTTCTGCAGCAGGTCCTCGGCGGCGTGCCGGTCCCCTCCGCTGAGCAGCACGGCCGTCTTCAGCAGCGCGGACGACCGGTTCGCGACGAACTCCCGGAAGTTCTCCTGCGCTTGGGCATCCATCGTCACCTTCTCTTCCCCGGCGGCCCCTGTGATCCGCCCCTGTGCCCTTGGTGACGCGCGCGCCGACCCCCCGCTATGCCCCCGGGCCTGAAATTCTTCCGCCCTCCTGCCTTACCGTGGCCGTGTGAGCAGACCCCTGCTGTTCCTCGACGTCGACGGCCCCCTCAACCCGTACGCGGCCCAGCCGGAGCGCCGGCCCGAGGGCTACACGACGATCCGGGTGGCCGTGGACCCCGGCAGGCCCCTGCGCGTCTGGCTCCACCCCGACCACGGCCGGGCCCTCCTCGAACTCGGCTACGACCTGTGCTGGGCCAGCACCTGGATGGACGCCGCGAACGTCCATATCGCCCCCGTCATCGGCCTCCCCGAGCTGCCGTACGTCGACTTCACGGGCGCCCTGTTCGCCGACCGGCCCGACGGGGTGCACTGGAAGACGGAGCGGATCGTGGCATACGCGCGGAACCGCCCCTTCGCCTGGGTGGACGACGAGCTGAGCCCGGCCGACTACGCGTACGTGGCCGCTCGCCATCCCACGCCCGCCCTGCTCCATTTCGTCAGTCCCCGGCTGGGCCTGCGCGAGGGCGACTTCACACGGCTGGCGGATTTCGCCGCGGCTGTGGTGGCGGAGCGGTAGCACGGCCAAAGCCGAACGCCCTCCCGCGGGAGGCGGGAGGGCGTCGAAGCGGCGGGTCAGTCCCAGAGGTACCCGTCACCGAACAGCAGGAAGTGCTCCAGCACGTCCTCCATCGGGTCGTCGACCTGGCCGGTGTTGATCAGCCCGACCCGGGGGCCGTTGTGCGAGGCCGTGTTGGTCTCGTCGGCGTGCGCGGTCGCGGCGGGGAGCCCGCACACCACCGCCGCGGTGACCGCCCCGGTCAGCCAACGCGCCCCGATCCTCGCCCGCTTGTTCGTCATTGCTCAGCCCCTCGTCTCACGGTTCGGCATCTGATCGGACGCTGTGTCCACCCGTTCATCTGCCTAACCCGCGCGCAGGTCACGGCGAGTAACCCGTACGTGATCTTCGGGGCCGTCGTACGTACCCGTACGGGTGCGTCAGTTGTGGCTGTGCAGCACCTCGTTCAGCCCACCCCACACCGCATTGTTCGGACGCGCCTCCACCGTTCCGGTGACCGAGTTGCGGCGGAAGAGGATGTTGGACGCGCCGGACAGCTCGCGGGCCTTGACGATCTGGCCGTCGGGCATGGTCACGCGGGTGCCCGCGGTGACGTACAGGCCCGCCTCGACCACGCATTCGTCGCCGAGGGCGATGCCGACGCCGGCCTCGGCGCCGATGAGGCAGCGCTCGCCGATGGTGATGCGGACGTTGCCGCCGCCGGACAGCGTGCCCATGGTGGAGGCGCCGCCGCCGATGTCGGAGCCGTCGCCGACCACGACACCGGCCGAGATCCGGCCCTCGACCATGGACGTGCCGAGGGTGCCCGCGTTGAAGTTCACGAAGCCCTCGTGCATGACGGTGGTGCCCTCGGCGAGGTGCGCACCGAGCCGGACGCGGTCGGCGTCGGCGATCCGGACGCCCTTGGGAGCGACGTAGTCCGTCATGCGCGGGAACTTGTCGATGGACGTCACCTGGAGGTGCAGCCCCTCGGCGCGGGCGTTCAGCCGCACCGTCTCGACATCGTCGACGGCGACCGGGCCGAGCGAGGTCCAGGCGACGTTGGCGAGGTGGCCGAAGATGCCGTCCAGGCTCTGGCCGTGCGGCTTGACCAGGCGGTGCGAGAGCAGGTGCAGACGCAGGTAGGCGTCGTGCGCGTCGAGCGGCTTGTCGTCCAGCGAGGCGATGACCGTACGAACCGCGACCACTTCGACGCCACGACGTGCGTCCGGGCCGATGGCCTTCGCCGCGCCCTCGCCGAGCAGCTCGACGGCCCGCTCGGCGGACAGCCGCTCGGTGCCGGCCGGGCCGGGCTCGGCGGACAGCTCGGGAGCGGGGAACCAGGTGTCGAGGACGGTGCCGTCGGCCGTGAGGGTGGCGAGGCCGGCGGCGACGGCGCCGGTGGTGCGAGTAGCAGTCGTGTCGGTCATGAGGAAAACCTAACTTGGCACAGGCCGCGCGGGCGAACCGGTGCGCCCGGCATCTCACGTGCCGGGCGCCTCGCACGTGCCGGGCGCACCGGACGGCTCAGGGCCGCTCGCCCTTCTTGTCCACCACCGCCAGGGCCAGCTGGGCACCGCTGATGACGACGTCGCCCTTCTTCTGGTCGGGACCGTCGCTCCGGGCCACGAACCGGAACCCGCTGTAGAGGTAGGTGCTCGGGTCGAGGAGCAGTTCCTGCCGGTCCGCGGTCGGGTCGTCGCCCTTCAGGTACAGCGCGATGGCGTCCCGCCCGGCCACGTCCTGGACCTGCGCGGCCCGCACGCCGGGGATGGTGGCCAGGGCCCGGTAGATCTTGGCGAGCCCTTGTGGGTCGTACGCGTAGGCGCGGCTGAGAACCACGGTGAGGGCCCGGTACTCGTGTTCCGTACGGGCCTCGGAGACGTCGGTGGCGTAGAAGAAGGCGCGTGCCTTCGCCCGTACCTTCGCCGGGTCCTCCGGCAGGCTCTTGAGGAACTCGTACTCCTCCCTGGGCGAGTGGTCGTCGCCCGCCTGGCCGTTCTCCATGGCCGGATGCGCATATTTCGTCCAGTCCTCGCTGGTCTGCGGTCCCGGCCGCTCCTCATCCGTCATGTTCGTCTCGACGGTCTTCTCGTAGATCCACTGTCCGTCGTGCGCGGTGACCGCGGGGCGGGCGGCGATCGCGTCCGCGGCGTCGTTCAGCAGGGTCTTGGCGCTGCCCAGCTCGAGGGTGTAGCCCGGTCCGGCTCCCGGCTGCGCACCGTCGGGTCCGCCCATCACCTGCGTACCGATCAGTGCGGCCGCCGTGACCGCGGCCGCCGCCCCCACCACGGCGAGCCGTCGGCTTGCCCACGGCCTGCGGATGCGGGTGCCGCGGACCGCCTCCCGCAGCAGCCGTTCCCGTCCGGTCACCAGTTCCGCGCGCCCCGCGGCCGGGGCCTCGGCGCGCAGCTCACGGACCGCCGTCATCTCGTCCATGGTCAGACCACCTCCGTGGCGTCCAGTGTGAATGCGGGGTCGGCGCCGAGCGCCGAACGGACCTTGCGGCGGGCGCGGTTGAGCCGGGAGCGGACGGTGCCGACGGGGATGCCGAGCGCCTCGGCGACCTCGACGTACGTCAGGTCCGCCCAGGCCACCAGCAGCAGGACGTGCCGGTCGCCCGTGGACAGGGCGGCCAGCGCACCGGCCAGCGGGGCGTGCGCCGTCTGCGCGGTGACCCGGTCGTCGGCACGCTCGGACCAGGACTCGGCGACCGGGTCGTGACCGGTTCGGGCCAGCGCCCGCAGGGCCCGCACCTCGGCGCGGCGCTGCTTGCCGATGAGGTTGCCCGCGATGCCGTAGAGCCACGGGCGGGCATGGGGGCGGTCCGTGTCGTAGCGGGCGCGGGTGCGGAAGGCGATGAGGAAGGTCTCCGCGGTGATGTCGTCGGCGGCACCCGTCCCGAGGCGGCGCGCGGCGTAGCGGTGGATGTCCGGGGCGTAGCGGTCGTAGAGGCTCGCGAAGCGTTCCGGTTCGTCCAGCGATCGGGCGACGACCTCGGCGTCCTGGGACACCTCGGGGTCTGGCGGTCCGGTCACGTGGGTGGCCTCCGTGGGCGTGGTCGGGGTGAGCATGTCACCCGCTGTTCCCCGATGTCGCGAAGAGGGTTCACGCCCCTCGGCCGACGACCCGCGCCAGCACCTCCCGCGCATACTCCTCGTCGTACGGCACATCCGTCAGCAGCACCTGCAAGCAGATCCCGTCCATCAGCGCCACCAACGCCCGCGCCGTGACCGGGTCCGTTCGCCGGGACAGCAGGGTGGCGAGGTCCTGGGCCCATTCGGCGGCGACGGGGCGCAGGGCGGGGCGGCGCAGGGCGGCGAGGTAGAGCTCGTACTCCAACTCGACGCCGGTGCGGTCACCGGCGAGCCACTCGCCCATCCAGCCGGCCAGCTCCCCGGCCAGGTCGCCGTGCGGATCCTCCAGGCCGCCACGCGCCGCGATCACCTTGGCGAAGCCCTCGTTCGCCTGGCGCAACGCGGCGACCATCAGCTCGTCGAGGGTCTTGAAGTGGTACGTGGTGGAACCGAGCGGCACATCGGCCTCGGCGGCGACGGAGCGGTGGCTCAGCCCGGCGATGCCCTTCTCCCCGACGACCCGGATCGCGGCGTCGATGATCCGCCGGCGCCGCTCGGGGTCGTAGCGGCGGGCCATCAGTGCGCGCCTCCGAGGTTGAGCACCACCACGCCGCCGACGATGAGCAGGATCCCGGCGACCTTCGTGAGGGTCAGCGCCTCCCCGAACAGGGCGAGTCCGATGACGGCGATGGTCGCGGTGCCGACACCGGCCCAGATCGCGTAGGCCGTGCCTATGCCCACGGTCTTCAGGGTCTGGGCGAGCAGGGCGAAGGAGACGACGTAGCCGAGGGCCGTCAGCAGTGAGGGCCAGAGCCTGCTGAAGCCGTCGCTGTACTTCATGGCGGTGGTCGCGGCCACCTCGGCGGCTATGGCTCCGGCGAGCAGTGCGTATCCCATGTGAAGGAGCCTACCCACCGATGCGTACACCCGTACACAAGTCTCCCCCGCACCGATCCTCCCCGCCCGACGCACGCGGCCACCGTCATGCCCTCCCTAGGCCCTGAACTCCGACGTGGTCGTCAACTGGTAGGCCACGGGCCCCGGTTCACGCACCCGCGCCAGACGGTCGAGCATCCGCCGCTTGGCGTGGGCGGCCCGGCGCAGCACCTCCACCCGCCGGTAGCGCAGGAGCTCGGCGGGGTCGGGCCGGACGGCTCCGGCGAGCTCGTAGCCGTACGAGACCAGTCGCTCGCCCAATACGGCGTCGCACAGCCGGATCTGGGCGGGCGTCAGCCGGGTCGTCCAGCTGCCCGCCCGTGAGGTGTCCAGGGCGCCGTGGGTGCGTCGGTGCCAGGTCTTGCGGGCGGGTACGGCCACCCCGGCGACGCGGTACGGCTCGCGCATCTCAGGAGCGTACTCCTCGCCCAGGAACCCGCACACGCCGCGCAGTTGGGCCTCGGGCTCGGCCACCAGGTCCTCGAAGCGCAGCTCGTGCCAGCTGCCGGCGCCCAGCTCGCGCGCGTACGTGCGGGTGGTGTCCATGACCTGCGCCCAGGTGGCCACGGCCTCGTGGAACCCGCGGTGCCACCAGGGCATCCCCAGCAGCGAGGCGACGCAGTCCCGCCCGTCCCGTACGAGGTGGATGAACTGCGCGTCGGGGAACAGCCGCAGTATCTCCGCCACATACAGGGCGTACGCGGGCCGCTTGTCGCCCCAGCGCGCCTTCCCGTGCTCCTCGGCGTACGCCCTGAGCGCGATCCCGAGCGCCGATCCGAGGGTGGGCGGCCCGTCGGTGATCCGCTCGGCCACGCGCCCGGCGTCCACTCCGAGCTCGTGGAAGCGCGTCTCCTTCCGGCCGGTGATCCACTGTGCGAGCCCGGCCCGGTTGCCGCGCTCGTTCAGATCCCCGAAACCCAGCCGGCCCTCGTAGGCGGGCAGCACGAAGCGCGTTTCGGGCGGCAGGGCAATCCGCGGATGCGCGTGCAACATCAGCTGCAGCAGGGTGGTTCCGGAGCGGGGACAGCCGAGAACGAAGACAGGCCGGGCGGAGGGCGCAGCTGCCACGGAGGACGGCGCGGCGTGCGGGGAGGAAGACACGGCTCGTACGGAGAAGGGCACGGATTCACGCTGTCGTGCGCGGATGAGCCCGGACTTGGATCCCACTGAGAATGGCATGTGAACCGCAAGGCACCGCAAAAGCCTCTCCACGCACCGCGCGAGCCGTTAATTCGCCAGGATCACTGGGGGAAACGGCTGCTCGGAGGTCACTTGGTCCACTACTGTTTCACCAGTCGCGCACCCGGTCTCCTCGGCTACCGCCGCTCAACCGTGTGCTTGCGCCTCCCCCCTCTTGTGCTGAGACCAGTAGACGAATCCGCGTGCGCCATGGGCGACGCTGGAGGAACGCGCATGCCAGAAATACCACCCGAGTCCGAGTCCGAGTCCGAGCCCGAGTCCGGACCGGGGTCCGACCAGTCCGCCTCCTCCCCGGAGGGTTCCGGCGCCTCATCAGCGTCAGACGGTCCGGCCGCCTCCCCGGAGGAACCGGCCTGGCGCCCCACCCCCCACGGCGTTCCCTATCCGGCGGAACTGCCCCCCTTCGTGGAACAGCCCCCGGTGCCCTGGGAGTCCGGTGAGCTCCCGGACGAGGGACGGCTGCCCGGAACCCGGCGGCTGTGGCTGGCCGGTGCGCTCGCCGTGACCGTGCTCATCGCCAGCGCGACCGCGGTCGCCGTACTGGACAGCAATGCTGACAACCCGTCGGAGAACCGGACCGCCTCCGACACGGACGCCCCGCTCCTGCCCGGTTTCACCGCATCGGGCACGGCCATCGCCCCGGCCGGCAAGACCGCCTTGGCCTCCCCACGGCAATCCGACTCCGCCTCCGCCTCGGCCTCCACCTCGCAGAGTTCCGCCTCGGCCAAACCGTCGGAGCAGGGGACCGACGTCGAGCCCGTCCCCGGGCCGTCGAAGACCTCCCCGTCGAGCAAGCCTCCCACGGCCGAGCCCGCCTCCTCGCGGACCTCGATCCAGTCGGTCAACTACCCCGACCGTTACTGGCATGTGAGCTACGACGTCGTCCGGCTCGACCCGGTGGGATCGAGCAGCTCGACCTCGACCAAGCAGGACGCGAGCTTCAAGCTGGTCGAGGGGCTGGCGGTGTCCTCCTGCTACTCCTTCACCACGGCCGACGGCGCCTACCTCCGCCACCGCAACTTCTCCCTCCGTGCGGACCGCGACGACGGCTCCGACCTGTTCGAGAAGGACGCCACCTTCTGCCCCC
The DNA here is from genome assembly GCF_054462255.1 of Streptomyces sp. SD15. Taxonomy (NCBI): domain Bacteria; kingdom Bacillati; phylum Actinomycetota; class Actinomycetes; order Kitasatosporales; family Streptomycetaceae; genus Streptomyces; species Streptomyces sp. SD15. The sequence goes on along the minus strand of NZ_JBTLMO010000014.1, from coordinate 98,076 downwards.
GGACTTCGTCGTACGCCGGCGCGGTCAGGCTGGAGTCGGTCAACTACCCGGGCCGCTTCCTGCGCCACCGCAACTTCCAGCTCCGCCTGGAGGGGCACGACCACGACCGGAGCTACGGGGCCGACTCGGCGTTCCGTGTGGTGAAGGGCTGGAGCTGAGCCCGCAGACGAGAAAAGACTGTGGCCCCCGGCGCGTTGCCGGGGGCCACAGCCCTGTACGAGAGGGGTCTCAGACGTTGAACCCGAGCGCCCTGAGCTGCTCGCGCCCGTCATCCGTGATCTTGTCCGGGCCCCACGGCGGCATCCAGACCCAGTTGATGCGCAGCTCGTTGACGATGCCGTCCGTGGCGGACTTGGCCTGGTCCTCGATGACGTCGGTGAGCGGGCAGGCCGCGGACGTCAGGGTCATGTCGATCGTCGCGATGTTCGCGTCGTCGATGTGGATCCCGTAGATCAGGCCGAGGTTGACGACGTCGATGCCCAGCTCGGGGTCGACGACGTCGTACAGCGCCTCGCGGACTTCCTCTTCGGAGGCCGGCTTCGTCGTCAAGCCCTCTCCCGATGTCACAGTGTTCTCGCTCATGCCGTCTTCCTCTCGGCGCCGTCGCCCAGAACCTGGGCGGTCGCGTCCTTCCACGCCATCCAGCTCAGGAGAGCGCACTTCACCCGGGCCGGGTACTTGGAGACACCGGCGAACGCGACCGCGTCCTCCAGCACCTCCTCCATCGCGTCGTCGGGCTCGACCCGGCCCTTGGACTGCATCAGCTCCAGGAAGGTCTCCTGGATCTTCTGCGCCTCGGACACGTCCTTGCCGACGAGGAGTTCGTTCAGCACGGAGGCCGAGGCCTGGCTGATCGAGCAGCCCTGGCCCTCGTAAGAGATGTCCGCGATCTGCTCGCCGTCGTACTTCACGCGCAGCGTGATCTCGTCGCCGCACGTCGGGTTGACGTGGTGCACCTCGGCATCGCCATCCCGCAAGCCCCGCCCGTGCGGGTGCTTGTAGTGGTCCAGGATGACTTCCTGGTACATCGAATCAAGCTTCACGTCTCAGCCAGCCCCTCAGCCGAAGAAGTTCCGGACGTGCTCCAGGCCGTCGATCAGCGCGTCGATCTCCGCCGGCGTGGAGTACAGATAGAAAGACGCTCGCGTGGTCGCAGGAATTCCGTAGCGCAGGCAGACCGGGCGGGCGCAGTGGTGGCCGACCCGGACCGCGATGCCCTGCTCGTCGAGGACCTGGCCCACGTCGTGCGGGTGGATGTCACCCAGCGTGAACGAGATCGCGGCGCCGCGGTCCTCGGCCGTGGTCGGGCCGATGATCCGGAGGTCGGGGACCTCCGTGAGCCGCTTCACCGCGTACTCGGTGAGCGCGTGCTCGTGGGCGAGGATCTTGTCCATGCCGATCGAGTTCAGATAGTCGATGGCCGCGCCCAGACCGACCGCCTGCGCGATCGGGGGCGTACCCGCCTCGAACTTGTGGGGCGCCGGGGCGTAGGTCGACGAGTGCATCGACACCGTCTCGATCATCTCGCCGCCGCCGAGGAACGGCGGGAGGTCCTCCAGGAGCTCCTGCCGGCCCCAGAGGACGCCGATGCCCGTCGGACCGCACATCTTGTGGCCGGTGAAGGCCACGAAGTCGGCCTGGAGGGCCTGGACGTCCAGCGGCATGTGCGGAGCGGCCTGCGAGGCGTCGATGCAGACCAGCGCGCCGACCTCCTGGGCGCGGCGCACTATCGCCTCGACCGGGTTCACGGTGCCCAGGATGTTCGACACCAGCACAAAGGAGACGATCTTCGTCTTCTCGGTGATGATCTCGTTGATGTTCGACAGGTCGAGACGGCCGTCGTCGGTGAGACCGAACCACTTCAGCTTCGCGCCCGTGCGCTGCGCCAGCAGCTGCCACGGCACGATGTTGGAGTGATGCTCCATCTCCGTGATGACGATCTCGGTCTCGTGGTCGACCCGGTAGGGCTCGTCGGCCCAGCCGAGCATGTTGGCCACGAGGTTGAGCGACTCCGAGGCGTTCTTGGTGAAGATCACCTCGTCGCGGCTCGGCGCGTTGATGAACGCGGCGACCTTGTCGCGCGCGCCCTCGTACAGCGCCGTGGCCTCCTCGGCGAGCACATGCACACCGCGGTGGACGTTGGCGTTGTACCGCTCGTAGTACTCGTTGAGGGCGTCCAGTACCTGGCGCGGCTTCTGCGAGGTCGCCGCGTTGTCCAGGTACACAAGCTTCTTACCGTCGTGGACCTGACGGTCCAGGATGGGGAAGTCCTTGCGGATCGCCTCGGTGTCGAGGAGGCCCGGCAGCTGTGTCACGCGGATGCGCCACCCTTCGTGTAACCCTCGTAGCCCTCGTTCTCCAGCTTGTCGGCGAGCTCGGCGCCGCCGGACTCCACGATCCGGCCCGCGGAGAAGACGTGGACGAAGTCGGGCTTGATGTAGCGCAGGATGCGCGTGTAGTGGGTGATCAGCATGGTGCCGACCTCGCCGGTCTCGCGGACGCGGTTGACGCCCTCGGAGACGATGCGCAGGGCGTCGACGTCCAGGCCGGAGTCGGTCTCGTCGAGGATCGCGACCTTCGGCTTGAGCAGCTCCAGCTGAAGGATCTCGTGGCGCTTCTTCTCACCGCCGGAGAAGCCCTCGTTCACGTTGCGCTCGGCGAAGGCGGGGTCCATGTGGAGGCGCTCCATGGTCTCCTTGACCTCCTTCACCCAGGTACGCAGCTTGGGGGCCTCGCCACGGATCGCCGTGGCGGAGGTGCGCAGGAAGTTGGAGACCGAGACGCCGGGGACCTCGACCGGGTACTGCATCGCCAGGAACAGGCCCGCGCGGGCGCGCTCGTCGACGGACATCTCCAGGACGTCCTCGCCGTCGAGGGTGACGGTGCCGCCGGTGACCGTGTACTTCGGGTGGCCCGCGAGCGAGTAGGCGAGGGTGGACTTGCCGGAGCCGTTGGGGCCCATGATGGCGTGCGTCTCGCCCTGCTTCACGGTCAGGTCGACGCCCTTGAGGATCTCCTTCGTGGCGTTGTCGGCCTCGACGGTGACGTGCAGGTCGTGGATTTCAAGCGTTGCCATGGGTTCCTCAGGACTCCTGGGTGAGGGAGACGAGCACGTCGTCCCCTTCGATCTTTACGGGGTATACGGGGACGGGGCGCGTCGCGGGAAGGCCGGACGGCTTGCCGGTGCGGAGGTCGAACGCGGAGCCGTGCAGCCAGCACTCGATCTGGCAGTCCTCCACCTCGCCCTCGGAGAGCGAGACGTTCGCGTGCGAGCAGATGTCGTTGATCGCGAACACCTCCCCCTCGGTCTTCACGACCGAGACCGGCGTGCCATCGAGTTCCACCCGCTTCGGGGTGTCCTCCTCCAGCTCGCTCAGCCCACAGGCGCGTACGAAAGCGGGCATCAGACCGACGCCTCCAGCTCCTCGTCGATCTTCGCGAGGAGGCGCTCTTCGATGTCGTCCACGCCGATCTGCTGGACCAGCTCGGCGAAGAAGCCGCGGACCACCAGACGGCGGGCCTCGTCGGCGGGGATGCCGCGGGCCATCAGGTAGAAGAGCTGCTCGTCGTCGAAGCGGCCGGTGGCGGAGGCGTGACCGGCGCCGACGATCTCGCCGGTCTCGATCTCCAGGTTCGGGACCGAGTCGACCCGCGCGCCGTCCGTCAGGACGAGGTTGCGGTTCATCTCGTACGTGTCCGTGCCCTCGGCCTTGGCCTCGATGAGGACGTCGCCGATCCACACCGCGTGCGCGCCGTCGCCCTGGAGCGCGCCCTTGTAGGCGACGTTCGACTTGCAGTGCGGGGTGTTGTGGTCGACGAGGAGGCGGTGCTCCTGGTGCTGACCCGCGTCCGTGAAGTAGAGACCGAAGAGCTCGGCCTCGCCGCCGGTGCCGGCGTAGGCGACGCGCGGGTGGAGGCGTACGAGGTCGCCGCCGAAGGTGACCACGAACGACTTGAAGGTGGCGTCCCGGCCGATGAGGGCGTTGTGCTGGCCCACGTGCACGGCCTTGTCGTCCCAGTCCTGGACGGAGACGACGGTGAGCTTGGCGCCGTCGCCCAGGATGTAGTCGACGTTGGCCGCGAGGACCGCGTCACCGGTGTGGTCGATGACGACGACGGCCTCGGCGAAGGCTCCCAGCTCGATGACCTGGTGGCCGTAGGCGACCCCGCCCTCGCCGTGCACGGCGATGCGGATCGGCTCGGTGAGGACCGCCTCCTTGGGGACGGTGACGACACCGGCCTTCTCGAACGCCGAGTACGCCTGGGCGGCGACGCGGTCCACCGGGGTGCCGGCCTTGCCGATCCGGGCGTCGTCACGGCCGACGGTCTCGACCGTGACGCCCTCGGGTGCCTCGATGTCGACCTTCACGCCGTCGCCGGTCGCGACCGCGGTGCCGTCGTGCAGCCCGCGCAGCCGCTCCAGCGGGGTGAACCGCCATTCCTCCTCGCGGCCGTGGGGGACCGGGAAGTCCGCCACGTCGAAGGACGGGGGCGCACTCATGCGCGTGGCGACGGTCGACTCGGCGGCCACCGCGATCTGGCCGGCGGTGGTGGACCCCACCGGGATGTTCTGAGCCTCAGCCATGGCTGTCGGTCTGCTCGCTTTCTTACGTCAGAAATTCGCTGGCTGTGTCCGGAAGGCAGGTCTTAACCGACCGCGCCCTCCATCTGCAGCTCGATCAGCCGGTTGAGCTCGAGGGCGTACTCCATGGGCAGCTCCTTGGCGATCGGCTCGACGAAGCCGCGCACGATCATCGCCATCGCCTCGAACTCGGTCAGACCACGGCTCATCAGGTAGAAGAGCTGGTCCTCGGAGACCTTGGAGACGGTCGCCTCGTGGCCCATGGACACGTCGTCCTCGCGGACGTCCACATAGGGGTACGTGTCGGAGCGGGAGATGGTGTCGACGAGCAGTGCGTCGCACAGCACGTTCGACTTCGAGCCGTGGGCGCCCTCGCCGATCTCGACGAGACCGCGGTACGACGTACGACCGCCACCGCGTGCCACGGACTTCGACACGATGTTGGAGGAGGTGTTCGGCGCCATGTGGACCATCTTGGAGCCGGCGTCCTGGTGCTGCCCCTCGCCCGCGAAGGCGATGGAGAGGGTCTCGCCCTTGGCGTGCTCGCCCATCAGGTAGACGGCCGGGTACTTCATGGTGACCTTGGAGCCGATGTTGCCGTCGATCCACTCCATGGTCGCGCCCTCGTACGCCACGGCGCGCTTGGTGACCAGGTTGTAGACGTTGTTCGACCAGTTCTGGATGGTCGTGTAACGGCAGCGGGCGCCCTTCTTCACGATGATCTCGACCACCGCGGAGTGCAGGGAGTCCGACTTGTAGATCGGGGCCGTACAACCCTCGACGTAGTGGACGTAGGCGTCCTCGTCGACGATGATCAGCGTCCGCTCGAACTGGCCCATGTTCTCCGTGTTGATACGGAAGTAGGCCTGGAGCGGGATCTCGACGTGCACGCCCTTCGGCACGTAGATGAAGGAGCCACCGGACCACACGGCGGTGTTCAGCGACGCGAACTTGTTGTCGCCGACCGGGATGACGGTGCCGAAGTACTCCTTGAAGAGCTCCGGGTGCTCCTTCAGGGCGGTGTCGGTGTCCAGGAAGATGACGCCCTGCTCCTCCAGGTCCTCGCGGATCTGGTGGTAGACGACCTCGGACTCGTACTGGGCCGCGACACCGGCGACGAGGCGCTGCTTCTCCGCCTCCGGGATGCCGAGCTTGTCGTACGTGTTCTTGATGTCCTCGGGCAGGTCCTCCCAGGACTCCGCCTGCTTCTCCGTGGAGCGCACGAAGTACTTGATGTTGTCGAAGTCGATGCCCGACAGGTCCGAGCCCCAGTTCGGCATGGGCTTCTTCTCAAAGAGGCGCAGGCCCTTGAGGCGGAGCTTGGTCATCCACTCCGGCTCGCTCTTCTTGCCGGAGATGTCTCGGACGACGTCCTCGTTGATGCCGCGCTTGGCAGAGGCACCGGCCACGTCGGAGTCGGCCCAGCCGTATTCGTACGTGCCCAGACCCTCGAGTTCGGGGTGGGCAGTCTCCTCGATGGGGAGCGTCATGCGGGGTTCCTCCCGGCGGTGCTTGCAGATGCGTTATCGATAGTTGCGTTATCGACGGTCTTGGAAATCTTGGGGATGAAGGTGGTGCATACGCCATCGCCGTGGGCGATGGTGGCCAGCCGCTGCACATGCGTGCCGAGCAACTGGGAGAAGAACTCGGTCTCCGCCTCGCACAGCTGCGGGAACTTCTCGGCGACATGGGCGACCGGGCAGTGGTGCTGGCAGAGCTGCTCGCCGACCGGTGCGCTGCGCGCCGTAGCAGCGTACCCGTCCGTGCTCAAGGCCTTGGCCAGGGCTTCGGTGCGCTCCTCGGGGGCGGCGGTCTCCACGGCCTTGCGGTATGCCTGGCCTTGGGCGGCGATCCTGGCGCGGGCGAAGGCGACGACGGCCTCGTCCCCGCCCTCTCGGTCCGCGATCCAGCGCAGGGCGTCCGCGGCGAGCGTGTCGTAGGACTGGTCGAAGGCGTCCCGGCCGCAGTCGGTCAGGGCGAACACCTTGGCGGGACGGCCACGCGTCCGCGCGCCGTAGACCCGCTGCTCGCGTGCTGCCACGACATCGTCGGCGACGAGTGCGTCGAGGTGACGGCGGACGGCGGCCTGAGTGAGGCCGAGGCGCCCGGCGAGCTCGGCGACGGTCGACGGGCCGTGGTCCAGGATGGACCGCGCGACCCGGTTGCGCGTCGAGCGCTCTCCGGTCGCGAGCTCCTCCTGCGGGGCCCCCGTGGGGGTCTCCCGAGCCTCGCCAGCGTTTTTCACAACGCCATTGTTGCGTAATTCCTCAGAGCCTGACAAGCCGCGTCCTGATGGGTGGACGGTGCCGTGCATCACTTAGGTATACCTAACATGACCTGCGGAAACGATCTTTGATCGATCAAATGGGTAGCGCCCCGCGAGGCTCTCCGGGAGACTCCCGAACCATGTCGACACCCCCTCCCACCGGCCCACTCGTCACCCGGGACACCCTCGCGGCACAGCTTCTCTCGATGGGCGTCCAGCCCGGCGAAACGCTTCTCGCACACTCCTCCCTCAGTTCCCTCGGCTGGGTCAACGGCGGTGCGGTCGCCGTCGTCCAGGGACTGCTCGACGCGCTCGGCCCCGACGGCACGCTGGTGGTCCCCACCCAGTCCGGCGACCTCTCCGATCCGGCGCTGTGGGCCAATCCCCCGGTCCCCGAGGAATGGTGGTCCACCATCCGGGCGACCATGCCCGCGTACGACCCGCTTCTCACGCCCACCCGTGGGGTCGGCGTGATCCCGGAGACCGTCCGCGGCTGGCCCGGTGCCTTGCGCAGCGCGCACCCGCAGACCTCGTTCGCGGCCGTCGGCCCCCGCGCGGCGGAGATCGTCGAGGGCCACGCGCCCGACTGCCGGCTCGGCGAGCGAAGCCCGCTGGCCCGCCTGGAGACCATCGGCGCCCGGGTCCTGCTGCTCGGCGCCGGCTACGACGCCTGCACCAGCTTCCATCTCGCCGAGTACCGCATACCGTCGCCGCGCGTCGAGGTGGGACGGCCCGCCGCGGGCGGCTGGGAGGTGGTCACGGAGGTCTCCATCGACTCCGACCGCTTCGACGAGCTGGGCTCCGACTTCGAGCGGGACCGTCCGGTCGTACGGGGCCGGGTGGGCGCGGCCGACGTACGCCTGTTCCCGGTGGCCGACGCGGTGGCCTACGCCGAGCGCTGGCTGGCACTGCACCGGCCACGTGATCACTACGTGGATGCGGCCCCCGGCGCCTCTCGGCCCCGGCGACGTCCTTAGACTTGCGCCTCATGCGAAGCGACCCCGTGGTCCAGGTCCAGGCCCTGGTGAAGCGGTACGGAACGAAGACCGCGGTGGACGGCCTCGACCTGGAGGCCAAGGCGGGCATCACCGCCGTACTCGGCCCCAATGGCGCGGGCAAGACGACCACGGTCGAGACCTGCGAGGGGTACCGGAAGCCGGACTCCGGCACGGTGCGCGTCCTGGGCCTCGACCCGGTGAAAGAGGCCTCCGCGCTGTACTCCCGGATAGGTGTGATGCTCCAGTCCGGCGGCGTCTACTCGGGCAGTCGCGCCGACGAGATGCTCCGGCACGTGGCGAAACTCCACGCCCACCCGCTGGACGTGGACGCGCTCATCGAGCGGCTCGGCCTCGACAGCTGCGGCCGGACGACCTACCGGCGTCTGTCGGGCGGCCAGCAGCAGCGCCTCGCGCTGGCCATGGCCGTGGTCGGCCGCCCCGAGCTGGTCTTCCTCGACGAGCCGACCGCCGGCCTCGACCCGCAGGCCCGCCGTGCCACCTGGGACCTGGTCCGCGATCTGCGCGCCGACGGCGTCTCCGTCATCCTCACCACGCACTACATGGACGAGGCCGAGCAGCTCGCCGACGACGTCGCGATCATCGACGCGGGCAAGGTCATCGCGCAGGGCTCGCCCGAGGAGCTGTGCCGCGGCGGCGCCGAGAACACACTGCGCTTCACCGGCCGTCCCGGGCTCGACGTGGGCTCCCTGCTGAAGGCCCTCCCGGCGGACTGCACGGCGGCCGAGCTCACGCCCGGCTCCTACCGGGTGGGCGGCAAGGTCGACCCGCAGCTGCTGGCGACGGTCACCTCCTGGTGCGCGCAGCACGGGGTGATGCCGGAGAAGATCTCCGTCGAGCGGCACACTCTTGAAGACGTCTTTTTGGAGCTGACCGGCAAGGAGCTGCGTTCGTGACCACCGCCGGTACATACACGCCGAAGGCGGGGGCAGCCCCCCTCCCCCGCATGATCGGCGCGCAGGCCGCCCTCGAGACGAAGATGCTGCTGCGCAACGGCGAGCAGCTGCTGCTGACGGTCGTGATCCCGACCCTCCTGCTGGTCCTGTTCAGCTCGGTCGACATCGTCGACACGGGCGAGGGGAAGGCCGTCGACTTCCTGACCCCCGGTGTCCTCGCGCTCGCCGTGATGTCGACCGCGTTCACCGGCCAGGCCATCGCGACGGGCTTCGAGCGGCGCTACGGGGTCCTGAAGCGGCTCGCCGCGTCCCCGCTCCCGCGCTGGGGCCTGATGACCGCGAAGACGGCGTCCGTGCTGGTCACGGAGATCCTGCAGGTGCTCCTGCTGACGGTCATCGCCTACGCCCTGGGCTGGTCACCGCAGGGCAACCCGCCGGCCGTACTGCTCCTGCTGATCCTCGGCACGGCCGCCTTCTCGGGTCTCGGCCTGCTGATGGCCGGCACCCTGAAGGCGGAGGCCACGCTGGCCGCCGCCAACCTGGTCTTCCTGCTGCTCCTCGTCGGCGGCGGTGTGATCGTCCCGATGGACAAGTTCCCGTCGGGTGCCCAGGACGTGCTCGGCCTGTTGCCGATCTCGGCGCTCTCGGACGGGCTGCGGGACGTGCTCCAGCACGGGGCGGGCATGCCGTGGGGCGACCTCGGGATCCTCACTGTGTGGGCGGTCGTGGGGCTCGGGGCCGCGGCGCGATTCTTCCGCTGGGAGTAGAGACCCTCCGCCGGGAACCCCCCTCGTGAAAGCGTGCACAAGCGGCCGCCTACGATGGGACGCGTGCCAAACGTGACCCGAGCCGACGCCGTAGCCTTCGCGCGCAACCCGCTCGCCTTCATCGCCGAACGCTGGACCCCGACACCTCGGACCGTGCGGCGTGCGGCTCTCGCCGCGCTCGTCATGGCGGTGGTCATCGTGGTCACCGGCGGCGCCGTCCGCCTGACCGGGTCGGGCCTCGGCTGCCCGACCTGGCCCAAGTGCACCGACGACTCGCTCACCACCACGAGCGCGATGGGCTTCCACGGAGTCATCGAGTTCGGCAACCGCATGCTGACCTATGTGCTGTGCGCGGCGGTCGGCTGGGCGATCATCGCCGCACGCTCGCAGAAGCCGTGGCGGCGGAGCCTGACCCGGCTGGGCTGGGCGCAGTTCTGGGTCGTCATGAGCAACGCGGTGCTCGGCGGCATCGTGGTGCTGGTGGGCCTCAACCCGTATACGGTCGCGGCCCACTTCCTCCTCTCCACCGCGCTGATCGCCGTCGCCACGGTGATGTGGCAGCGCACCCACGAGGGCGACGCCGCGCCGCGTCCCCTCGTCGGCAAGCCGGTACGGCAGATGGTGTGGATCCTTGTCGCCGTGACCGTCCTGCTGATCGCGGTCGGCACGGTCGTCACCGGCGCGGGCCCGCACGCCGGCGACTCCAGCGAAGTCGAACGCATCCCGCTGAACTGGGAGAACGTCACCAAGCTGCACGCCGTGCTGGCCTGGATCGTGGTCACGCTGACCTTCGCCCTGTGGTTCGTCCTCAAGGCGGTCGACGCCCCCAAGGGCCCGCTGGACCGCACCCGCGACCTGTTCCTGATCCTTCTCGGCCAGGGCGTCATCGGCTACGCCCAGTACTTCACCGACCTCCCCGAGGTCCTGGTCGGCCTCCACATGTTCGGCTCCTGCGTGGTGTGGATCGGCGTCCTGCGCGTCCTGCTGTCGCTGCGCGAGCGGCCGGAGGCCATGGCGGACCTGCCGGCCGCCGCGACGGAATCGACGCTCACACGCGCGTGAGTGGTTCATACGTGGTCACGAGGTCGTCGATCGCGGGGCCGAGGTAGTTTCGCGTCAGCTCTCTCCGGCGCGCCGTCCACTCCTCGGTGGGCGGCGCGGGGTCCTCGTACCGCCGTCGCCTGATGTCGTCGACCACCTCGACCGGGGCACCCAGTTCGGGGAGCAGTTCGAGTGCCTCCCGTTTGGAGATCAGCCGCCCGTCCCGCAGGGTCGTGCTCGCCCTCGCGAAGGTGAGCATGCCGAGGTCGACCCAGATGTCCTGATTCCAGAGCCGCGCCTTGCGTAGCGCGCCCCGCCAGAACTCCTTCTGGTCCCGTACGACGAAGGCGTTGAGCTCACGGTCCGGAGTGGGCGGCAGTAAACCCTCCGGCGGCCTGCCGTGCAGGACCAAGCCGAAGGCGTGCAGTTCGCGGCGGGTGACGGGAGTCACCGGACGCTTCAGCGCATGGTTGTGGGCCCAGGTGGGATACGACCTGTCCGCGCCGGCCATGGTGTCGGGCGTCAGGTAACTGCAGTGCAGCTTCTCGGCGAGCGGTTCGTCGGCGCGTAGCCGTCGGTGCAGCCGGACAGTCCTGCGCAGTGTGCCCAGCGGGATGGGACTCTCCAGGACGGCGATCAGGTCGAGATCGCTGCGCCCCTCCTGATAGTCGCCCCCCGCGAGCGAACCGTGCGCCCAGACGGCGACCGGGTGGAGGGCACGCAGATCGGCGAGGAACCGGTCCAGTAGGCGCGCAGTGGCGCCATCGGTCATGGGATCAGGTGCGGTCATGGGATCGGAGTCTGGCGTGCTCACTCCACCCCGTACACCCGCCGCGCGTTTCCCGCCGCGATCAGCCCCGCCACCCGCTGCGCGTCCGCCAGCGACCAGGCGCCCTCGGCGACCCAGGTGCCGAGCACCCGGGCGAGGGCCTCGCGGAACAGGCGTGCGCCGACCACATGAAGTTCGGGCAGGCCGTGTGCCCCGCTGGAGAAGAGCAGTTTTCCGAAGGGGGCCAGTTCCAGCATCTCGGAGAGGACGGCCGCCGCCCGCGCGCCCGTACGCACCAGTGCGGCGCCCAGGTCGGCGTACACATGCGGGAAGATCCCGGCGAGGTGGGCGGTGTGGCGGTGGTACGGGTAGCCGTGCAGCAGGACGAGGTCGGTGCCGAGACCGGCCGTGGCACGGGCGAAGTCGGTGAGCAGGACCGGGTCGGTGCGGTCGATGCGCAGACCGGGTTCGCCCAGGCCCGCGTGCAGTTGGAGGGGCAGGCCCGAGGCCACGGCGATCCACAGCAGATGGCGCAGCAGGACGGGATCGCTGAGCGCCCCGCCCACCCGGCGGCCCGCGAGCCAGCGCCCCGCCGCGCCCCGCACCTCTCCCGGTCCGGGTGGCTCGGGCGCGAGCGCCAGGCCGTGTCGTCCGCCCGCGACGGACGTGAAGGCGACGGCGTTCGCGGCGGCTCCGTGGATGGACTCGGCGAGATTGGCGAGAAAGGACTCGACGGTGCCGGAGGTGTCCGCGACCTGTTCGGCCAGCAGTTCGAGGCGGATGATCTCGTGCGCGTGGGCGTCGCCCGTGGAGGCCATCTCGCTCGGCCCGGTCAGATCGCCGGGCAGCCCGGTGTCGACCAGATACGTGGTGATGCCGCTGCCGCGCAGCAGCCTGCGGCCCGACTCCAGTACGCCGAGTTCACGGCGCCGGGCCAGGTAGCGGGCCGGCGGGCAGTGCGGTTCCAGCCCGAGCAGGGGCGGACACCAGCGACGTACCGCGAAGCCGGTCTGGGTGTCGAAGAGGGTCGTACCCGCGGCCGGTGGGCCCTCGGTCCTGGCGAGGTGGGCCTCGAAGGTGCCGAGGCCCAGCTCCGTCCGCAGTACGCCGTGGCAGTACTGGTCCACGAGGGACGGCATTTCGATCATCCGGACTCCCGCGACTGGACCGAGCTTTCTCAGTCCTAACGGGTGAACCGGGCGTCGGGTGTTGGTTGCACACACCCCGTGCGAACGGCCGACGGTTGTCGGCCGCCCTGCGGTACTCGGTCTCAGCCGTTGCTGGGTCCGCCGACCTGGATCCCCGCCATCCGCGTCCACTCGTACGGGCCGGTCTTCACCTTGGCGGCGAACTCCCCGTCGAACGCTTCATGAACAGTGATCCCGGCCTTCTTCACGGCCTGCTCGGCGATGGCGTAGGTGGGTGCCACCAGGTCGCCCCAGCCGCCGTCCGCGCCGACGAGCACGACACGGGCGCCCATCTGCCCGATGTACTCCACATGCCCCTCGGCGCCGCCGTGCTCCTTGGTGAAGGCGCCGATCCGCTGGGCGAGTTTGGCCGCCTTGCGCTCGGCCTTGGCGTCCTGGGCGGCGCCGGTGGTCTCGTCAACCTGCTGGGTGTCTGCCATGGTCAGGATGCTACCGACGGGTAGATCAAACGGCGACGGGCGGGGGGCGTGGCCTTGACCACGCACCCCGCCCGTTCTCTGTCCGGGTCGTACCAACGGCCGTACTAACGCAGGAAGGGATCCACCGCAACAGCCACGAACAGAATCGAAACGTAGGTGATCGACCAGTGGAACAGCCGCATCTCCTTCAGCTTCCCACCCGTCACCTCGGCCTTGGCACGGTTCTGCAACCCGTGCGCCTCCCACAGCCAGAAGCCACCCGCGGCGAGCGCGACGGCCGTGTAGAACCAGCCGGTGTAGCCCAGCGGGGTGAGGAGCAGTGAGACCGCGACCATCACCCAGCTGTAGATGACGATCTGGCGGGCGACGACCTTGTTGGAGGCGACGACCGGCAGCATCGGCACGCCCACGCGCGCGTAGTCGTCCCTCACCTTCATGGACAGCGGCCAGTAGTGCGGCGGCGTCCAGAAGAACATGACGAGGAAGAGGATGACCGGCGCCCACGACAGCGAGTTCGTGACCGCCGACCAGCCGATGAGCACCGGGAGACAGCCCGCGATGCCGCCCCACACGATGTTCTGCGACGTGCGGCGCTTGAGGATCATCGTGTAGACGACGACGTAGAAGAGGAGCGCTCCGAGCGACAGCCACGCCGACAGCCAGTTGACCGTCAGACCGAACAGCAGCGTCGAGACGACCGCCAGGGAGATACCGAAGGCCAGGCACTCGCGCGGACTGACCATGCCGGTGACCAGCGGACGCTGCGAGGTCCGCTCCATGAGGGCGTCGATGTCACGGTCGATGTACATGTTGAGCGCGTTGGCGCCGCCCGCCGACAGATAGCCGCCGAGGCAGGTGAGCAGGACCAGCTTCAGGTCGGGCACACCCTGCTCGGCCAGAAACATCACCGGCACGGTGGTGATCAGCAGCAGTTCGATGATTCGTGGCTTGGTCAGCGCCACAAATGCCTTGACACGGGCCCCGAACGGCCGGTGGCTTGGGCTGCTGCTCGTCCCGAGCACCCCCGCTGGACGGGATTCGACGGCCGTCACGCACACCCCTGACAGAGACATCCCAGCAAGCCCCGGGTGTGAACTCCCGGTAAAGGCTCGCGCGTACCACGCCACTGTAGACGTTGCCCAGACCTCGACCTTCGCGGGGGTGGGGTCGTGTTGACGGTGGTCGCAACAGGGGTGCGGAGAGGCGCACGCAACGGGCGTACTGAAGCTCGATTGAGCACTCTTACGAGCGGCTCCGTATTCACTTGCCGAACACGGATCGGACCAGTCAAGAGGCGGATCCCGAAGACTCCCGGCAGTCTGGAATGACTCGAAAAAACGCACGTACTTACGGGGGTAGGCTCGACAACGGCCGGTGGGCGCCCGAGTGCACCGGCACTGACATGTGGAACATGTGGAGAGGAGCCCTGACCCAGGGTGAGCACCAAGCCGACCACCACAGACCTCGAGTGGACCGAGTTGGACCAGCGGGCAGTCGACACCGCCCGCGTCCTGGCCGCCGATGCCGTACAGAAGGTCGGAAACGGCCATCCCGGTACGGCGATGAGCCTGGCCCCTGCTGCGTACACCCTCTTCCAGAAGGTGATGCGGCACGACCCGGCGGACCCCGACTGGACCGGACGCGACCGCTTCGTGCTGTCCGCGGGCCACTCGTCGCTGACCCTCTACACCCAGCTCTACCTGGCCGGGTTCGGCCTGGAGCTGGACGATCTGGAGTCCTTCCGGACGTGGGGCTCCCGCACCCCGGGCCACCCCGAGTACGGGCACACCCCCGGCGTGGAGACCACGACCGGCCCGCTGGGCCAGGGTGTCGCCAACGCGGTGGGCATGGCGATGGCCTCCCGCTACGAGCGCGGCCTGTTCGACCCGGACGCGGAGCCCGGTACCTCCCCGTTCGACCACTTCATCTACGCGATCGCCGGTGACGGCTGCCTCCAGGAGGGCATCTCCGCCGAGGCGTCCTCGCTGGCCGGCCACCAGAAGCTCGGCAACCTGATCCTGCTGTGGGACGACAACCACATCTCGATCGAGGGCGACACCGAGACCGCGGTCTCCGAGGACACCGTCAAGCGCTACGAGGCGTACGGCTGGCATGTGCAGCGCGTGGCCCCGAAGCCGGACGGCGACCTGGACCCGCACGCGATCTACAACGCGATCGAGGCCGCGAAGAAGGTGACGGACAAGCCGTCGTTCATCGCGATGCGCTCGATCATCGCCTGGCCCGCCCCGAACGCGCAGAACACCGAGGCCGCCCACGGCTCGGCGCTCGGCGACGACGAGGTCGCGGCCACCAAGCGCGTCCTCGGCTTCGACCCGGAGAAGTCCTTCGACGTCGCGGACGAGGTCCTCGCGCACACCCGTGAGGCCCTGGACCGCGGCCGCGAGGCGAAGGCCGAGTGGGAGAAGGGCTTCCAGGAGTGGCGCACCGCCAGCCCGGAACGCGCCGCCGAGTTCGACCGGATCGCCGCGGGCGAGCTGCCCGAGGGCTGGGAGTCCGAGCTGCCGGTGTTCGAGGCGGGCAAGGGTGTCGCCACCCGTGCCGCGTCCGGCAAGGTGCTGCAGGCGCTCGGCGCGGTCATCCCCGAGCTGTGGGGCGGCTCCGCCGACCTCGCCGGCTCGAACAACACGACCATCGACAAGACGAGCTCCTTCCTGCCGGCGGACAACCCGCTGCCGGAGGCGAGCCCGTACGGCCGCACGATCCACTTCGGTATCCGCGAGCACTCCATGGCCGCGGAGATGAACGGCATCGCGCTGCACGGCAACACCCGTATCTACGGCGGCACCTTCCTGGTGTTCTCCGACTACATGCGCAACGCCGTGCGCCTGTCCGCGCTGATGCACGCGCCGGTGACGTACGTGTGGACGCACGACTCGATCGGCCTGGGCGAGGACGGCCCGACGCACCAGCCGGTCGAGCACCTCGCCTCGCTGCGCGCCATCCCCGGCCTCAGCGTGGTCCGTCCCGCGGACGCCAACGAGACCGCGATCGCCTGGCGCGAGATCCTCAAGCGCTTCACGAAGGTGTTCGGCAAGGGCGGCCCGCACGGCCTCGCGCTGACCCGCCAGGGCGTGCCGACGTACGAGGCGAACGAGGACGCCGCGAAGGGTGGTTACGTACTCTTCGAGGCCGAGGGCGGCACGCCCGAGGTCATCCTCATCGGCACCGGCTCCGAGGTGCACGTGGCCGTCGAGGCGCGTGAGCAGCTCCAGGCCGCGGGCATCCCGACGCGGGTCGTGTCCATGCCGTGCGTGGAGTGGTTCGAGGAGCAGGACCAGGGGTACCGGGACAGCGTTCTGCCGCCGTCGGTGAAGGCGCGCGTCTCGGTGGAGGCCGGTATCGGTCTGACGTGGCACCGGTTCGTCGGGGACGCGGGACGCATTGTTTCGCTGGAGCACTTCGGTGCTTCGGCCGACGGCAAGGTGCTCTTCCGCGAATTCGGTTTCACGGCCGAGAACGTCGCCAATGCCGCCCGGGAATCGATCGCCGCAGCCCAGCGCTGACGCTGGTATACGACACGTAGGAGATGCAATTTCCATGACAGACGCACTCAAGCGCCTCTCCGAAGAAGGCGTCGCGATCTGGCTGGACGACCTGTCGCGCAAGCGGATCACGTCCGGCAATCTCGCCGAACTGATCGACCAGCAGCACGTCGTGGGCGTCACCACCAACCCGTCGATCTTCCAGAAGGCGATCAGCAGCGGCGACGGCTACGAGCAGCAGGTCACCGACCTCGCCGCCCGCAAGGTCACCGTCGACGAGGCCATCCGCATGATCACGACGGCGGACGTCCGTGACGCCGCCGACATCCTGCGCCCGGTGTTCGACGCGACGCAGGGTCAGGACGGCCGGGTCTCCATCGAGGTCGACCCGCGCCTGGCCCACAACACCACCGCGACCATCGCCGAGGCCAAGCAGCTGGCCTGGCTGGTGGACCGCCCCAACACGCTCATCAAGATCCCGGCGACCAAGGCGGGCCTGCCCGCGATCACCGAGGTCATCGGCAGGGGCATCAGCGTCAACGTCACGCTGATCTTCTCGCTGGAGCGCTACCGCGAGGTCATGGACGCCTACCTGGCGGGCCTGGAGAAGGCCAAGGCCGCGGGCATCGACCTCTCCGGGATCCACTCGGTGGCGTCCTTCTTCGTGTCCCGCGTGGACACCGAGATCGACAAGCGGCTCGACGCCCTGGGCACCCCCGAGGCCAAGGCCGCCCGCGGCAAGGCGGGTCTCGCCAACGCCCGGCTCGCCTACCAGGCGTACGAGGAGGTCTTCTCCTCCGACCGCTGGGCCGCCCTCGACAAGGCGCAGGCCAACAAGCAGCGCCCGCTGTGGGCCTCGACCGGCGTCAAGGACCCGGCGTACAAGGACACCCTGTACGTCGACGACCTGGTCGCGCCGAACACCGTCAACACCATGCCGGAGGCCACCCTGCAGGCCGCCGAGGACCACGGCGACATCACCGGAAACACCATCGCCGGTACGTACGAGCAGTCCCGCGCCGAACTCGACGCCGTCGAGAAGCTCGGGATCTCCTACGACGACGTGGTCCAGCTCCTGGAGGACGAGGGCGTCGAGAAGTTCGCGGCGTCCTGGAACGACCTGCTCAAGTCCACAGAGGCAGAGCTCGAGCGCCTCGCCCCCTCGGAGGGCTGAAATCTTGTCAAGCAGCAACCCGCTGCGTGACCCCGCAGACCGACGGCTCCCGCGTATCGCGGGGCCGTCGGGCCTGGTCATCTTCGGCGTCACGGGCGATTTGTCACGCAAAAAGCTGATGCCCGCCGTGTACGACCTCGCCAACCGCGGGCTGCTGCCGCCGGGCTTCTCGCTCGTCGGCTTCGCCCGCCGCGAGTGGCAGAACGAGGACTTCGCCCAGGAAGTCCACGACGCCGTCAAGGAACACGCCCGTACGGAGTTCCGCGAAGAGGTCTGGCAGCAGCTCATCCAGGGGATGCGCTTCGTCCAGGGCACCTTCGACGACGACGACGCGTTCGAGCGGCTGCGCTCCACGATCGAGGAGCTGGACAAGGCACAGGGCACGGGCGGCAACTTCGCCTTCTACCTGTCCGTGCCGCCGTCCGCCTTCCCGGTGGTCATCCAGCAGCTGAAGAAGCACCGTCTGGCCGATCAGTCGAGCGGCTCCTGGCGGCGCGCGGTCATCGAGAAGCCCTTCGGCCACGACCTGAAGTCGGCCGAGGAACTCAACGCGATCGTGCACGAGGTCTTCTCCTCGGACCAGGTCTTCCGCATCGACCACTACCTCGGCAAGGAGACCGTCCAGAACATCCTGGCGCTCCGCTTCGCCAACCAGATGTTCGAGCCGATCTGGAACCGGTCGTACGTCGACCACGTGCAGATCACCATGGCCGAGGACATCGGTATCGGCGGCCGCGCCGGCTACTACGACGGCATCGGCGCCGCCCGCGACGTCATCCAGAACCACCTGCTCCAGCTGATGGCTCTGACGGCCATGGAGGAGCCCTCGTCCTTCGACGCGGACGCACTCGCCGCCGAGAAGACCAAGGTGCTCGGCGCGGTGCGGATCCCGAAGGACCTGGGGCGCGACACCGTGCGCGGGCAGTACGCGGCGGGCTGGCAGGGGGGCGAGAAGGCCGTCGGCTACCTCCAGGAAGACGGTATCGACCCCAAGTCGAAGACCGACACCTATGCGGCCATCAAGGTGGAGGTCGACAACCGCCGCTGGGCGGGCGTCCCCTTCTACCTCCGCACCGGCAAGCGCCTCGGCCGCCGTGTCACCGAGATCGCCGTCGTCTTCCAGCGCGCCCCGCACTCCCCCTTCGACCACACGGCGACGGAGGAGCTGGGCCAGAACGCGATCGTCATCCGCGTCCAGCCCGACGAGGGCATCACGGTCCGCTTCGGCTCCAAGGTGCCCGGCACCTCCATGGAGATCCGGGACGTCTCGATGGACTTCGCGTACGGCGAGTCGTTCACGGAGTCGAGCCCGGAGGCGTACGAGCGTCTGATCCTGGACGTCCTGTTGGGCGACTCGAACCTCTTCCCGCGCACCGAGGAGGTCGAGCTGTCCTGGAAGATCCTCGACCCGATCGAGGAGCACTGGGACAAGCACGGCACGCCCGCGCAGTACCCCTCGGGCACGTGGGGCCCCGTCGAGGCGGACGAAATGCTCGAACGAGACGGACGGAGCTGGCGTCGCCCATGAAGATAGACCTCACGGACACCACGGCCAGCAAGATCAACAAGGCGCTCGTGAAGGGCCGCCGGGCCATCGGCACCCCCGCCGTCGGCATGGTCCTCACCCTCGTCATCGTCACCGACGAGGAGAACGCCTACGACGCCCTGAAGGCCGCCAACGAGGCGTCCCGCGAGCACCCCTCGCGCACCCTCGTGGTCATCAAGCGCGTCTCCCGCTCGCCCCGCGACCGCACGAAGTCCCGCCTCGACGCCGAGGTGCGGGTCGGCGCGGACGCGGGCACCGGCGAGACGGTCGTCCTGCGGCTCTACGGCGAGGTCGCGGACCACGCCCAGTCCGTCGCGCTCCCCCTGCTCCTGCCGGACGCCCCGGTCGTGGTCTGGTGGCCGGTGGGCTCCCCGCGTGATCCGGCCAATGACCCACTGGGGGCCCTGGGCCAGCGCCGGGTCACCGACAGCTACTCGGCGGAGAAGCCCGTCAACGAACTGCGTGCCCGCGCGGAGAACTACGAGCTCGGCGACACCGACCTGGCGTGGGCCCGGATCACTCCGTGGCGCTCGATGCTGGCCGCTGCCCTCGACCAGATCAGCTGCGAGGTCATCTCCGCCGAAGTGGCGGGCCAGGAGTTCAACCCGAGCGTCGAGCTGCTCGCCATGTGGCTCGCCGACCGGCTCCACGTACACGTCCGGCGGGCGATCTCCGCCGGTCCCGGCCTGACCCAGGTGCGGATGGAGACGACCGGTGGCCCCATCACGCTGCACCGGTCGGACGGAGCGATGGCCACGCTGGCGCTGCCGGGCCAGCCGGACCGCGCGGTGGCGCTGAAACGCCGCGAGACGTCCGAGTTGCTCGCGGAGGAGCTGCGGAGGCTCGATCCGGACGACACGTACGCGTCCGCCCTGCGGTTCGGGGTGGACCGGCTGGGAGGGATTCCGTCCGCCACGCAGAGGGCAGAGGCGCTCACTCAGGCCACGGCGCCCCTCCCGGTCCGGACGGTGCCGGACTCGGCAGCCCCGGGCCGGACGTCCGCGCAGGCTCTGCCGCCCGCCTCCCCGTCGGGCGACAGCGACCGGCCCTCTCCGGCACAGATGCCCCCGGTCAAGAAGGCGGACTCGCCGTGAGCGCTCCACAGCTCGTCGTGCACCGCGACAAGGAGCTGATGGCCCAGGCCGCCGCGGCCCGCCTGATCACGAAGGTGGTGGACGCGCAGGCCTCGCGCGGCTACGCCTCGGTCGTGCTCACCGGCGGCCGCAACGGCAACGGGCTGCTCGCCGCGCTCGCGGCGGCACCCGCCCGGGACGCCATCGACTGGGGCCACATCGACCTGTGGTGGGGTGACGAGCGGTTCCTGCCCGAGGGCGACCCGGACCGCAATGACACCCAGGCCCGCGCGGCACTGCTGGACTCGGTGCCACTGGACCCGAAGCGCGTGCACGCCATGCCCGCGTCGGACGGCCCGTACGGTGCCGACGTGGGCGCGGCGGCCGAGGTCTACGCCGCCGAGCTCGCCCGGGCCGCGGGACCCGAGAATCACGGCTCGGTCCCGACCTTCGACGTCCTCATGCTGGGCGTCGGCCCGGACACCCATGTGGCGTCGCTCTTCCCGGAGCTGCCCGCGGTACGGGAGACGGAGCTGACGGTGGTCGGTGTGACCGGCGCGCCGAAGCCCCCGCCGACCCGGATCACGCTCACGCTCCCCGCGATCCGCTCGGCGCGTGAGGTGTGGTTGCTGGCGGCCGGCGAGGACAAGGCGCAGGCCGCGGCCATCGCCCTGTCGGGCGCGGGTGAGGTGCAGGCCCCCGCGGCCGGTGCCTACGGTCGTTCACGAACGTTGTGGCTCCTGGACGCGGCAGCGGCATCGCAGCTCCCGCGCTCGCTGTATCCGCCGGCTTCGGCCTGACGGAGGGGCGGCGGGGGTTTGATTCGCCCCCGCCGCCCTTACCCGTCCCATCCGTTCCTGGCTGGGGGCTGCCGCCCCCAGACCCCGCTTCGGCCTGAACAGCCTCGTCCTCAAACGCCGGACGGGCTGGGTATGTCAGCCTGTCCGGCGTTTGAGGACGAGGCCTTCGGGCGAAGGCGGGGGCCCAGGGGCGCAGCGCCCCTGGCGGGGTCTGGGGCGGAGCCCCAGAAGACGGGACGGGTAGGGGAGGCGGGGGCGAATCAAACCCCCACCACGCCACCTACCCGGCACCCGGCTCACACCCGGGCTCTACCGGCCCCGCAACTCCCGGTACTTGGCGACCAACGCCGTCGTGGACTCGTCCAGCCCCGGCACCTCCGCCCCCTCCGTCAACGCGGGCTCGACACGCTTGGCAAGCACCTTGCCGAGCTCGACGCCCCACTGGTCGAAGGAGTCGATGTTCCAGACGGCGCCCTGGACGAACACCTTGTGCTCGTAGAGGGCGATGAGCTGCCCCAGAACCGACGGAGTCAGCTCGCGCGCGAGGATCGTCGTCGTCGGATGATTGCCCTTGAACGTCTTGTGCGGCACCAACTCCTCCGGCACCCCTTCGGCCCGCACCTCGTCCGGCGTCTTACCGAAGGCCAGCGCCTGCGTCTGCGCGAAGAAGTTCGCCATCAGCAGGTCGTGCTGCGCGACCAGACCAGGCAGCAGATCGGCGACCGGCTCGGCGAAGCCGATGAAGTCCGCCGGGATCAACTTGGTGCCCTGGTGGATGAGTTGGTAGTACGCGTGCTGCCCGTTCGTGCCCGGCGTGCCCCACACCACCGGGCCGGTCCCCCACTCCACGGGGCGGCCGTCCCGGTCCACGGATTTGCCGTTGGACTCCATGTCCAGCTGCTGCAAGTACGCGGTGAACTTGGACAGATAGTGCGAGTACGGAAGCACCGCATGCGCCTGCGCGTCATGGAAGTTGCCGTACCAGATGCCCAACAGACCCAACAGCAATGGCATGTTGGACTCCGCGGGAGCGGTGCGGAAGTGCTCGTCGACGAGATGGAACCCGTCGAGCATCTCGCGGAACCGGTCCGGGCCGATCGCGATCATCAGGGACAGCCCGATCGCCGAGTCGTACGAGTAGCGCCCGCCGACCCAGTCCCAGAACTCGAACATGTTGGCCGTGTCGATGCCGAAGTCGGACACCTTCTCGGCATTGGTCGACAGCGCCACGAAGTGCTTGGCGACGGCCTCCTGACCTGCCTTCAGCTCGGTCAGCAGCCAGTCACGCGCGGAGGTCGCGTTGGTGATCGTCTCGATGGTGGTGAACGTCTTGGAGGCGATGATGAACAGCGTCTCGGCCGCGTCGAGGTCCCGCACGGCCTCGTGCAGATCCGCACCGTCCACGTTCGACACGAACCGCACGGTCAGCGAACGGTCGGTGAAGGCACGCAGCACCTCGTAGGCCATCGCCGGGCCGAGGTCGGAGCCGCCGATGCCGATGTTCACCACGTTCTTGATGCGCTTGCCGGTGTGGCCGGTCCACTCGCCCGAACGGACCCGCTCGGCAAATCCCGCCATCTTGTCGAGCACGGCGTGCACCGCCGGAACGACGTTCTCGCCATCGACCTCGATCACCGCGTCACGCGGGGCGCGCAGCGCGGTGTGCAGCACCGCGCGGTCCTCGGTGACATTGATCTTCTCGCCGCGGAACATGGCGTCCCGCAGCCCGAAGACGTCGGTCGCCGCGGCCAGCTCGTGCAGCAGCCGCAGCGTCTCGTCGGTGATCAGGTGCTTGGAGTAGTCGACGTGCAGATCGCCGACCTGGAGTGTGTACCCCGATCCGCGTCCGGGGTCGGTCGCGAACAGGTCCCGCAGATGGGTGTCCGCGAGTTCCTCGCGGTGCTTGGCCAGAGCGGTCCACTCGGGCGTCCGGTTGAGCCTGGCACGGCTGTCTGCGTTCATCTCTGACTTCCGCCTTCTTCCTGCGTGTGCTGCTGCGTACCTCTGCGTACCTCGCCCCGCTGCCGGTCCCAACCTAATTGATCAGGGCTTGACGTGAGCTGTCGTCGCGCCGTCGTCCGGCTCAACAACAGATACGTCCGGCTTGAGCGCGGGTATCAGCGAGATGACGGCGAGTGCGAAGAGCACGGCCGCGAACAGCGCGGGCCCGTTCAGCCCGTACGCGCCGGCCACGACGCCGCCCAGCAGGGCGCCGAGCGGGGCTCCGGAGGTCGAGGCGGTGCGGAACGCGGAGCTGATGCGGCCCACCATGGATTCCGGGCTGCGCTGCTGCATCAGCGTGACCTGGTTGACGTTCCACACCATGTTCATCAGTCCGAGCAGCGCCATGCCCACGAGGAGGGCGCCCAGGTGGCGGAGGGTGCCGATGAGCACCAGGGAGGCCGCCTGGACGCTTCCGCACAGCAGCAGGCTGCGGACTCGCCCGATCCGGCGCGCGATGCGCTGTGCCAGCACT
The DNA here is from genome assembly GCF_054462255.1 of Streptomyces sp. SD15. Lineage (NCBI taxonomy): Bacteria > Bacillati > Actinomycetota > Actinomycetes > Kitasatosporales > Streptomycetaceae > Streptomyces > Streptomyces sp. SD15. The sequence continues at coordinate 74,540 of NZ_JBTLMO010000014.1, read as the reverse complement.
CCCCCGGCCAGGCTCCCGGCGGAGTAGGCCGTCATCGCGGCCGCGAAACCGGCGTTTCCCGCGTGCAGCCAGCGGGTCACGTGCAGCACCAATGTGGCGATGAGGGCGCCCATGCCGATGTTGCACAGCAGCGTGGCCAGGCAGATCGGGCGCAGTGCCCCGTCGCGCCACAGGGCGCGCAGGCCCTCGGCCACCTCCGCCCGCAGGGTGCTCCCGGCCGGGCGGCGCTCCCGCTCGGGCGCCTGGATCCGCAGGGAGGCCACGAGTGCGGCGGCCAGCAGATAGGTGGCCGCGTCGGCCGCGAACGGCATGGCGGCCCCGACGGCGAGGAGCAGCGGTACGAAGGGGCTGGCCAGGAAGCCGCCGGCGAGTTGCTGGCCGGTCATCAGCTTGGCATTGGCACTGCCGAGGCCTTCTCGGTCCACCAGGGACGGCAGCAGGGCCGTGGACGCGTTGTCGAACAGCGTCTGGAGGGTGGTCAGCGCGAAGGCGAGCGCGATCAGCAGGCCGATCGACGCCTGTCCGAGCCCGACGGCGAGGGCGAAACAGACCATCAGCGTGCCGCGTACGGTGTCGACGGCCCACATCGCCCGCCGCTGGTCCACCCGGTCCGCGACCGCGCCGCCCACCAACCCGAAGAGGAGCCAGGGGAGATAGCCGCAGGCCGTGACGGACGCGATGACGAGCGGATCGTCCGTGAGCTGCACGGCGAGCAGCGGCAGCGCGGCGTTGCGCAGCGCGTCCCCGAACCGCGATACCACCGCCGCTGTCCAGAGCCGCCCGAACCCCCCGCGCCACGCGGGTGCTCGCACGCCCGCCACGTCCGCCGTCGCCACAACGCCCCCTCCGATTGCGCCACTTCAACAACCGTAGAGGGCACCACTGACAATCGGTCCCGGCGCTAGGGCGAAACAGCTCCGGCCAGGCGCCCTCAGGCGCCTGGCCGGTTGTCAACTCCTAGATCTCGCCCCGCAGTTTGGCGAGCGCCTCGGCGAGGATCGCCTCGCCGTCCGCGTCGCTGCGTCGCTCCCGTACGTACGCGAGGTGCGTCTTGTACGGCTCGGTGCGCGGCGGGTCCGGCGGGTTGTCCTGGTCCTGTCCGGCGGGAAAGCCGCAGCGCGGGCAGTCCCAGGTGTCGGGAACCTGCGCGTCGCTGGCGAAGCTGGGCTGCGTCTCGTGCCCGTTGGAGCACCAGAAGGAGATGCGCAGCCGGGGCGCGGACTCGCCACGCTCGGCCTCGCCCATCGGCCCCGCCCCGACCCGGCTTCCTCGGATCGCGTTGCCACTTGCCACGGTCGTAACTCCCTGCGTGATGGTGCCGCGAAGCGAGTCGGCGTTTTCGCTTCGTTGCGAGCGCCTCAGTCTACGTAAGGCCCAACGCGCGTCCAGTGATTGGAGTTACCCCCCCGCCCCTAGACGCAAGCCCCATGATAGGCCGCGCCTGCGGGCGCGTACCGGACATGGGGCCTTACGTGTGGAATGTGCTTGCGGAATGCGCAGTTGTGCTGCCGTACCGATATCGGTCGGCGGTCAGTTGTTGACCTTCATCAGGATGCCGAGCACGACAATGCACGCGAACCAGAGCAGACCGATCACCACGGTGATGCGGTCGAGGTTGCGCTCGGCGACCGAGGAGCCGCCGACGGACGACTGCATGCCGCCACCGAACATGTCGGAGAGGCCGCCGCCCTTGCCCTTGTGCATCAGCACCAGCAGCATCAACAGCCCGCTGAAGACGATCAGGGCGATCGAGAACCCCATAACCACGGCTGGACCAACTTCCTCGGATCTGGATCGACGACGGGGGCCCAGTGGCCACGCGGCCGAACCGCACATGGACTGCACCGGACCCCCGCAAGGGTACGACGGATCGCCGCTACCGCATACTCACTGCTCGACTCGCTGGTCGACTCACTGGTCGCGGAAGCGGACGATCTTGACGAACTCGTCGGCGTCCAGCGAGGCGCCGCCGACCAGAGCACCGTCGATGTCGGGCTTCGCCATGATCTCGGCGACGTTGCCGGACTTCACCGAGCCGCCGTACTGGATGCGGACCTTGTCGGCCAGCTCCTGGGAGTACAGCTCGGTCAGGCGCCCGCGGATCGCCGCGCAGACCTCCTGGGCGTCGTCGGAGCCGCAGACCTTGCCGGTGCCGATCGCCCAGACCGGCTCGTACGCGATCACGATCGTCTCGGCCTGCTCGGCGGGGATGTCCTTGAGGCCGCCGTCGACCTGGGAGAGCGTGTGCGTGACGTGGTTGCCCGCCTCACGGACGTCCAGCTCCTCGCCGACGCACAGGATCGGGGTGAGGCCGTGCTTGAACGCGGCCTTGACCTTGGCGTTGACGACGTCGTCGGTCTCGTTGTGGTACTGCCGGCGCTCGGAGTGTCCGATCGCCACGTACGTGCACTTCAGCTTGGACAGCATCGAGCCCGAGATCTCGCCGGTGTAGGCACCGGAGTCGTGCGCCGAGAGGTCCTGGGCGCCGTACTTGATCTTGAGCTTGTCGCCGTCGACCAGGGTCTGCACGGAGCGCAGGTCGGTGAAGGGCGGCAGGACGGCGACCTCACAGGCGTCGTAGTCCTTGTCGGCCAGGGCGAAGGCGAGCTTCTGGACGTGGGCGATGGCCTCGAGGTGGTTGAGGTTCATCTTCCAGTTGCCCGCCATCAGCGGCGTGCGAGTGGTCATACGGGGTCAGTCCTCCAGTGCGGCGAGGCCGGGGAGCGTCTTGCCCTCGAGGTATTCGAGGGAGGCGCCGCCACCGGTCGAGATGTGGCCGAATGCCGTCTCGTCGAAGCCCAGGATGCGGACGGCCGCGGCGGAGTCGCCGCCGCCGACGACCGTGAAGGCCGGGGAGTCGAGAAGGGCCTGGGCGACCGCCTTGGTGCCCTCGGCGTAGTCGGGGTGCTCGAAAACGCCCATCGGGCCGTTCCAGAAGACGGTGGCGGCGTCGGCGAGCTTCGATGCGTACAGCTTGCGGGTCTCGGGACCGATGTCCAGACCCTCCTGGTCGGCCGGGATGGCGTCCGCGGCGACGGTGGTGGGGTTGGCCGGGGCCTTGGTCTTCAGGTCCGGGAACTCCGGGGCGACCAGAACGTCGACGGGGAGGACCAGCTCGACGCCGTTCTTCTCCGCGCGCTCGATGTACTCCTGGACGGCCGGAACCTGGTCCTCCTGGAGGAGGGAGATGCCGACCTCGTACCCCTTCGCCTTGAGGAAGGTGTACGCCATGCCGCCACCGATGAGGAGACGGTCGGCCTTGCCGAGGAGCTGGTCGATGACGGCGAGCTTGTCGGAGACCTTGGCGCCGCCGAGCGCGACCACGTAGGGGCGCTTCACGTCCTCGGTGAGCTTCTTCAGGACGCCGACCTCGGTGGCGATGAGGTAGCCCGCGTAGTGCGGCAGGCGTGCCGGGAGGTCGTACACGGAGGCGTGCTTGCGGTGCACGGCACCGAAACCGTCGCCCACGTAGACATCGGCCAGGGCGGCGAGCTGGTCGGCGAACTCGCCGCGCTCGGTGTCGTCCTTGGACGTCTCGCCGGCGTTGAAGCGCAGGTTCTCGATGACCGCGACCTGGCCGGGCTCCAGCCCGTTCACGGCGTCGTGGGCGGCGGGGCCGACGGTGTCCTGCGCGAACGCGACGGGGGCACCGAGGAGTTCACCGAGGCGCTCGGCGGGCTGCAGCAGGGAGAAAGCCGGGTCCGGGGCACCCTTGGGGCGGCCCAGGTGCGAGGCCACGACCACCTTGGCGCCCGCGTCCGCGAGGGCCTTGACGGTCGGCAGCACGGCGCGGATGCGGCCGTCGTCGGTGATGAGGCCGTCGGCCAGCGGCACGTTCAGGTCGGCACGGACGAAGACCCGCTTGCCGTCCACGCCTTCGGCGAGAAGTTCGTCGATCGTCTTCATAAGGGGACTCCTAGGAAGGCTCTTTTGATCCGAGAGGGCTGATCGATCAGTACGCGAGTCAGGGCTCGGGCAGCGCGTCCGTGCGCTGCCCGAGCCCTGTGCTCACATCGAGGTGCCTGCTCCGGGTACTAGAGCTGGCCGCCGACGAAGACCGTGAGGTCGACGAGGCGGTTGGAGTAGCCCCACTCGTTGTCGTACCAGCCGAGGATCTTCACCGAGTTGCCCTCCTGGACCATGGTCAGGGAGGAGTCGAAGGTGCAGGAGGCCGGGTCGCTGACGATGTCCGAGGAGACGATCGGGTCCTCGGTGTAGGCCAGGTAGCCCTTGAGGTCGCCGTCCTCGGAGGCCTTCTTGAACGCGGCGTTGACCTCGTCCTTGGTGACCTCGCGCTGCAGCGTCACGACCAGGTCGGTGGCCGAGCCGGTCGGGACCGGGACGCGCATGGCGATGCCGTCCAGCTTGCCCTTGAGCTGCGGGAGGACCAGGGCGGTGGCCTTGGCGGCGCCCGTCGTGGTCGGGATGATGTTCTCGGCGGCGGCGCGGGCGCGGCGCAGGTCCGAGTGCGGGAAGTCCAGGATGCGCTGGTCGTTCGTGTACGCGTGGACCGTCGTCATCAGGCCCTTGACGATGCCGAAGTTCTCGTCGAGAACCTTGGCCATCGGCGCCACACAGTTGGTGGTGCAGGAGGCGTTGGAGATGACGTGGTGGTTGGCCGCGTCGTACTTGTCCTGGTTGACGCCCATCACGATGGTGATGTCCTCGTCCTTGGCCGGAGCCGAGATGAGGACCTTCTTGGCGCCGCCGGCGATGTGCTTCTCGGCGTCGGCCTTCTTGGTGAAGATGCCGGTCGACTCGATGACGATGTCGACGCCCAGCTCGCCCCACGGGATGTCGGCGGGGTTGCGCTCGGAGAGCACCTTGATGGTGTGGCCGTCGACGGTGATCGTGTCGGCGGTGTGCGACACCTCGGCCTTGAGGCGGCCCAGGATGGTGTCGTACTTGAGCAGGTGAGCGGTGGTCGCGGTGTCACCCAGGTCGTTGACAGCCACGATCTCGATGTCAGCACCCTGCTCCAGCAGCGCGCGGAAGTAGTTACGACCGATGCGGCCAAAGCCGTTGATGCCTACGCGGATCGTCACGAACCGATCTCCTCGTTGGTACGCCGGCTCAAGTGCCGGCGAGTTGTATGGGATGTCCCCGACCGCCTACGACCCTACCTCCCTGAGGGCCCTGTGGTGACATCGAGATGCCCCATACACGGCAGGGCGTTCCGTACCCACCAGTAGAGGTACGGAACGCCCTCGATGTTGACGAGACCGTCACACGAGGTCAGCGCGTCAGTGCCGTGAGCGCCTTCCCGATCAGGGCCGTACGGTCGGCCGCCGCGGTGACGTGCTCCAGGCCGAAGCCCAGCAGCACGGTGTCGCCCGTGGTGACCCCTCCGTAGGTCTTGAACAGCTCTCCATAGCGCGCCCAGTCCTTGAGGACGGCCGGGCTGCCCGGGGGCGGTCCGGCGACGCTCCAGGCGCCGAGGGAGCTCTCGAAGCCCTCGGTCTCGGTGGCCGTGCCGCCGATGACGAGGGAGGTGTCGTCGACGAGGAGGCCGTGGCCGGCCGCGCTCGGGTCGGAGATGTAGCTGAACGAGACCTCGACCGACTTACCGGCGTACGCGCTCAGGTCGAAGTTGACCTGCTGCCAGCCGGTGGACGCGCCGGTGAAGCTGTTCCACGCCCCGGTGGTGCCGGTGTTGGTGCAGTCGGCGGAGTTCACGGTCAGATACCGCTTGAGGAAGGGGTGCTCCCTGACCAGGAATCCGGCCTCGCACTCCTCGGGGACCGTGGTGCTGGTGGCGCCGCCCGCCTCGGGAAGCGTCGTCCAGTCGTCGGCCCCGGTGGTGTGGGCCTCGAGCACCGCGTGGTCGTAGCCGGGCTCGGCGTCCCACAGGAGCTGGGCGCGCAGCGTCGGCGTGTCCGCCGCGCTGACACCTGTGAGGTCGATGGTGCGGGTGAGGCGCTTGTAGGCGTCGTCGGTGTGGACCGCGGCGGCCATGTACGAGCCCGCGTAGGGCCCGTACGGGTTGACGGTCCCGGCGAACTGACCCGCTCCCGCGCTCGTCGAGAACTGCGGGTACTGCGCGGCGGGCAGCGAGTCCGAGGTGACGCCGTAGGTGCCCGCGGCGTTCAGCGGGTTGCCGGGCGTGTCGCCGAGCGCCCCCGTGAAGCCGGTGAGCTTCCCGGAGCCGTTGAAGCCGGTGGCGCCCGGAGTGGACGTACGGGAGTACGCGCCCAGGTAGTACTGGCTGAAGTCGTTCGAAAGGGTGCCGCCGCCCAGGTCGACGCTGCCGCCGGCCTGCTCGCCCGACTCGATCAGCTTGCCGCCCTCGTTGAGGTAGGCGCGCAGTTGGAGCTGGGTGGCGTTGCCCGGCCGCGGGGCGCCGGTGTAGTGGACGACCGTCTTGAAGTGGTCGAGCACGCCGAGCGCGTCGGGCGCGCCCAGGGTCGCGACGTCCCAGACGAGGGCCTTCTTGCCGTTGGCCTTGAGGGCGTCGACGTACGTCTGGGCCTGCGTGGCGGTCGCGCCCTCCTCGGCGACGACGAGGGTGTCGGCCTTCGGCCGTTCGGCCACGGTGTAGGTGAAGTGTGGGCTGGAGGTGGGCTTTCCGCTCCTGGTCTCGCCGGTGAACCAGACCTCGACCGTGTCGCCCGGTTCGCCGTCCTGGACCTTGGCCCGGTACTCGTCGAAGTAGAGGTTGTCCTTGCCGCCGTAGGTCTCGCCGCCCTTCCAGGCCTTGAGCGCCATGTCCCACGTACGGCCGCCGTTGACGCGGTACTTGAGCTCCTTGTCGCGTACGGACTTGCGTACGACGACGGAGACCTCCTGGTCGGCGCCGCGTGAGTACGACGTCGTGAAGGGGGCCGGGGTGAAGTCGGGGGCGTCGATGCCGACCGAGGAGGAGGGCCGGTCGGGGTGGGCCGCGGTCTCGGCGACGGAGAGCGCGAACGGGATGTTCTTCTCGAACTCCTGCGCGATCAGCTTCTCGTCGTCCGGGAAGGTGAAGACCGAGGCGCAGTCGGCCGCGTTCCAGGTGTCGTTCGGGTCGATGTTCGAGACGGTCTGGCAGGTCGACATCTCGGGGGTGAACATCGCGATGCCGTTGACGTTGCCCGCGTGGCCGTCCGCCTCGCCGTTGGTGGTGTAGAGCTCCGAGGAGACCTGCGGGCGGTAGCCCTCGATCGCCGGGTTCTCGGGGGTTCCGGCGAGCGCCTTGTAGAGCACGTCGTCCGGGGACGGCGTCGCGACCTGCCAGCCCACCCCGTAGAGGATCAGCTCGGCGGCGGAGTGGTAGTTGATGCCGTACGTGAAGCCGATCCGCTTCTCGAAGGCGTCGAGTGCCCGGGTCTCGGGCTCGGAGCCGGGGCTCGCGCCGCGGTAGGTCTCACTGGTGGGGTTGGGGGACGAACCCTCGTCGTCGTAGCCCCACTTGAAGGGGAAGTTGCGGTTGAGGTCGACGCCGTCTCCGGTGGAGATGGCACCGTCGCCGTTCACGTCCAGCAGGTTCTTGCGCCACTGGCGCGTGTCCTCGCCCTGGAACGTGTAGTCGTAGCCGTCGGGGTTGGCCGACAGGACGAACCACAGCTCGGTCGAGTCGACGATCTTCTTGATGCGCTTGTCCGTGGCGTAGTTGTCCAAGTAGTAGTGCATCAGACGCCGCGTCATCTCGGGCGTGATCCACTCGCGCGCGTGCTGGTTGGACACGTACAGCACGGACGGCTTAGCGCCGTCCTTGGTCTTCTTGGCGCCCTTGGTCAGTTTGAGCGCCAGGATGTCCTGGCCGTTCCGGGTCTTGCCGATGGAGACGACCTTGGTGAGGTCGGGGTGCGCCGCCCCGGTCTTGACGATCTCCTCCTGGAGATTGCCCGCTCCGCTGTACGGGCGGAACACACCCTCGGCCGCGGCTTCTACGCGGGCCTCCGCCCTGGCCGTCAGCGTGTGCTCGGTGAGCTCGACGCCCTGCTTCTCCAGCTTCTCGGCCTGCTGGTCGGTGACGTAGACCTCGACCGTGCTCTTGCCGTTCTTCCAGTTCTGGTCGCCGAGTTCATGGCCGTCCTGCCCGGCCGCGAGCAGCAGGGGTACCTGCTGCTTCGTGATCTCCGCGTGGAACACCTTGACGGCGTCCGCGTCGGGCGCGGGTGAACTACCGCTCTGCGCCTGGGCGATGGGCGCCAAACCCGCACCGCCCAGCAGGAGCGCGCCCGTAGCGAGGATCGCTCTCGCTCTTCGTCTCATGAGCCCCCCTTGCATCAGTCCGCCACAGCAGCGAACAGATGCCAGGCTCATGACACTTCATGGTCAAGTCAAGGGCGCCTCACCGTCAGGCAAACACGGATGCCGATGTCCCAAATGGGCATCGGCACCGGCGTGTTGAGCTCGGGTGCTCCATCTGGGCGATCAACCTGCGAGGTTGTCCGCCATCTCCTCGGAGAGGTTCGACTCCGTCCCGGGGATGCCCAGATCCTGGGCCCGCTTGTCGGCCATCGCCAGCAGCCGGCGGATCCGGCCGGCGACGGCGTCCTTGGTCAGCGGCGGGTCGGCGAGCGCGCCCAGCTCCTCCAGGGAGGCCTGCTTGTGCTCCATGCGCAGCCGTCCGGCCGCGGCGAGGTGCTCCGGCACCTCATCGGCGAGGATCTCCAGCGCGCGCTGCACGCGGGCCCCGGCGGCGACGGCGGCGCGGGCCGAGCGGCGCAGATTGGCGTCGTCGAAGTTGGCCAGACGGTTCGCCGTGGCGCGGACCTCGCGGCGCATCCGCCGCTCCTCCCAGGCCAGCACCGACTCGTGCGCGCCGAGCCGGGTCAGCAGCGCCCCGATCGCGTCTCCGTCCCGCACCACCACACGGTCCACACCGCGCACCTCGCGGGCCTTCGCGGCGATCGACAGCCGCCGGGCGGCGCCGACCAGCGCGAGCGCGGCCTCCGGGCCCGGGCAGGTCACCTCGAGCGAGGAGGAACGGCCGGGCTCGGTGAGCGAGCCGTGCGCCAGGAAGGCCCCGCGCCAGGCCGCCTCGGCGTCGCAGGTGGCCCCCGAGACCACCTGCGGCGGGAGGCCCCGGATCGGGCGTCCACGGCCGTCCACGAGCCCCGTCTGGCGGGCCAGCTGGTCGCCGCCCGCGACAACGCGTACGACGTAACGCGAGCCGCGGCGCAGTCCGCCGGGCGCCATCACGATCAGTTCGGAGCTGTGGCCGAAGATCTCCAGGATGTCCCGCTTCAGCCGGCGCGCCGCCATCGCGGTGTCCAGCTCCGCCTCGATCACGATCCGGCCGCTCACCAGGTGAAGGCCGCCGGCGAACCGCAGAATGGCGGAGACCTCCGCCTTTCTGCAGCAGGTCCGGGTGACGGGGAGCCGGGAGATCTCGTCCTTCACCGCTGCCGTCATCGCCATGGGCCGATCCTTCCATGCATCCGAAAAATACGGTCGTACGCGGCGGCCAACAGCTCCGGGTCGTGCCTCGGGCTACCGTCGGTCCGGGCCACCGGCGCCAGCTCGACCGCGGCGCCGAACCGCTGGGCGGCGTCGGTGAGTGAGTCGCGGTCGGGCACGGCGGCCTCGTCGGCCAGCACCACGTCCAGGGCGAGTTTAGGGGCGTGTCGTCCCAAAACCTCCAAATGACGCTGCGGGGAGAAGCCCTCGGTTTCTCCGGGCTGCGGGGCGAGGTTCAGGGAGAGTACCCGGCGGGCCTTCGTCTGGGTGAGGGCGTCCAGCAACTCGGGCACCAGCAGGTGCGGGATCACCGAGGAGAACCAGGAGCCGGGGCCGAGCACCACCCAGTCCGCGTCGAGGACCGCCGCGACGGCCTCGGGGACGGCGGGCGGGTCGTGCGGCACGACGTGCACGGACTGCACCTCGCCGGGCGTGAGCGCCACGGTGGCCTGGCCCCGTACCGTCTCGACGCCCTCGGGCCGCTCCGGGTCGTGCCCCTTGACCAGGGCCTGGAGCTCCAGGGGTACGGCGGACATGGGCAGCACGCGACCGTGCGCGCCCAGCAGCTTGCCGACCAGGTCCAGGGCCTGGACGTGGTCGCCCAGCTGCTCCCACAGGGCGACGATCAGCAGATTGCCGACCGCGTGCTCGTGCAGGTCGCCCTTGGACTCGAAACGGTGCTGGATGACGCGGGCCCAGGTCTGGCCCCAGTCGTCGTCGCCGCACAGGGCGGCCAGGGCCTTGCGCAGGTCACCGGGCGGGAGCACGCCCAGCTCGTCGCGCAGGCGCCCGCTGGAACCGCCGTCGTCGGCCACGGTGACGACGGCGGTGAGGTCGCCGGTGATCCGGCGCAGCGCGGCGAGCGAGGCGGACAGCCCCATGCCGCCGCCCAGGGCGACGACCTTGGGCTGGGCGCCACGGCGACGCGGCTTCCCGCCGCGTGCCTCGACGGGCTTGGTGCCGCGTCCCTCGGGGGACAGCCCGCGCAGCCTGCTCAGCCGCAGGGCGGCTCGTCCGGTCACTCGCGCCCCATGTCCCGGTGTACGACCACGGTCTCCACGCCCTGCGAGGCGAGGCGTGCGGCCAGCTTCTCGGACGTGGCGACCGAGCGGTGCTTGCCACCGGTGCAGCCGACCGCGATGGTCACATAGCGCTTGCCCTCGCGGCGGTATCCGGCCGCGATGAGCTGGAGCAGCTCGGCGTAGCGGTCGAGGAACTCCTTGGCACCGGGCTGGTTGAAGACGTAGGCCGCGACCTCCTCGTTGAGGCCGCTGTAGGGGCGCAGCTCCGGGACCCAGTGCGGATTGGGCAGGAAGCGCATGTCCACGACCAGGTCGGCGTCGACCGGGAGGCCGTACTTGAACCCGAAGGACATGACCGTGGCCCGCAGCTCGGGCTCCTCCTCGCCCGCGAACTGGGCGTCCATCTTGGCGCGCAGCTCGTGCACGTTCAGGCTGGAGGTGTCGATGACCAGGTCCGCGTCGCCGCGCAGCTCGCGCAGCAGCTCCCGCTCGGCGTCGATGCCGTCGACGATACGGCCGTCGCCCTGGAGGGGGTGCGGGCGGCGCACGGACTCGAAGCGGCGCACCAGGGCGTCGTCGGAGGACTCCAGGAAGACGATCCGCCGGGTGACGTTCTTCGACTCCAGATCGGCGAGGGACTCGCGGAGGTTGTCGAAGAAGCGGCGGCCGCGTACGTCGACGACGACCGCGATCCTGGCGACGTTGCCCTGGGAGCGGGCACCGAGCTCCACCATGGTGGGGATCAGTGCGGGCGGCAGGTTGTCGACGACGAACCAGCCGAGGTCCTCCAGACACTTGGCGGCCGTCGACCGGCCCGCTCCGGACATCCCGGAGATGATCACCAGCTCGGGGATGGCGGCATCGGGCACTCCGGCCGTCTCCATCGTCGTATTCCCCTGCGTTCCTTCGGCGGACTGTTGTTCGGTCCGCTCTTCGGCCTGTTGTTCGGTCTGCTCTTCGGCCGGTGCCTCAGCCTGCTGTTCGGCCTGTTGTTCGGTCTGTTCTGGGTTTTCTGGCTGTTCTGGGTTTTGTGGTCGTCCGTTGTCGCTCATGTCTCCTGCCCCCGTCGCTCGTCCGAGGCGCCCGCGGACGCGAGCTCCTCTCGAGAGCCCGTGGTCGTCCCGGGCTCCTCGTCTTCCATGATCTCTCCAGTCGCCGTGTTTACGGCGGGTGCGGCCGGAGCCGCCTGGGCGAGAGCCACGGCGATGGCCTCGGCCGTCTTGCGGCCTATGCCGGGAACCTCGCAGATCTGGTCGATCGTCGCGGATCGCAGCCTCTTAACTGAGCCGAAATGCTTGATCAACGCCTGCTTACGGGTCTCACCGAGGCCCGGTACCTCGTCCAGCGGGCTCGTCTTGAAGCGCTTGGCCCGCTTGGTGCGCTGGTAGGTGATGGCGAAGCGGTGGGCCTCGTCCCGGACCCGCTGGAGCAGGTACAGCCCCTCGCTGGTGCGGGGCAGGACCACCGGGTCGTCGTCGTCCGGCAGCCAGACCTCTTCCAGCCGCTTGGCGAGGCCGCAGACGGCGATGTCGTCGATACCCAGCTCGTCGAGGGCCTTCTTGGCTGCCGCGACCTGGGGCTGACCGCCGTCGACGACGACGAGCTGCGGAGGGTACGCGAAGCGCTTGGGGCGGCCGTCGTCCTCAGTGAGGGCGTTCTCGCCGTCCGTCCACTCGCCCGTCTTCTCCTTCTCGGCGAGGTAGCGCTTGAAGCGGCGGGCGATCACCTCGTGCATGGACCGGACGTCGTCCTGGCCTTCGAAGCTCTTGATCTGGAAGCGCCGATATTCGCTCTTGCGCTGGAGGCCGTCCTCGAAGACGACCATCGACGCCACGACGTCGTCGCCCTGGAGGTGCGAGATGTCGTAGCACTCGATCCTGAGCGGGGCGCTGTCCAGGTCGAGGGCCTCGGCGATCTCCTCCAGGGCGCGCGAGCGGGTGGTCAGGTCGGAGGCGCGCTTGGTCTTGTGCAGGGCGAGCGACTGGAGCGCGTTGCGCCGCACGGTCTCCATGAGCGCCTTCTTGTCGCCGCGCTGCGGGATACGGAGGGAAACATTCGACCCACGGCGCTCGGTCAGCCACTCCTGGACCGGCTCCACGGGCTCGGGCAGCGCCGGGACGAGCACCTCCTTGGGAACGGAGTCGCCCTTCTCCTCCCCGTAGAGCTGCTGGAGCGCGTGCTCGACGAGGTCACCGGTGGTGACGGCCTCGACCTTGTCGGTGACCCAGCCGCGCTGGCCGCGCACCCGGCCACCGCGCACGTGGAAGATCTGGACGGCGGCTTCCAGCTCGTCCTCGGCGACGGCGATCAGGTCGGCGTCGGTCGCGTCGGCGAGCACGACCGCATTCTTCTCCATGGCCTTCTTCAGGGCCTCTATGTCGTCGCGCAGACGGGCGGCCCGCTCGTACTCCATCTCCTCGGCCGCTTCCGTCATCTGCTTCTCCAGACGGCGGATGTACGTCCCCGTACGGCCGGCCATGAAGTCGCAGAACTCCTCGGCCAGTTCACGGTGTTCCTCGTCGGAGACACGTCCGACGCACGGGGCCGAGCACTTGCCGATGTAGCCGAGGAGGCAGGGGCGGCCGGTACGGGCGGCGTTCTTGAACACGCCGGCCGAGCAGGTGCGGACGGGGAAGACCCGCAGCAGCAGATCCACGGTGTCGCGGATCGCCCACGCGTGCCCGTACGGACCGAAATAGCGCACGCCCTTGCGCTTGTGGCCGCGCATCACCTGCACACGCGGGAACTCCTCGTTCATCGTCACCGCGAGATACGGATAGCTCTTGTCGTCGCGGTACTTGACGTTGAACCGGGGGTCGTACTCCTTGATCCAGGAGTATTCCAGCTGAAGGGCCTCGACCTCCGTGGACACCACCGTCCACTCCACGGACGCGGCAGTGGTGACCATGGTGCGGGTGCGCGGGTGGAGGTTCGTCAGGTCCTGGAAGTAGCTCGCCAGGCGCTGGCGCAGGCTTTTCGCCTTTCCGACGTAGATCACCCGGCGGTGCTCGTCGCGGAACCTGTACACCCCGGGAGAGTCCGGGATCTGTCCCGGCTTGGGGCGGTAGCTGGAGGGGTCGGCCATGTCTCACACCCTACTGGCGAGGGCTGACACCGCGACGGCCTCCCGGCCCGCCTGTGGATACCGGCTCCCGCACCCGCGAGAGGCGGCGACTGCGCGTTACGGATGTTGCAGTCGAGCAGGTTGAGCATCAGGTGTTGTCGGGGCTTGGTCAACACGCTTCAATGCGGGGGACTCGGGCCGGGCACCCCCGCGCGCCGACCATGCGCCCCCGACGAGCCGCAACCCGACGGTCTGACCAGCCGTTGCGAACATCCATAGAAAGGGCCCCGCATGCGTCACGGCACACAGCACGCGGACATCGCCACGGCGGAACTGGAGACGGCCCTGGCGGGCGGCCCCTTCCATGTCGCGCTGCGCGCCGCGATCGCCGCACGCGGTCTGCCCCTCCAGCGGGTACAGCACCATCTGTCGCGGCACGGGGTCAAGGTCGGGGTGACGAGCCTGAGCTACTGGCAGCAGGGCGCCCGGCGCCCACAGCGCCCCGAGTCGCTGCGCGCCGTACGCGCCCTGGAGGAGATCCTCCAGCTCCCGGACGAGTCGCTGATCCGGCTGCTCGCCAAGGCGGACGAACGCTCCGACCCGCAGCACCCGGGCCGCTCGTACCGCTCGTTCGTGGAGGCCTCCGGCGTCCTGGAACAGCTCCTGGCCGAGCTGGAGTCATCACTCGACGGCGGGCTGCACACCCTCGGCCATCACGAGCTCGTACGGATCGGCGCGCATCGCGAGTTGCTGGCGCGTGAGTCGCACCACATCGTGCGCGCCCACACGGACGGCGTGGACCGCTATGTGGCCATCCACCACGGCGACCCCGGATGCGCTCCGGAGCGGACAGAGGTCCGCGCCATGGAGAACTGCCGCACGGGGCGGACGCGTTGGCACCACGACACCGGACTGCTGGTGGCCGAGTTGCTCTTCGACACGCGGCTGCGCGCGGGCGACACCTTCCTCTTCCGCTACGGCTTCGAGGACGGCACGGCCGGTGCGTCCAGCGAGTACGTACGCGGGTTCGGCTTCGCGGGCGGGCAGTACGCGCTCCAGGTGCGGTTCGCCGAGGAGATGCTGCCCCTGCGCTGCCACCGGTTCACCCAGCACTCGGCGGCGGCACCACGCAGCGGCCGCCAGGAGCTGACGCTGAGCGGGAGCCATCGTTCGGTGCATCTCGTCGAACCGCGGGTCCGGTCGGGCATGGTGGGGATCGGCTGGGACTGGGACTGACCGCTTCCGGTCACCGTCGCGTCACCGTCGCGCCGGCGGCCCGGTCAGGCGCCCGGACCCGCGATGATCTTCCCGCCCTTCGCCTCCACGGACAGCTCCTCCAGCGGGACGGTGGCCGGCGCCTGCAGCACCTTTCCCGTGGCCGCGTCGAACTCGCTGCCGTGGCACGGGCAGCTCAGCGTGGTGCCCTGAAGCTTGTTGATGGCGCAGCCTGCGTGCGTGCAGATCGAGCTGAATGCTTTGAGGGAACCGTTCTCGGCGCGGCTGACCACGACGTTCTGCTCCCGGTACAGCTTGGCACCGCCCTTGGCGATCTCACTCTCCGCGCCCAGCTCGACGGGCGCGGTCGGCCTCGCCGGAGTCCCGCCACCGCCGGCTCCGGCGCACGCGGTGAGGGCGATCCCGGCGATCGGGGTGAGCGCCGCTCCTCGCAGGACGGTACGACGGCCAGGCATGGTGTCTCCACGGGTTGACGCCGGGTGCACGTCGACGATACCGGTACCGATCATTCCGCCTTGAGTGGGTGTGTCGGGTAAGAGGACGGGTGAGGGGGCGGGCAAGGGGGCCGGGTGGAGGAGGGGCGCAGGGGGGCAGTCGACGTAAACGTTTGCGCAAGCGTTTACGTCCGTCGCCTCATGCGATAGGTTCCCGCCCGAGAAGGGCCCCGGGGAGAGGCGGAGCGATGGCAACGATGGTCGATGTGGCGGCGCGCGCGGGGGTGTCCGTGGCGACCGTCTCGCACGTGCTCAACGACACGCGCCCCGTGCTGCCCCACACGCGCCAGGCCGTCCTCGACGCCATCGACGCGCTCGGCTACACACCCAACGCCCTGGCCCGTTCGCTGGTCACCGCACGCACCCGGTCCATCGGGCTCGCGGTGTCGGCGATCAGCAACCCGTACTTCACGGAGATCTTGCAGGGCGTCGAGGCCGGCGCTCTGGAGCGCGCCTACGGCCTGCTCATCGCCGACCCGCACGACGACCCGCAGCACGAGCGGAAGGTCGTCCAACTGCTGCACGAGCGACGCGTCGACGGCATGATCGTCGCGCCCTCGGCCGATCCGGAGGCGCTCCTGAACTACCTCGGGCAGCACGCCGTACCGACCGTGGTCCTGGACCGACTGGTCGACGCCCCGGCCGATCATCCCTTCCGCTTCGACCAGATCTGCGCCGAGAACGCCGAGGCCATGGCGCAGCTCGTCACACACCTCGCCGAACAGGGCCACCAGCGCATCGGACTGATCGCGGGCCGGCCCGGGCTCAGCACCACGACCGAGCGGATCTCCGGCTACCGCCACGGCCTCGCGAGCGCCGGACTCCCCTACGACGAACGGCTCGTGGCACACGGCGACTCCGAGGCGGAGGCCGCCGAGCGTGCCACCGCCGGCCTGCTCTCCCTCGCGGTGCCCCCCACCGCACTCGTCACCGCGAACAACGTGATGACCATCGGCACGCTGCGTGCCCTGCGCGAGGGCGGTCTGTCCGTGCCGGACGACCTGGCGCTGTGCTGCTTCGACGACTTCGCCTGGGCGGACCTGTTCACACCCCGGCTGACCGCGATCTGCCAGCCCGGCAAGGAGATCGGGGCGCAGGCGGTACGACTGCTCCTGGAACGGCTGGCCGCTCCGCACCGCCCCGCCCGAACTGTGCGGCTCTCCTGCACCTTCGTCCACCGCACCTCGTGCGGCTGCGCCGACACCCCCCGGGACGCCCAGGCCCCCGAGACTCTCCGGAACGCTCAGAACATCCAGAGCCCCACGAAAGGACCCGTGTCGTGATCGTCGTCGCCGGTGAGGCCCTGATCGACCTGGTACCGCAGGGCGCAGGCGCGCTCGTGAGTCTGCGGCCCGCGCGCGGTGGCGGACCGTACAACACGGCTGTGGCATTGGGCCGACTCGGCTCCCCCACCGCCTTCTGCTCCCGGGTCTCGTACGACGCCTTTGGCGAGGCGCTCCTGGGCGGGCTGCGCGAGGCGGGCGTCGATGTGTCCGCCGTGCAGCGCGGTACGGAGCCGACGACCCTCGCGGTCGCCTCCATCGGCGCGGACGGCTCGGCCGCGTACTCCTTCTACGTCGAGGGCACGGCGGACCGCCTGTTCGCGACGCCGGACCGCCTCCCGGACGACACCAGGGCGGTGTCCTTCGGTACCTGTTCGCTTGTCCTGGAGCCCGGCGCGAGCGCGTATGAGGAGCTGATGCGGACCGCCGCCGCGCGCGGCGTGTTCACCGCGCTCGACCCGAACATCCGGGCCGGGCTGATCCCCGACGCGGACGCCTACCGGGCCCGCTTCAAGAGCTGGTTGCCGTCGGTGTCACTGCTCAAGCTCTCCGAGGAGGACGCTCAGTGGCTGGGCGGCACCCCGCGTGAGTGGCTGGCGTCCGGTCCCGCGGCCGTCGTGATCACTCAGGGCGGCGACGGCCTGACGGTGTTCACCCGCGACGGCGCCGTCCACCCCGTGCCCGGCGAACCGGTCGAGGTCGTGGACACGATCGGCGCCGGCGACACGGTGAACGCGGCACTGCTGCACGGCCTGGCCGCGCGGGACGCACTGTCTCCGGAGGCACTGGCCGGCCTGGGCCCCGAGGGCTGGACCGACTTGCTGCGGTTCGCGGCCCGCGCGGCGGCGATCACCTGTTCACGAGCGGGCGCGGAACCACCGTACGCCGCTGAACTCGGCGCCCTCTGAGGCCCGTTCAGCCTGTTGGATCAACCGCTGACGGCCCGCGGCGCCCCGGGCAAGTCGCCAGCACGCCGGGGTCGAGGCGACGGGCGAGTTCCGGCGCATCGACTTCGGTAGGGACTTCGGGACCGGGTTGCTCGGTGATGTTGTCAAGGTGCAGTTGGACAGGCAGTTCGTCGCGACGCAGGGGCAGGGCGGCTGACTGTGCAACGGACGGTGCCCCACGGGGAGTTCCCGTGGGGCACCGTATTTCTTGGGACTTGTCAGGCCATGTACGCGTGACCTGGTTCGACCCGGCGCGTCCGGCCGGTTCAGGCTTTGGCGGCCCGTGTGGTCTTCTTCGCGGGGGTTGCCTTCTTGGTGGCCGTAGTCTTGGTGGCCGTCTTCTTCGTGGCCGCTGCCGCCTTCGTCGTGGCCGTGTTGTTGACGGCCTTCGTGGCCGTCCGCTTGGCCGTCGACCTGGCCGCCACCGCCTTCTTGGCCGCGGTCTTGGGCGGGGCCTTCACAGGCTCGGCGTCGCTGATCCGGTCGGCGCCCAGGACCTCGCGCAGGAACTTGCCCGTGTGGCTGGCCGGAACCCCGGCGACCTCCTCGGGCGTGCCCTCCGCGACGACGAGACCGCCGCCGTTGCCACCCTCCGGGCCCATGTCGACGACCCAGTCGGCGGTCTTGATGACGTCGAGGTTGTGCTCGATGACGATAACGGTGTTGCCCTTGTCGACCAGCCCGGAGAGCACCGTGATGAGTTTGCTGATGTCCTCGAAGTGCAGACCGGTGGTCGGCTCGTCCAGCACGTACACCGTGCGGCCCGTGGAGCGCTTCTGCAGCTCGCTCGCGAGCTTGACGCGCTGGGCCTCACCGCCGGACAGCGTCGGCGCGGACTGGCCGAGCCGGACGTAGCCGAGACCGACGTCGTTGAGCGTCCTCAGGTGACGGGCGATGGCCGGGACGGCCTCGAAGAAACCGAGGGCCTCCTCGATCGGCATGTCGAGGACCTCGGAGATGGACTTGCCCTTGTAGTGGACTTCCAAGGTCTCCCGATTGTAGCGCGCCCCGTGGCAGACCTCGCAGGGGACGTACACGTCCGGCAGGAAGTTCATCTCGATCTTGATGGTGCCGTCCCCGGAGCAGTTCTCGCAGCGGCCGCCCTTGACGTTGAAGGAGAAGCGGCCGGGCAGGTAGCCCCGCACCTTCGCCTCGGTCGTCTCGGCGAAGAGCTTGCGGACGTGGTCGAAGACTCCGGTGTATGTCGCCGGGTTCGACCGGGGGGTGCGGCCGATGGGCGACTGGTCGACGTGCACGACCTTGTCCACGAGGTCGTCGCCCGCCACGCGCGTGTGCCGCCCGGGGACGCTCCGTGCGCCATTGAGCTCGCGCGCCAGGTGCGTGTACAGGATGTCGTTCACCAGCGTCGACTTGCCCGAGCCCGAGACGCCGGTGACCGCGGTGAGCACGCCCAGGGGGAAGGACACGTCGATGTCCTGGAGGTTGTTCTCGCGGGCGCCGTGCACCGTGAGCTGACGCCCCGGGGCGGTGGGGCGGCGGAGGTCCGGCAGCGGGATCTCCTTCTTGCCCGACAGGTACTGGCCGGTCATCGACTCGGCGTTGGCGAGCAGCTCCTTCAAGGGGCCGCTGTGCACGACCTTGCCGCCGTGCTCGCCCGCACCGGGACCGATGTCGACGACCCAGTCGGCGACCTTGATGGTGTCCTCGTCGTGCTCGACGACGATGAGCGTGTTGCCCATGTCGCGCAGTCGGACGAGGGTCTCGATCAGGCGGTGGTTGTCGCGCTGGTGCAGGCCGATGGAGGGCTCGTCGAGGACGTAGAGGACGCCGACGAGTCCGGAGCCGATCTGGGTGGCCAGGCGGATGCGCTGGGCCTCGCCGCCGGAGAGAGTGCCGGCCGCGCGGTTGAGCGACAGGTAGTCGAGGCCGACGTCGACCAGGAAGCGCAGTCGTTCGTTGACTTCCTTCAGGACGCGTTCGGCGATCTTCTTGTCGCGTGCGTCGAGCTTCAGCTCGCCCAGGAAGTCCGCGCAGTCGCTGATCGACATCGCGGAGACCTCGGCGATCGACTTCTCCATGACGGTGACGGCGAGGATGAGCGGCTTGAGGCGCGTGCCCTCACAGGTGGGGCAGGGCACCTCGCGCATGTAGCCCTCGAAGCGCTCGCGGCTGGCGTCGCTCTCCGCCTCGCTGTGCCGCCGCTTGACGAAGGGGACGGCGCCCTCGAAGGGCGTGGTGTAGACGCGCTCGCGCCCGTACCGGTTGCGGTACCGCACCTCGATCTGCGTCTTGTGGCCGTGGAGCAGGGCCTTCTTGGCACGCTGCGGCAGACCGGCGAAGGGGATGTCGGTCCGGAATCCCAACGCGTCCGCGAGAGCGCCGATCAGGCGGCCGAAGTAGTCCTTGGTGTGCCCGTGCGACCAGGGGTGGATGGCGCCCTCGTCGAGGGACTTGTCCTCGTCCGGGACGATCAGCTCGGGGTCGACCTCCATGCGCGTACCGATACCGGTGCACTCGGGGCAGGCGCCGAAGGGCGAGTTGAAGGAGAAGGAGCGGGGCTCCAGCTCCTCGAAGGACAGGTCGTCGTACGGGCAGTACAGGTGCTCCGAGTACATGCGCTCGCGCTCGGGGTCGTCCTCGGGGAGGTCGACGAAGTCGAGCACCACCATGCCTCCGGACAGGCCGAGGGCCGTCTCCACGGAGTCGGTGAGGCGCCGCTTGGCGGAGTCCTTCACGGTGAGGCGGTCGACGACCACCTCAATGGTGTGCTTCTCCTGCTTCTTGAGCGTGGGCGGCTCGGTGAGCTGGATCGTCTCGCCGTCGACCCGGGCCCGGCTGTACCCCTTGGTCTGGAGATCGGCGAACAGGTCGACGAACTCTCCCTTGCGCTCGCGCACCAAAGGGGACAGCACCTGGAAACGGCTCCCCTCCGGCAGCTCCAGGACCCTGTCGACGATGGCCTGCGGCGACTGACGCGTGATGGAGCGGCCGCACTCGGGACAGTGCGGCTTGCCGATGCGCGCGAAGAGCAGACGCAGATAGTCGTAGACCTCGGTGATGGTGCCGACCGTCGAGCGCGGGTTGCGCGAGGTCGACTTCTGGTCGATGGAGACCGCCGGGGAGAGGCCTTCGATGAAGTCGACATCCGGCTTGTCCATCTGGCCGAGGAACTGTCGGGCGTACGAGGAGAGCGACTCCACGTAGCGCCGCTGCCCCTCGGCGAAGATCGTGTCGAAGGCCAGCGAGGACTTGCCCGACCCCGACAGGCCCGTGAAGACGATGAGCGAGTCGCGCGGGAGGTCGAGCGAGACATTCTTCAGATTGTGCTCGCGCGCTCCACGGACGATGAGACGGTCGGCCACGCCGGTCCGCACCTTTCTTGAGAGAAGTGACAGGGGCGGGGCCCCCGTCCTTTTCAGACTAGGGGGAGCCACTGACAGCGCCGGTTGCTTTCCCTGGTTCACAACAATCCCGGGCCTTCCAGCATGCCCGACGCCACGCTCGAGCCTATAGCACGCACATTCGATTTGCGGGGGTGGCCGACCACCTTCACCCGAACGTGTGGCGGGGCTAGGGTCGGCCTCATGATTGATCATGTGCGCGACCTGGAGTCTGTACGTGACGCGACCGAACGGCTGCTCAACGCAGCCGCCGCATTGGACAACGCCGCCGTGGCCGAGCCGTCACGGCTCCCCGGCTGGAGCCGCGGCCACATCCTCGCCCACCTCGCCCGCAACGCGGACGCGCTCGTGAACGTCCTCGCCGGGCGCCCCATGTACGTCTCCGGGGACGCCCGCGACGCCGACATCGAGCGGGACGCACCGCGCCCCCTGGACGTACAGGTCACGGACGTGCGCGAGAGCGCGGCCCGCTTCCAGGAGGCGGGGACCGCGCCGGCGGACTGGTCGCGCACGGTGGAGCTGCGGGGCGGAGTCACGGACTCCGCGGCCATGGTTCCGTTCCGGCGGTGGGTCGAGGTCGAGCTGCACCATGTGGATCTGGGGATCGGCTACGAGCTCGAGGACCTCTCCGCCGAGTTCACCCAGCGCGAGATCAACTTCCTCACCTCACGGTTCCTCGGCCACCCCGACGTACCCGCCCTCGTCATCGAGGAGGACGACAAGCGCCGGATCCCCTCCGGCCGTCGCGAGGGCGAACCGGTCATCGTCACCGGCCGGCAGGCCGATCTGCTCGGCTGGCTCTCCGGCCGCCGCGACGGCTCCGGGCTGAGCACCGACGGCGGGCCGCTCCCAGAGCTCCCCCCGCTATAGGCTGGCCGTCATGACGTACAGCGGAGCAGTGAAGGTCGGCGGACCTGCGGACGTGCACGAGTTGCAGGACGTGATGATCTCCAAGGTCGCGGTCGGGCCGATGGACAACAACGCCTATCTGCTGCGCTGCCGGGCCACCGACGAGCAACTGCTGATCGACGCGGCCAACGACGCCGGCACGCTGCTCACACTGATCGGCGACGACGGCATCGCGTCCGTCGTCACCACCCATCAGCACGGTGACCACTGGCAGGCACTCGCGGAGGTCGTGGCGGCCACGGGCGCCCGCACCTACGCGGGCCGGGACGACGCCGAGGGCATCCCGGTGGCGACCGACGTCCTCGTGGGCGACGGCGACACGATCCGGGTGGGGCGCGTGGAGCTCACCGCGCGCCATCTCGTGGGGCACACGCCGGGCTCGATCGCGCTCGTCTACGACGACCCGCACGGACACCCCCATGTGTTCACAGGGGACTGCCTTTTCCCGGGCGGTGTGGGCAACACGCGCAAGGACCCGAAGGCGTTCGCCAGTCTCATCCACGATGTCGAGACGAAGATCTTCGAGATGCTGCCGGACGAGACCTGGGTCTACCCCGGGCACGGCGACGACACGACGCTGGGCGCGGAGCGCCCGCATCTGCCGGAGTGGCACGCACGGGGCTGGTGAACACCGGCTTGGTGACCACGGGGCTCGTGACTACGCACCAGGGGGCGTGAAGTCCATGAACGCGCGCCCCGTGTGAATCGAGCGCGCGCGCCGGTGGCACGCGTGCGCTCCCGGCGCGCGCGGTGCCGCAGTCCACTGGAGGCAGCCCCGCACAGGACGACGGCTCCTGTTGCGGAACGGGCCGTCGGCCTATCGATCCCCGCCCTCGACCGGCGGCCCCGGCAGGATGCTCGCCGGCCTGCGACAGGCCGCGCGGGCATCGAGTCCATCCACCCCTCGCAGCGCGCCGCGGCCCGCCCGCTCGGCCTCACCAATCGGCAGGCCCTGCGGTACGTCGTTCTCCCCCAGGCCGTGCGCCGCAAGTGCCTCCCCTGCTCAACGACTTGGTGTCCCTCCAGAAGGACACCGGGCTCGTGTCGATCGGCGGCGCGGTCGACACGATCGCTGCGGCCGTCACGCGAGAACTCGCCGAAGGTGCCCGTAGGCGTGGCGCCGGGCGCCGAGCACTCCCGGCATGCCGAGTCGGTAGAACGTGGGCTGTATCAGGACGCAGCCACCGGGTGCTTCGGTGACGCCCACGAAGCGGTCGGCGAGGTCGTGGTCGTCGGGGTCGAACCCGCGGGGTCCGGTGCCGTGCGGACCCGCGTGACACCCGCCATCGACAATCGGACTCCGCAAGTCCGCTTACGCCTCCGCCTGCCCCGTCCCCGCCAGCGCGGCGACCCGCTCCACCGCGAACGCGTACCCCTGCACTCCGCACCCCGCGATGACTCCGTCGGCCCGCAGCGAGACGTACGAGTGGTGCCGGAACTCCTCGCGCTGGTGAATGTTGGAGATGTGGACTTCCAACACCGGCAGCCCGTCACAGGTGTTGAGCGCGTCCAGGATGGCGACGGAGGTGTGCGAGTAGGCGGCCGGGTTGATCACGATCCCGGCGTGGTTCAGGCGCGCCTCGTGGATCCAGTCCACCAGCTCGCCCTCGTGGTTGGACTGGCGGAAGTCCACCGTGCCACCGTGCGCGGCCGCCGCCTTGGCACACAGGGCCTCGACGTCGGCGAGCGTGTCGGAACCGTAGATCTCCGGCTGCCGTTGTCCGAGAAGGTTCAGGTTCGGCCCGTTGAGAATCATGATCGGGGCGTTGGCGAGGGTGCGGGGCACGGTTCCTCCGGTCCTTCCAGGTCGGCCGGCCCTTTCAGGACCGGTCCTCTGCCGGTCCTTTCGGACCGCTGCTCAGACCCCGGTTTATCACGGTGCGGCGGGCGCTGACGGCCCGTACCCTCCCGCCATGACGACACCCTCGTATCCTCCCAAGCCTTCGCCGGGCGACCGGATGGCGGTGATCTCACCGTCCTCGGGGCTGCCGGGGCTGTTCCCGCTCCCGTACCAACTGGGCCTGGAACGGCTGCGCACGGAGTACGGCCTCGAACCGGTCGAGTACCCGACGACCCGCAAGATGGGCGCGACGCCGCGCGAACGCGCCGACGACATCCACGCGGCGTTCGCCGACCCGACGATCAAGGCGGTCATCTCGTCGATCGGCGGCGACGACCAGATCACCGTGCTGCCGCTGCTGGACCGGGAGTTGATCCGCGACAACCCGAAGCCGTTCTTCGGGGTCAGCGACAACACGAACCTACTCGCCTACCTGTGGAACGCCGGAGTCGTCGGCTACCACGGCGGCTCCGTGATGTGCGAGTTCGGCCGCCCCGGTGCCATGGACCCGCTGACCGCGGAGTCGCTGCGGGCCGCGCTGTTCACCTCCGGTCCGTACGAACTGCGCCCCGCCGACCGCTTCACCGACGTCAACAGCCCCTGGGAGGACCCGGCGACCTTCGACCGCGAGCCCGCCACTGAACCCGGTGGAGGATGGACCTGGCACCGCCCGGACCGCGTGATCGAGGCCCGCTCCTGGGGTGGCAATATCGAGATCCTGTCGTGGCTGCTGATGGCCGACCGCGAGATCGCGCCCGACCCTTCCGTGTACGACGGTCATGTGCTGTTCCTGGAGACCTCGGAGGACATGCCGAAGGCCGACGAGGTCTTCTGGATCCTTCGGAGCATGGGTGAGCGCGGCCTGCTGCGGCGCTTCCCGGCCCTCCTGATGGGCCGCCCGAAGGCGTGGTCGTTCGAGCGGCCCAACGGCGCCGAAGCGAAGGCCCGTTATGTGCGGGAGCAGCACGAGGCGGTACTCCGGGCCGTCGACATGTATGCCCAGGACATGATGGTTGTTCTCGACGTGGACTTCGGTCACACCGATCCGCAACTCGTCATCCCTTACGGGGGCACGATCCGCGTGGACGGCCCCGCCCGGCGCATCACGGTCACGTACTGACGCGGGCGCGCGGCGGTCGCGTACCGAAAGAAGACCGAGCCCCCCACGCGCCCCCGTAACCCACAGTCACCGTGGGTAGTTGACGCGGCATGCACGACGTACGCACCGTAAGGGCGCCCTCCATGCTCCGGCTCGCGGCCGCCTCGCTCGCCGGGACGGCCATCGAGTTCTACGACTTCTTCGTCTACGGGACCGCGGCCGCGCTGGTCCTCGGGCCGCTGTTCTTCCCGACGTTCTCGCCGCTGGCGGGGACGCTGGCGGCCTTCGCGACCTTCGGCGTCGGGTTTGTCGCACGCCCTCTCGGTTCGGTGCTGTTCGGGCACATCGGGGACCGGCGCGGGCGGCGACCGGTGCTCGTCGCCTCGCTGTTGCTGACCGGTGCGGCGACCGTCGCGGTCGGCTGCGTACCGACGTACGAGTCGATCGGTGCGGCCGCTCCCGTGCTCCTTCTCCTGCTGCGCTTTCTGCAGGGGCTGGGGCTCGGCGGGGAGTGGGGCGGGGCGGTGCTGCTGACCGCCGAGCACGCGCCCGCCGAGCGGCGCGGGCTGTGGTCGAGCTTCCCGCAGATCGGTCCATCGCTGGGGTTCGTGCTGGCCAACGGGGTGATGCTGGTGTTGTCGGCGACGCTGTCCGACGCCCAGTTCGCGTCGTGGGGATGGCGGGTGCCGTTCTGGGCCGCGGGGGTGCTCGCGGCGGCGGGGCTGTGGCTGCGCAGCTCGCTCGCCGAGAGTCCGCGATTTCTGGAGATGCGGGACCGTGCGCGTGTGCCGCTCGTCGAGGTGGTGCGCGACCACTGGCGGCTCGTCCTGCTGACGGCCGGTGGACTCGCGGTCGGCTACGCGGTGTTCTACGCGGTGACGACCTGGGCGCTGGCTTACGGCGTCGAACGGCTCGGTGTGAGCCGTACCGTGATGCTGGCCTGCATCATGGCCGCCGTGGTGGTGAAGGGCTCCCTGACGCCGCTGGTGGCCCTGCTCGGCGACCGCTACGGGCGGCGTCCGCTGTGCCTGGCGGGCTGTATCGGCGCGGCGCTGTGGATGTTCCCCATGGTCGCGCTGCTGTCGACCGGCGAACCTCTGCTGATGTTCCTCGGCTTCCTTGTGGCGCTGCTCGCGTTCATCACGATGTTCGCCGTGATCGCCGCGTATCTGCCGGAGTTGTACGAGCCTCGGGTGCGCTGCACGGGCGCGGCCGTGGGCTACAACCTGGGCGGCGTGCTCGGGGGTGCGCTCACGCCTCTCGTGGCGACGGCGCTGGCCGACGGAGAGCGGGTTCCCTGGGGTGTGGCCGCGTATCTGACGGGTGTCGCGCTGCTCAGTCTGGGGTGCTTCGCGCTGCTGCCGGAGACCCGGCCGGTGCCCCGTCTGGCGGTCGCACCGGCCACTGAGTGACCGTCGGGCCGGCTAGGGATTGACCGCGAGCTCCAGATACGCCGCGAACACCACCAGATGGACGCCTCCTTGGAGGGGGGTCGCGCGCCCGGGAACCACCGTCAGGGAGCTCACCACGACGGTCAGCGCGAGCAGCACCATGTGGGTGGCGCCGAGGCCGAGCACGAGCGGTCCGGAGAGCCAGATGGACGCCAGCGCGACCGCGGGGATCGTAAGGCCGATGCTGGCCATCGCCGAGCCGAGGGCGAGGTTCAGGCTGGTCTGCACCCGGTCGCGGCGGGCCGCACGGAGGGCGGCTATGGTCTCGGGGAGCAGCACGAGCAGTGCGATGATCACGCCGACCACGGAGTGCGGCATGCCGGCCGCCTCGACGCCGGACTCGATGGTGGGCGACACGCCCTTGGCGAGGCCGACCACGCCGACGAGGGCCAGGGCGAGCAGCCCCAGGCTGATTCCGGCGGAACGGGCGGACGGGGCGCCCGCGTGGTCCTCCGTATCGATCACTTCGCCCTGGCGGGTGATGGGCAGGAAGTAGTCGCGGTGGCGGACGGTCTGGGTCGTCACGAAGAGGCCGTACAGGACGAGTGAGGCGAGCGCGGCGAAGGTGAGCTGGGCGGTGGAGAACTCCGGGCCCGGCTTGCTGGTGGTGAAGGTCGGGAAGACCAGGCTGAGCGTGGCCAGCGTCGCGACGGTCGCCAGGGCGGCGCCGGTGCCCTCCGCGTTGAAGACGGCGAGCCCGTGCCGCAGCGAGGCGACGAGCAGGCACAGTCCCACGATGCCGTTGCAGGTGATCATCACGGCGGCGAACACCGTGTCGCGGGCCAGGGTCGAGCTCTTGTCGCCGCCGTCCGCCATCAGGGTGACGATGAGGGCCACTTCGATGATCGTGACGGCGACGGCGAGGACAAGGGAACCGAAGGGTTCGCCGACCCGGTGCGCGATCACCTCGGCGTGGTGGACGGCGGCCAGCACCGCCCCGGCCAGGACGAACGTCACCAGCACGACGACCACGCCAGGCAGGTCACGGCCCCAGGTGAAGGCCAGCAGGACCACCGCGGCCACGGGCAGGACAGTCGTCCATTGCGTCACGGGTGACCGGAGCCGAACGATCATGCAGCGATCGTCGCAGGCATGGACGGGCCCCGCATTCCGATGGCAGCCCGAACTCGATCACCACGAGACAGCAGGCCGGGGTGCCCTCAGAACGGAAGCGCTCAGCGCCCGAGCGAGCGCCGGAAGCGGTGCCCGGCAATTTCGCCGTGCACCGCTCCCTGGGGGCGATCGCGTCCGCGTCTTCCCGCTCCTACGAGGGTCAGACGTCGATGCTGTCCTTCTGCGTCCCGTCGGTCTCCAGGACCTCTTCCGCCGCCTGCTTCTTGGTGGCGATGAGGCTGGTGATCGTGGTGATGACGAGGACCGCGCAGATCACGCCGAGTGAGACCGGGATGGAGATCTCGGGGACGTGGACGCCGGATTCGTGCAGCGCGTGCAGCACCAGCTTGACGCCGATGAAGCCGAGGATGACGGACAGGCCGTAGCTGAGGTGGACCAGCTTCCTGAGCAGGCCGCCGATCAGGAAGTACAGCTGGCGCAGACCCATCAGCGCGAACGCGTTGGCCGTGAAGACGATGTACGGGTCCTGGGTCAGGCCGAAAATCGCGGGTATGGAGTCGAGCGCGAAGAGCACGTCGGTGGTGCCGATGGCGAGCATCACGACCAGCATCGGCGTCATGACGCGCTTGCCGTTCTGCTCGATCCACAGCTTGGTGCCGTGGTAGCGGTCGGCCACGCCGAAGCGCTGCTCGGCGGCCTTCAGCAGACGGTTCTCCTCGTACTCCTCGTCGTCCTTGTCGGCCCGGGCCTCCTGGATCAGCTTCCAGGCGGTGTAGATGAGGAACGCACCGAAGATGTAGAAGACCCACGCGAAACTCGCGATGATCGCGGCGCCCGCGGCGATGAAGATCGCGCGCAGCACGAGCGCTATGAGCACGCCGACGAGCAGCACCCGCTGCTGGTACTGCGAGGGCACCGCGAACTTCGCCATGATCAGGACGAAGACGAAGAGGTTGTCGACGCTCAGCGACTTCTCGGTGATGAAGCCCGCGAAGAACTCGCCGGCGGGCTGGCCACCGGAGAAGACGAGCAGTCCCAGTCCGAACAGTCCGGCCAGGACGATCCAGACGATCGTCCAGATTCCGGCTTCCTTGATCGATACGTCGTGCGGCTTGCGGCCGATGAAGAAGTCGATGGCGATGAGGGCGGCGAGGCCCAAGATCGTCAGGACCCAAAGGGTCAAAGAAACATCCACTGCGCCTCCGGCAGTTCGTAACGGCAAATTTCAGCGTCGTCGCTACCGGAGGTCTCTTCCACCCTGGACGGCTGTGACGCGTGATGCGCCCAGTGCCCACGGGCCGGCGCCCCGGGATCTGGCCAGATCCGTATTGACGGGTACGCCGCAGCAGGTAGGGAGTACTCCCCTCCGTACGGAAGACAGTACCTGAATCACCAAGGAAAGGTAAAGAGATTAGTAAAAGAAAGACCAAAAGCGCAGGTCAGATCGTTTACTGATGCTTGGTACAACCCTCCGCAGGTCAGCGATTCCGCGGGTGGCGGGCCGCCGCCACCTGGGAGAGCACCTGCTGGAGCACCTGGCTGCCCGCCGGGACGAGCGCGGGCTCGTACGTCCAGGCGTGCCCGACCCACGGGTCGGCGAGGTGATCGTCGGGCACTGGGGTGAGTCGCAGCAGCGAACGCCAGAGAGGGTCCAGCAGCGGCCCGTAGGCGGCGGCGTCCTCCCTGTCGGCCACCATCATCAGATGGACGCCGACGGCCGGGCCCTCGTCCGCGAGATAGCGCAGCTGGGTCACGGCACGGTCGTCGAAGCCGTGCGGGAAATCGTTGACGATCAGCAGTTGCTCGGCTGTGTCGAGGTCCTGCGGCAGTGCGTCGGCCGCTCCGCCGCGCACCGCCATCTGCACCAGGTCGACGCGCTGGGTGAGCCGCGCCAGGACGTCGGCCACGCCGCCGGCGCCGACCGCGGGCGGGCCGTCGAGCACTCCGGACCGGACCAGCGGCGCGAGGGACGAGGCTCCTGAACCGGCCGGGTCGATGACGTGCACCGCGAACTCGCGTGCGGGATGGACGGCGAGCAGCCTCGCGGCGTGCGCCACCGCCGTGTCCATGGCCAGTCGGCGCAGCTCGTCGGAGTCGGCGAGCGAGTCGTCGAGGGTGGCCCGTCCGCTGTCGATCCACAGGCCGCGCTCGAGCGGCAGCCGGACCAGCATCGGGATGCGCAGGCCCTCGCTCTCAGGCAGATGGAGGTCGCCGAGACGTAGGGCCATGGGGATCTCCATGGGCACCCGGTAGCCCTGCCAGACGGGGTTGTCCCAACGCGCGTAGGCCGCGGGCAGTGCGGGCTCGACCACCTGAGCCTCGGCAGTGAGCTGGGCGAGGTCCCGGTCGAGCGCCGCGCGGGCCTGGTCGACCAGACCGGCGTGCTTGGCCTGAGCCGCCTCGCGCGCGGCGTCACCCTGTCCGCCGATCCGGCTGCGCGGGTCGGACAGGACCTCGTCGAGCTCCTGCTCCATGCGCGAATCGGCGAAGTCGACGGCGCTGCGATACGCGGCCGTGGTGCGCGCCAGGTCCTCGAACATGCCCCACACCTGGTTGTGGAGCCGCTCCTCCATGGACCAGCCCGTCGCGTCGCCCGCCACGGGCCGCGCGGGCTGCCCGGGCGGTGCCGGTGACGCGGTCGGCGAGGGTGTGGGAGGCGCGGCGGTCCGCCGGCCGGGGTGACTGTAGTCGACCGGGCCGCCGACAGCCGCGGACGGACCGGAGATGGCTGAGGGGTCGGTCTGCGCGGGGCCGCTGCCCTGGTAGCTCGTCTGCGGCAGCGCCACTCCTTGCGAAGCGGGCGCGTCGTACGGAGACTGCTGCGGCGGTACGGTCCCGGAGGCGCCCTGCGGTCCGGCGTACGGCTGATCCAGTCCCGAGGCCGAGGTGGCCGCCTGCCGTGAGCGGTCGGCGTCCGACGTACGCGGTGGAGGTGCCGACACCGAGCGGGCCAGGCCCTCGGCGACGGCTTCATTGATGCTGCCCGCGAGCTGCTGGGCCTCCGGCAGGCCCTGGTCGGTCAGGAGTTCGGCGAGGCCGCCCGCGTACCCCTGGCCGACCGCGCGCACCTTCCAGGCGCCCTGCCTGCGGTAGAGCTCCAGAGCGACGACGGCCGACTCGGCGTCCAGGCCGGTGATGGTGTAGCTCGCGACCTCGGCGCCGTCGAGGCCGGTGACCGCGACGTAGGGCGCGGCGAGGGCACCGAACCGGATCGGGCCTCCCGCGCTCTCGGCTTCGCTCGACGCTCGACCTGACGTACCCCCATCGCCGGTCGGCAGCGCGAGCAGCACATTGACCCGGTGTACGGCCACCGGCAGGGCGTCCAGGTCGAACGCGAGGCGGTGGTCGGCCGCCGCCTGCTGGGGGACCTCGAGTCCGGGCAGTGTGGGCGCGCCCGGGTGGGCCACCCATTCGACACCCCGGACCCGGCCCTGCTCGTCGCTGAGCGTGACCCCGGCCACGATCGGCCTGCCGGCCGATACGCGGACTTCAAGACGGACCTGGGAGAGCGGGTGGTTCTGCCCGCGGACCAGCTCGGCCGTCATCGCCTTGTCCCCCTGTATCACTTCGTGGGCCGCGCCCGGCCGCCTACAGGTGCGGCAGGATCGCGGGCATCAGGTCCTGGAAGGTACGGCCGTTGGCCGGCGTGCCGAGGGCCGTCATCTGCCAGCCCGTGCCCGCACGGTGCACCTTCGCCATGATCTGGGCCGTGTACTGTCCGCCGCCCGCCAGCGTGTAGCGGGCGAGCTCCTGGCCGTTGGTCTCGTCGACCAGACGGCAGAACGCGTTCTGCACCTCTTGGAAGGTCTGGCCCGTGAAGGAGTTCACGGTGAAGACGATCTGGTCGATGTGGACCGGGATGCGCTGCAGGTCGACGAGGATCGCCTCGTCGTCGCCTCCCTGGCCGACGCCGCCGACCAGATTGTCACCGGTGTGCCGCACGGAGCCGTCGTCGCTGACGAGGTGGCGGAAGAACACGACGTCGACGGGCTGCTTGTCGGCGAACAGCACGGCGGAGGCGTCGAGGTCGACCTCCCGGGTGCGCGAGCCGAACAGACCGCGCCGGGGAGCCGCCTGCCAGCCGAGACCCATGCGCACCGCGGTGAGGGTGCCCCCGTCCTTCTTCTGCAGGCTGATGGCCTGGCCCTTGGTCAGATTGATACCGGGACCACTGGGCGTACTGCCCTTGGATACGTCCACCACGCGCTGTTCCCCTCTCGAGCTGTCCCCTGTTTCCGCGGACACCGCGGATGACCAGAACCCTACGCAGCGGCATCGACGGCGCCGAACCCTGGGGCGCATTTTGTGTCGGTGTTGCAACACAGTGCGCATATGCCCAGGTCCGGCATCGGCAGCGGGGACGTCAGGCCAGCCCCGCCTCCTTCATCTGCCGCAACTCCTTCTTCATCTCGGAGACCTCGTCGCGCAGTCGGGCCGCGATCTCGAACTGAAGGTCGGCCGCGGCGGCGCGCATCCGCTCGGTCAGCTCCTCGATCTGCTGGGCGAGCTCGGCCGCGGGGCGGTCGGTCGGCACCGTCTCCTTGGCCTTGCCCTTGGCGGACTTGGCCGCCTTGCCACCGAGCGAGGGCACGGGGGCCTTGGCTCCCTTGCCGTCCTTCGTCTTGCGGTAGCCCGAGCCGAGCAGCTGCTCCGTGTCGACGTCCTCGCGGGCGATCTGCGCCACGATGTCGTTGATCTTCTTTCGGAGGGGCTGTGGGTCGATGCCCCTCTCCTTGTTGTACGCGACCTGCTTCTCCCGGCGGCGGTTGGTCTCCTCGATGGCCTTCTCCATCGCCGGGGTGATCCTGTCGGCGTACATGTGGACCTGGCCGGACACATTGCGCGCCGCGCGGCCGATGGTCTGGATCAGCGAGGTGCCCGAGCGCAGGAAGCCCTCCTTGTCGGCGTCGAGGATCGACACCAGGGAGACCTCGGGCAGGTCGAGGCCCTCACGCAGCAGGTTGATGCCGACGAGGACGTCGAACTCGCCCGCACGCAGCTCGCGCAGCAGTTCGACGCGGCGCAGGGTGTCGACGTCGCTGTGCAGATAGCGCACCTGGATGCCGAGCTCCAGGAAGTAGTCGGTGAGATCCTCGGCCATCTTCTTGGTGAGCGTGGTCACCAGGACGCGCTCATCCTTCTCGGTGCGGCTCCGGATCTCGTGCACCAGGTCGTCGATCTGACCCTCGGTGGGTTTGACGACGACCTCGGGGTCGATCAGACCTGTGGGGCGGATGATCTGCTCCACATAGCCGTCGGCGCGGGAGAGCTCGTACTTGCCGGGGGTCGCCGACAGATAGACGGTCTGGCCGATGCGCTTTTGGAACTCCTCCCACTTCAGGGGGCGGTTGTCCAGTGCGGACGGCAGTCGGAAGCCGTGGTCGACGAGGGTGCGCTTACGGGAGGCGTCGCCCTCGTACATGGCACCGATCTGCGGCACGGTGTTGTGTGATTCGTCGATGACGAGCAGGAAGTCTTCCGGGAAGTAGTCCAGGAGTGTGTTCGGCGGGGAGCCGGGTTCGCGGCCGTCGAAGTGCATCGAGTAGTTCTCCACGCCGGAGCAGGAGCCGATCTGGCGGAGCATCTCGATGTCGTAGGTCGTCCGCATCCGCAGGCGCTGGGCCTCCAGGAGCTTGCCCTGCTTCTCGAGCTCGGCGAGGCGCTCCCCCAGCTCCTTCTCGATGTCGTTGACGGCGCGCTCCATGCGCTCGGGGCCCGCTACGTAGTGGGACGCCGGGAAGACGTGCAGCGAGGTGTCGTCGCTGATGACCTCTCCGGTGAGGGGGTGGAGCGTGGAGAGGGCCTCGATCTCGTCGCCGAACATCTCGATGCGGACGGCCAGCTCTTCGTAGACCGGGAAGATCTCGATGGTGTCTCCGCGGACCCGGAAGGTGCCTCGGGCGAAGGCCACGTCATTGCGCGTGTACTGGATGTCGACGAAGCGGCGCAGCAGGTCGTCGCGGTCGATCTCGTCGCCGACCTTGAGCTTGACCATCCGGTCCACGTACTCCTGCGGAGTACCTAGGCCGTAGATGCAGGACACCGAGGCGACCACGATGACATCGCGGCGGGTGAGCAGCGAGTTGGTCGCGGAGTGGCGCAGGCGCTCGACCTCCTCGTTGATCGAGGAGTCCTTCTCGATGTAGGTGTCCGACTGCGGGACGTACGCCTCGGGCTGGTAGTAGTCGTAGTACGAGACGAAGTATTCGACCGCGTTGTTCGGCAGCAGCTCGCGGAATTCGTTGGCCAGCTGGGCGGCCAGCGTCTTGTTCGGCGCCATGACGAGCGTGGGGCGCTGGAGCTTCTCGATCATCCACGCGGTGGTCGCGGACTTGCCGGTGCCGGTCGCACCCAGCAGCACGACATCCTTCTCACCTGCGCTGATGCGCTTGTCCAGCTCGGCGATGGCCGCCGGCTGGTCACCGCTCGGCTGGTAGGGGCTGACGACCTCGAAGGGCGCCACCGAACGTTCGATCTCTGATACGGGCCGCATGGGTTCCACCGTACGACCCCGCACTGACAACGGGGTCGGATCACCAGCTCTGCGGGGTGCGGGAGCTCCGGCGTCCACGGTCTCGTCCGGGGCCGGGCCGGTCCTGGCCGGGGCGGGGCGAGGGGCGGCGGCCGGGGTGCGGGGCGGCGGGGTGGGCCGGGATGCCGGGCTTACGATCCTTGGGGGTCCAGTCGGGCTTGCCCATGACCATCAGCGGGTCGAACATCACGACGACACCAGCGAGGCACAGGAAGACCAAGGGGCCGATCATCATGGGCGCGAGCAGCGCGGCGGCCGAGTCGCCTCCGGGGTTGTTGGACGTGCCGTGGAGATGGACGCTGAGGGCGGCCATGCCCACGTAGTGCATACCGCTGACGGCCAGCCCCATGACGAGAGAGGCGCCCACACTCCAGAGGAATCCCCGGACCTGTCCGGCGGCCCACAGGGCCGCGATGGCGGCGACGACGGCTATGACCACCGAGGCGGAGACGGTGAGCGTGTTGTACTCGAGTTTCCCGTTGAGGCGCATGCCGGCCATGCCCAGGTAGTGCATGGAGGCGACTCCCAGACCGGTGATGGTGCCCCCGGTGAAGAGCGCCGTTCCGGTGGCACCCCGGTAGCCGACGATGAAGATCCCGATGCCGACCATCACGATGGCCACACCCAGGCTCGCGAACGTCGTCGGTTTGTCGTAGCGGATCGGGGTCTCCTCGACCGCGAACCCCATCATGGCGATGAAGTGCATGGTCCATATGCCCGAGGCGATCGCCACCGAGCCGAGCGCGAGCCAGCCGGCGCGCCATGAGTGGGCGACGAGCATCGATCTGGTGGTGCAACGCAGCCCCAGCGCTCCGCCCAGACAGGCCATGAGGTACGCCACCAGCGGTGTGACGAGTCCGTAACTGAAGCCGTCGACCGTGCCCTGCATGCGCGGCTGCCCTTCCCGCCGTATTACACCCGAAATTCCCGGAAATGCCCCACCCTGAGGACCGTAGTAATGGCCAGGGTTGAGTGCAGAGAGTATGACCCCCACCGGAATGGTCGAACGATTTTCCGGCAAAGAATCACGATCCCGCCCCACTTGTGCGGCGCCAGTGAGCGGACTTGGACAACTCCATTCAATCCGTGTCCATCCCGCACCCCTCCTCCGTTGACCCTCTGCTGCCACTCTTGAGCTGTCCGTGATCGCTCGACGCGAGGAGTACGCATGCACGCGCGCGTTGCCGCCACGACCGCCGCGCTTCTCGGGAGTGCCGTCCTGATGGTGCCCGACCCCCACGCCACAGCGCCCGACCTCTACGCCCAGGTCGGCTCCCAGGGGAACCGCCCGATGATCGTCTCCCACCGCGGTGCTTCCGCCGACGCGCCCGAGAACACCCTGGCCGCCATCGACAAGGCGGCCGCGATGGGATTCGACTGGGTCGAGAACGACGTGCAGCGCACCAAGGACGGCGAACTCGTCGTCCTCCACGACGACACGCTGGCGCGTACGACCGACGTCGAGGAGGTGTATCCCGACCGGGCCCCCTGGAAGGTCAAGGACTTCACCGCCGCGGAGATCGCGCGACTGGACGCGGGGGGCTGGTTCAGCCCCTGCTACGCGGGCACGCGCGTGCCGACGCTGAAGCAGTACATGAACCGCGTCTCGCACAACCACCAGAAGCTCGTCCTGGAGATCAAGAACCCCGAGCTCTATCCGGGCATCGAGCAGCAGACCCTCAAGCTCCTCGGCAACGAGGGCTGGCTCGATCCGGACCACGTCGGGAACCGACTGATCGTCCAGAGCTTCAGCGCCCAGAGCGTGCGGACGGTGCACGATCTGCGTCCCGACATCACGACGGCCTTTTTGGGCACGCCGTCGGTCGAGCGGTTGCACGAGTACGCGCGGTTCGCCGACCTGATCAACCCGGACTACACCTCCGTCTCATCCGGCTATGTCTCCGCGGTCCACGCGCTCGACGGACCGCATGGCAGGCCCATGGAGATCTTCACCTGGACCGTAGACGACGCGGACACCGCTCGACGCCTGGCGGGCTACGGCGTGGACGGTGTCATCACGAACAAGCCCGACGTGCTCCGCAGTGCCCTGCAGCAGAGCTGAACGGCCCTCTCGTGGGCTTCTCTCCCCCCGTGGTGCGGACGCGGGGCGGTGTCCGGGCCACGGGTGTTGTCAGTGGCGCGCCGTACGGTGGGTCGCATGAACAGCCATGGGCAGGACGAGCACTGGATCGGGTGGACCGTCGTGGGCACGGACATCGGTCCGCTGCTGCTGGCGGCGACGCACGACGGTCTGGTGTGCGTGGTGTTCCACGCGACGGACGCGGTGCGAGACAAGGCGCTCGAGCGGCTCGCGTCGCGTCTGGGCACCGAGCCCGTCGAGGCTCCCGAGTCGCCGCTCCTGGCCGAGGCGATACGTCAGATCACGGCGTACTTCGCGGGCGAGCGGCGTGACTTCGAGCTGCCATTGGACTGGTCGCTGATCTCCGGGTTCAACCGCCAGGTGCTGCGCGAACTGGCTTCCGGCGTTCCGTACGGGGCGGTCGTGGGCTACGGAGATCTGGCCCGGCGGGTCGGCCAGCCGGGCGCGGCGCAGGCCGTGGGCGTGGCCATGGGCTCGAATCCGCTGCCGGTCGTCGTGCCGTGCCACCGGGTCGTGGAGAGCGATGGCGGCATCGGAGGGTTCGGGGGCGGGCTGGAGACCAAGCGGAAGCTGCTCGCGCTGGAGGGGGTGCTTCCGGAGCCGCTGTTCTGACGGCACCGACGGCACGGCGTCGACGACACTGACGGCACGACGACAACCGCGAGGGGAGGCGGCGAGCCATCATGGCGCCGTGCCCGCGGACGCGATACCGGCCCCGCGGCGATTCGCTTTTCAGGCTCGCGCCCACCGCGACGGTCACCGGGAGCCCGAGACCTACTCGTAGTGCCGTGCCTCGAAGACGTTTCCGTCCGGATCGCGGAAGTAGAAGCTGCGCTTGGCCATTCCACGGGCGCCGTAGGAGTCGTACGAGAAGCCCGAGAGAGGAACGGACCGCTCCTCCAGGCGGGCCCGCAGCGCGTCGAAATCGTCTTCCTGGAGGGACAGGCATACGTGGTTGACCGGATGTCCGGCGCTGTCGGAGCCTCCGGGGACCATGTTCATGTACGCCGCCAAGGGGAGGGGCGCGAGGTCGAAAATGGTCTCTTCATTGAGGCGTACGGAGGGGAACGACGCCTTCCCGGCGGCGTATTCGGCGACCTGCAGAGGCTCCAGGCCGACCGTCTTCCCGTAGAAGTCCGCCGAGGCGAGCGGATCGCGCACCCAGAGGACGACGTGGTCGAGACGTGGCGAGTTGTCCGTCATGCCCCCAGGCTGGTGTCGTACGCCGCAGGTCGCAAGGGTTTGGCCGGGCGCGCCGCCCGCCAGAGATGAGGAAAGGCGACCGACAGGAGGCAGGCGCGTGATCGTGGTGTCCGAAGAGGTACGGGAGGCGCTCGACGCGCGCCGGCCGGTGGTAGCCCTGGAATCGACGATCATCGCGCACGGGCTGCCGCGCCCGCGCAATCTGCAGGTCGCGCTGGAACTGGAGGACGTCGTACGGCGGGAGGGTGCCGCACCCGCGACGATCGCCGTACTGGACGGTCGGCCCCACGTCGGACTGGACAAGGAGCAGCTGGAGCGGGTCGCCAACGAGGACGGGATCCGCAAGCTGGGGCACCGCGACTTGCCGCTGGCGGTGGCGGCGGGCGCGAGCGGGGCGACGACCGTGTCAGCGACGGCGCTGCTGGC
This sequence comes from Streptomyces sp. SD15, assembly GCF_054462255.1. NCBI lineage: Bacteria > Bacillati > Actinomycetota > Actinomycetes > Kitasatosporales > Streptomycetaceae > Streptomyces > Streptomyces sp. SD15. Next base: position 37,113 of record NZ_JBTLMO010000014.1, on the reverse strand, counting down.
CGCGCTGGCGGGCGTCCGCGTGTTCGCGACGGGCGGGCTCGGCGGCGTGCACCGGGAGTGGACGGTGACGCAGGACGAATCGGCCGACCTGGGCCTGCTGGCGCGTACCCGGATCACGGTGGTGTGCGCGGGCGTCAAGTCGATCCTGGATGTACCGGCGACGCTGCAGCGCCTGGAGACGCTGGGCGTCGCGGTGGCCGGGTACGGCACCGATCGCTTCCCCGGCTTCTACCTGTCCGACTCGGGGCATCCGGTGGACTGGACGCTGGAGTCCCCAGGGCAGGTGGCGGATGTCATGCGCGCGCAGGACGCGCTGGACGGCCCGGAGTCGGCCCTCATCGTCGCGAACCCCGTCCCCGAAGAGGAGCAGCTCGATCCCGCGCTGCACGCGCGCGTGCTCACCGACGCGCTGCACGCGTGCGAGGCGGAGGCCGTGACCGGACAGGCCGTGACACCGTTCCTGCTCGACTATCTGGTGCGGCACACCGACGGCGCGTCACTGAGCGCCAATCTGGCGGCGGTACGCGGCAACGTACGACTCGCGGCGCGGATCGCGGCGGCCTGGGCCGGGGCGTGAGCGAGACGGATCGCGGCGGCCCGCGCCAAGGCGGGAGCCAGACGGATCGCAGCGGCCCGCGCCAAGGCGGGAGCCGAGCCGGTCGGGACGGTGCCGGCGCCGGTGCGGACGTGCCGACGGGGGCGCTGCTCGTCGTCGGTGACGTGGTCACGGACGTCGTCGCCCGGTACCGCGGGCCGCTCATGACGGGCACCGACACGGCCGCCGCGATCCGAACCCTGCCGGGCGGCGCCGGCGCCAACGTCGCGTGCTGGGCGGCCCATTGGGGCTGCGCGGACGTGCGGCTGCTCGGCCGGGTGGGAGCAGATGCCGCCGCCTGGCATGAACGCGAGCTGGCGGCTTGCGGCGTACGTCCCCTCCTCGTCGTCGATCCGCAGGCGCCGACGGGAACGGTGATCTGCCTGGTGGACCAGGGCGCCTCGGCCGAGCGGACGTTCCTCACGGACAGCGGGGCCTCCCTGCGCCTCGAACCCGGCGACTGGTCACCCACGCTGCTCGACGGTGTCGCGCGGCTGCATCTGTCCGGCTACCTGTTCTTCTCCGAGCCGAGCCGGGCGCTGGTGTCGGTGGCGGTGGAGTCGGCACGCGCGCGTGGCGTACCGGTGAGCCTGGACCCGGCGTCGGCGGGGTTCCTCGCGGAGCTGGGTGTGGACCGCTTCCTCGCGCTCGCCGAGGGCGTCGACCTCCTGCTGCCCAGTCGCGACGAAGCGTTCCTGCTCACGGGCCTGCCCGATCCTGCGGACGCGGCGGCCAAGTTGAGCCGCCACGTCCCGCTGGTCGTCGCGAAACAGGGGAGTGACGGAGCCCTCGTGGCCCGTTCGGGCGCCGTGCAGGCCCATGTCCCGGCGGCGCCCGCGACACCCCGCGACACCACAGGCGCCGGTGACGCCTTCACCGGAGCGTTCCTCGCCGCCCTCCTCGCGGGCGCCGAGCCCGAGGTCGCGGCGGTGGACGGGTGCAGGGCGGGAGCGGCGGCGGTGCAGCGGACCGGGGGGAGGCCGGAGGGGGCGAGCCGGTAGCGCCCGGCGCCCGCGCCGGCCCCTCTCCCCTATCCCTCCTTCTCCTGTCCGCCTGCCGGTGCGCCGCCGATCCCTACTTGCGCCCCCACGCGGAGATCATCGGCGCAGTCGCGAGATCCATCGTGCCGGAGGCCACGTTGGTCAGGTGGCGGTCGATGTCCTGGTGGGTGGCGAGGCCCGCGGCCACGAGCCGGTCGCGGATCTGACGGATCGTCGCGGACTCCAGGGCCGCGCAGGCGGGCGAGGTGACGGGGAAGTACCCTTCGGCCTCCACCTCGCGCAGGCCCGCCTCGCGGAGCAGTCGCGGGAGTTTGCGGCCGTAGGCGAGGTCGGCGCCGCGCTCGGCCAGCAGGGTGCGGAAGCCTTGGCGCAGCCGGTTCGCTAGCTGCTGCTCCGGACCGTACTCGTCGGGGCAGAGCAGGGGCTGCAGAGCGGGGTCGGCGTCCTCGAGGAGAAGTCTGCCGCCGGGCCGCAGCGCCTTGATCATTGACCGCAACGCCCGTTCCCGGTCCGGCACATGGACCAGCACGAGCCGTGCGTGCACGAGGTCGAAGCCCTCCCACGGTGGTTCCTCCGCGCCTACGTCGTGCACACGGACCTCGACCGGCGGGCGGGCCGCCGAGGCCGCCCACGAGGTGTCGATGTCGGTCGCGATGACCCGCCCGGTCGGGCCGACCTTTTTGGCCAGCCAGGACACCACCGACGTGCCGCCCGCGCCGACCTCCCAGCAGCGCCAGCCGGACCCGATGCCGAGGCGCTCGATGTGCCGGAACGTCGTGGGGTCGAAGACAGTGGCGAAGGCGTCGAAGCGCTGTGCCGTCTCGGCCTGCCGGTTGGCGAGGAGATATCCGTCGATTTGTGTCATACCGAGATCATCCCAGTTGACCCGCCTGACCGGAATGGCCGACGCTCCCGATGTCGACACCGGCGCGATTTGACGAGGTCCGCCCGTCCGCAGCTGCGGATTCCTCCGGGCGCAGGGCGCTCACCCCACCTCATGGGCCGGAACGGAATCTTCCGTTCCCACAGGCTTTTCCGGCGATCGATTCAGCCTGGCAAACTGTCGTGTCAAGGCGCAAAGTGCGGCGCGGGGAGATCCACGCAAGGAGATCCAGATGTCCATGGCAGGGAATCTGCGGAAGGTCACGGCCCTCGGCGCGGTCGACGGCCTCCGCAAGGTGGCACGGCTGGCACGGCGGCGCGCCCGTGTCGACCTGAGCCACCCCGCCCGGTCCCCGCTGGGCTCGGCGGTGGTGAACTGCGTGGCATATCAGGACGGCGCCCGAGTGCCCGGCGGCAGTGATCTGGTCGACACGGTCGAGCGGATCCGCAAGAGCGACGAGGGGTTCGTCTGGCTCGGCCTGCACGAGCCGACTGACCGGGAGTTCGCGGGCGTCGCCGAGCTCTTCGACCTGCACCCCCTGGCAGTCGAGGACGCGGTGGAGGCTCATCAACGCCCGAAGTTGGAGCGGTACGGCGAGACGCTGTTCGCGGTGTTCAAGACGGTTTGCTACGTCGAACACAAGGAACTGACAGCGACCAGCGAAGTGGTCAACACCGGCGAGATCATGGTGTTCGTCGGACCCGAGTTCGTCATTACCGTGCGCCACGGTCGGCACGGTTCCCTGGGCCCCCTGCGCGAAGAGCTGGAGGCCGACCCGCAGCAGCTGTCCAAGGGGCCGGCCGCGGTGCTGCACGCCATCGCGGACCACGTGGTCGACGACTATGTGAGCGTCACGGACTCCGTCCAGGCCGACATCGACCAGGTCGAGGCCGATGTGTTCGCCGAGGATGGCGCACGGGTCGACGCCGGCCGGATCTACCAGCTCAAGCGTGAACTCCTGGAGCTGAAGCGGGCCGTGGCCCCGCTCGCCCGCCCGGTCCAAGAGCTCGCCACTCGGCCGATACGCGTGGTCGACCCGGAAATACAGGCGTACTTCCGGGATGTCGCCGACCATCTGCTGCGGGTCACCGAGCAGATAGCCGCCTTCGACGAACTGCTCAACTCGATCCTGCAGGCGCACCTCGCGCAGGTGACGGTGGCGCAGAACGAGGACATGCGGAAGATCACGGCATGGGCGGCGGTCATCGCCGTACCGACGATGGTCTGCGGGATGTACGGCATGAACTTCGACCACATGCCGGAACTGCACTGGAGGTTCGGCTACCCCCTGGCCCTAGGCGTGATCACCGTCCTCTGTCTCGTTCTGTACCGGGGATTCAGGCGCAACGGCTGGCTGTGAGACGCATGAGACGCACCTCGCCCGGCGCGGCCGGCCGGACGAGAGCGTGTTCTCATGACCCGTGTGATCGGGGGATTCAGCGCGGTCAGGGCGTCGCGCTCCTCGCGTAGACGCTCTCGACCCAGGCGGCGAGCTGTTCGTCCGTCAGGTGCTGGGCCAGGTCGGCCTCACTGATCATGCCGACCAGCCGCTTGTCCTCGATCACGGGAAGTCGGCGTATCTGGTGCCCCTTCATCTCTTGGAGCACCTCGCCGACATCGGCGCCCGCCTCGATCCAGCGCGGGGTGCCCTGGGCCATTTCGCCCGCGGTGATCCGAGCCGGATCGTGGCCCATGGCCACACAGCCGACGACGATGTCGCGGTCGGTGAGGATGCCGCAGAGCCGTTCGTTCTCGTCGCTGATGGGCAGCGCACCCACGTTGAGCTCGCGCATCAACTGGGCGGCGCGGTCCAGGGTCTCGTGGGCGGGAATCCACTGGGCACCACGGTGCATGATGTCTCTAGCGGTGGTCATGAAGTACCTCCCGGTGCCGGACGGCCGGCGCGGCGCGGAACACACCGCGAGTCCCGGCGCCCTACATTCTTGCCGCGTCGCCAGGGATGCGCACCCGGAGGTCCACGGGGCGCGCAACCCCGAGGTTCAGACAGAGAAACCGACGATCTTCTGGGGAACGACGCGGATGATCAGGCGCACCTCGTCGTCCTTCTCACCGGGAGGGTCGATGCCGAGGTACTTGTGCGAGAGCTCGTAGGGGAGGCGCTTGTGCTCGTCGGGGAGGATTTCGGCGACACCGCGGATCTCGACCGAGGTGTAGGGGTTGGCGAGATCGAAGACCGAGAGGCTGACGCGGGGGTCGCGTTCGAGGTTGCGTACCTTTTGGCGGCCGGCGGTCGACGAGAAGACCACGGTGTCGCCCTCGCGCTTGATCCACACCACCGAGTTGTGCGGGGCGCCGCCGGGGCCGAGGGTGGCGACGTTGGCGAAGTTCTTGCCGTCGAGGAGCCTGCGCACAGAGTCACTGAAGGCGACCGATTGGCCTGAGGAAGGCGTCATGACCCCAGACTAACTACATGCGCATGCATATAAAAGTGCTGTGGGGTCGGCCCGTGCGATCAGCCGTTCCACGCGGGGCGACGGGGGTCGTCCGCGCGGACCAGCACGTCGGCCGTGGCTCCCGGGTCCACTTCCGTCTCGTAGCGCGCGAAGGCGGGGAGGGTCCAGTGCTCGGGCTCCGGAGTGCGGCGGCTCAGGGCACCCGGAGAGAGGAGGACATGGACGCTCAGGTCGAACGGGAACCAGTGATGCAGGAGGAGGGGGCCGTGGAGCAACAGCAGTCCACCGGGCGAAAGTTGGACGTAGGGGCTGCGGGTGGCTCGGTCGGCGGCCGGGTCCCAGAGGTCGGGCAGTACACGACCGTCGCCCCCGGGTTCGAGGGGGCCGAAAACCTCGCGCCACAGGGCACCGGTGTCGAACCAACCGTTGTAGTACACCTCGACGTCCTCGTGGCCGTACTCGAACCGGAGCGACGCGGGGCGCAGGAAGCCCTCTGTGCCGATCACGAGCGAGGACCGGCCGCGTGTGCGCAGCGCCTCGGACACGCGGTGCGCGAGGTCGCCGGGGCGCGCTGCCGGGGCTCCGTCGAAGGCGATGCGTGGCCAGGGGCTGCCGTCGTCCGGTTTCAGGTCGAGCAGACGATCGGCGAGGAGGTCGCCGAGCCGTTCCCAGGTGATCGCTTCGAGTCGCACAGGGCCCATGATGCGTCAGCCCCCGGTCAGGACGCGTTCCCCCCGTGCGTGCGGCGGGCGGCGAGCAAGTGCGGGAGGTGGGTCTCGCTCCAGGCTCGGGCGGCGTCGAGCAGGGGAATCAAGGTGCGACCGAGAGGGGTGAGGGCGTATTCGACGCGGGGCGGGTTCTCGTCGTATTGGGTGCGGGTCAGTAGGCCGTCGCGTTCCATCGCGCGCAGGGTCTCGCTGAGGACCTTTGGGGTGACGGACTTGAGGGCGACACGGAGTTCGGTGAAGCGGCGCGGGCCGCCTTCGAGACAGCGGACGACCATGCCGGTCCACTTGTCGCCGACACGGAAGGGCATCGCGGAGGAGGGGCAGACGGGGTCGAACATGTCCGCGTGCAGCGGGGCGAGCCGTATGCCGTCGTCGGTGGAGTCGGTCATCGGTCGAGGCTAGCGCCGATACCGTTGAAGTAACCGGGCACCCGGCCCATAACGTCCAGGCAAGGCGGCGAAAAGCGCTGCCGGGCAAGGGGGTTGGGCATGGCGGGGATCGTCGTCTTCGGTGCCGGAGGGCGGGCCGGGCGGGCGGTGACGGCGGAGGCACGCGGGCGTGGGCACGAGGTGACGGCCGTGGTGCGGGAGCCCGGGCGGTATCCGGATCTCGGGGCGGAGGGTGTCGCGGTCGTACGCGGTGACGTGACCGATCGCGGCTGCGTCGGCGCCGTCGCGGGCGGGCATGTCGCCGCCGTGCACGCCGTGTCTCCGTTCAGCGGACCGTCCGGACTTCTTCGTCAAGGCCGCGGACGCGCTGCTCGGCGGTCTCCACGTCGCGGGGGTGCGGCGCCTCGTCGCCGTGGGGCTGTTCGCCGACCTTCTCGGCCCTGACGGGCGGCCCGTGATGGACGACCCCGTGGCGTTTCCGCCGGAGATACGGCCGTTCGCGCTGGCGCACACGGCGGGACTGCGACGGCTGCGGGCCGAGGGCGACGAGGCTGCCGTGGACTGGGTGATGCTCACCCCGGCCGGCGGGCTGGAGCAGGGCGCGCCGCGCACCGGGCGGTACCGGCTCGGCGGTGAGCGGGTCCCCGATGGCGCCCACGTCCTGTCGTACGCCGATCTGGCGGTGGCGGTGGTCGACGAGATCGAGGGGCCGACTCAGCACCGTACGTGGGTGTCGGTGCGGCCTGGGGTGTAGCGGGCGGGCGCGACGGGGAGCCCACGACTTCCCGGGTTCCTCCGTCGGCCACCACGGGGAATGAACCGCGTATGGCTCCGATCACAACTCCACCGCCCCGCAACGGGCTTCTCGTCATCCAGCCGCTCAAGAAACGGAACTGTGCCGAGTGCCGGACCGGGCCACTGGCGCTGCTGGTATTGGAGGAGGGATCTCCGTGGTGTCTGGACTGTGCGGATCTCGGGCATCTGGTGTTCCTGCCGCGGGGCGACACCGCACTGACGCGCAGGGCTCGGGAGGGCAGTGCGCTGTCGGCGGTGGTGGTGCGGTTCAACCGGCGGCGGAGCCGGTACGAGCGACAGGGCGTGCTCGTCGAGGAGGCGGCGCTCACCCGGGCCGAGGAGCGCTGTCTGGCCGACACGGAGGCGCGCGGGCGGCGGCGCGCGCGGGACGCGCGGCGGCGGGATGCGGAGGATCTGCGCTTCACGGACGCGTTCGCGCAGGAGATACGCCGGCTGTTTCCCGGTTGCCCGGCCGACCGGGCGCGGGCGATCGCCGCGCACGCCTCGGTGCGCGGCAGCGGCCGCGTCGGGCGCAGTGCCGCCGGCCGCGCACTGTCCGAGGCCGCGGTGACCTCGGCGGTCCGTGCCTCCGTACGGCACACGGATACGCCGTACGACCAGCTGCTGATGAGCGGCGTGCCGCGGCACGAAGCGCGCCGACGGATCACGGCCGCGGTGGAGGCGAGCCTCCAGGAGTGGCGCGACGAGTTCACAGCACGAGCATGACTGGACACTGGCCCTCGCCGGGCCGCGCACGGGTGCGGCCGAGGACCCGGCACGCACGGGGCCGGAGCCCCGGCGCTCCCCCGCCCGGAGATCTGCACACCCGCCCGCCCGTCTGCGCACATGCCCGCCCGGAGATCCGGCACCTCGCCCGGAGACCTTCGCGTGCCCCGCCGGAGGCCCCACGCGTCGGTGGCGGGGGCCCGGTGCATGGCTGGACGCTCGCGTATGCCTCCGCGCAGCTCGGCCATGGTCACTGTCGTCGTACGGGATTTCACTTGTGGTGACGGTGAGGGCCGTGCAGGATCTTTGGATCCGGGGATCGACGCGGGAGTTGTCATGATCGATGGACCGTATTTCGTGCTGACGGTGCTGGGTGTGCTCGGCTGCGGGCTGGTTGCCGGGGTGTTCTGCGGCTTCTCGACGTTCGTGATGCGGGGGCTCGCGGAGCTGCCGCCCGCGCAGGGCGTGGCGGCGATGAACGCGATCAACGTGGCCGCGCTGCGCCCGGCCTTCATGCTCGTGTTCGTCGGGTCGGCGGGACTGTGCGCCGTGCTCGCCGTGGTCACCTTCGTGCTGCTGCCGGACGAGGGGACGGTGGAGCTGCTGCTGGGTAGCGCGCTGTATCTGTTCGGGTCGTTCGGGGTGACGGTCGTGGCGAACGTCCCGCGCAACGAGACACTGCTCAAGATGGACCCGGGCAGCCCGGAAGCCACCGTGTACTGGCGTTCGTTCGTGCGCGAGTGGACGACGTGGAACCACATCCGCACGGTCGCGTCGGCCGCCGCCGCGGTCTCGTACACGCTGGCCCTCACGTGATCCGCACGCCCGCCCTCACCTGAGCGGCGGAGCTCACGGAGGCGACGTATCGTGGCGGGAAAGGAGTGTCGCCCAAAAGCCGTGGGCCCAGGTCGCCGACGGTCACGCGGCCCCGTACCGGTACGCGTACGAAAAGGGAGACGGCCATGGCCGATCCCAAGGGATTCATGACCACGCCGCGCGAGGAGTACCCGCGCCGCCCCGTCGAGGAACGGGTGCGGGACTGGAACGAGGTGTACGTCCCCGGGGCCCTGCTGCCCATCATCAGCAAGCAGGCCGACCGCTGCATGGACTGCGGAGTCCCGTTCTGCCACGAAGCCTGCCCGCTGGGAAATCTGATCCCCGAGTGGAACGACCTCGTCTCGCGCGAGGACTGGCGGGCGGCGAGCGACCGGCTGCACGCGACGAACAACTTCCCCGAGTTCACCGGGCGGTTGTGCCCCGCGCCCTGCGAGGCGGGCTGTGTCCTCGCGATCAACCAGCCCGCGGTCACCATCAAGAACGTCGAGGTGGCCATCGCCGACCGCGCCTGGGAGGAAGGTTTCACGCCACCACGCCCGCCGGACCGTCTCTCCGGGCGGACGGTCGCGGTGATCGGGTCGGGGCCCAGCGGGCTCGCCGCGGCACAGCAGTTGACCCGGGCCGGGCACACCGTCGCCGTGTACGAGCGGGCCGACCGGATCGGCGGGCTCCTGCGGTACGGGATTCCCGCGTTCAAGATGGAGAAGCGGCACCTGGACCGGCGGCTCGACCAAATGCGGGCGGAGGGCACGAAGTTCCGTACGTCGACGACGATCGGCCGGGACATCACGGCGGCGGAGCTGCGGGCGCGCTACGACGCCGTCGTGATCGCCGTGGGCGCCACGGCCTGGCGTGAACTGGACGTACCGGGCAGGGAGTTGGGCGGCATCCATCAGGCCATGGAGTATCTGCCGCTGGCCGACCGGGTGTGCGAGGGCGATCTGGAGGTCTCGCCATTGTCCGCGGCCGGCAAACATGTCGTGATCGTCGGCGGTGGTGACACCGGGGCCGACTGTCTGGGGACGGCCGTGCGCGAGGGAGCCGCGTCCGTGACCCAGCTCGACATCTATCCGCTGCCGGAGGCGGAGCGCGACGAGGACACCGAGCCGTGGCCGACGTACCCGAAGATCTACCGGCTCTCGGCCGCGCACGAGGAGGCCCGCGATCTGGAGACGGCACCCGCGGCGGACGCGGACGCCCGGCTCTTCGCGGCGTCCACGCTCCGCTTCACCGGGGACGCGACGGGACGGGTGCGCTCGCTGCACCTGGTCGAGGTGGACGCCGGGCGACGCCCCGTCCCCGGATCCGGTCGTACCCTGCCGGCCGACCTCGTCCTGCTCGCCCTCGGCTTCTCGGGCCCCGACCGCCACGACGGTCTGATCGACCAGCTCGGCCTCACCCTCGACCCGCGCGGCACGATCGCCCGCGACGCCGACTTCGCGACCAACGTTCCCCAGGTGTACGTCGCCGGGGACGCGGCCCGTGGCCAGTCCCTCATCGTCTGGGCCATCGCCGAGGGCCGCGCTGCGGCTGCCGCCGTGGACCACGCCCTGACGGGAGCGCCGACTCTGCCGGCCCCGATCGGCCCGTACGACCGGCCGATGACGGCATAGAGGTCCCGATGACGGCATAGAGGTCAGCGACTGTCCGTGCCCGCCGGCTTCGCCGTGGACAGCGCCACCCGGTTCCAGGTGTTGATCGTGAAGATCAGGGCCAGGACGTGGGCGAGTTCCTGGTCGTCGAAGTGGGCGGCGGCCTCCGCGTAGACGTCGTCGGGCACACCCGCGTCGGCGACCCGCGTGACCGCCTCCGTCAGGGCGAGGGCCGCCTGCTCCCGCGGCGTGAAGAAGTGCCGGGCCTCACGCCACACCGCGACCATGTGCAGCCGGTCCTCGCTCTCGCCGGCCTTGCGGGCGTCATTGGTGTGCATGTGGAGGCAGTACGCGCAGTGGTTGAGGTGCGAGGAGCGGATCTGGATCAGTTCGACGAGGGCCGGGTCGAGCCCCTCGCGGGCCGCCGCGTCGAAGCCGATGAGGGCGCGGAAGACCTTTGGGGCAGCCTTCCCGAAGTCAAGGCGAGGGTTTTCGGCCACGGCCGTTCCCGCGTCCGTACCGGTGTTCGTGTGCGTCGTGTTCGTCGTGTTCGTCGTGTTCGTCGTCATGACCATGAATCTACGGAGCGAAAAGACCGGCTGTAAGGTGCATTTTCATGGCGGAACCATGGGTCAATTCTGCGGAGCGGATCGGTGCCGATCTGCATCTGGAGCTGTCCGGGTCCGGCGGGCGCCGCAGCGCGCTGATCCGCGCGCTGCGTGAGGCCGTACGAAGCGGCAGGCTCGCTCCGGGCACCCGGCTGCCGCCGTACCGTTCGCTCGCCGCCGACCTGGGCGTCGCGCGCAACACGGTCGCCGACGCGTACGCCGAACTCGTCGCAGAGGGCTGGCTGACCGCCCGCCAGGGCTCGGGCACCCGGGTCGCCGCGGGGGTACCGCCCACGGCCTCAAGGCAGTGGGGGAGCGCCGAACCGCTGGGCGCCGCGGTACGCGTACCCAAAAAAGCACCTCCACGCACGCGTGGGCCCCGGCACGATCTGCGGCAGGGCACGCCGGACGCGTCGTCGTTCCCGCGCACCGCCTGGCTCGCCTCGTACCGGCGGGCTCTCCAGCAGGCACCGAACGATGTCTTCGGGCCCGGCGATCCCGCGGGCCGCCCCGAACTGCGCCAGGCCCTCGCCGAGTACCTGGCACGCGCGCGTGGCGTGCGCACGGAGCCGGAACGGATCGTGGTCTGCTCCGGTTTCGCGCATGCCCTGCGGCTGCTCTTCCCCCAGGTCCTGCGCGGGCCGCTGGCCGTCGAGTCGTACGGCCTCGGCTTCCACCGCGAGCTGCTGGCCGCCGCGTCCGTACGGACCGTGCCGTTGCCCCTGGACGAGGACGGCGCCCAGGTGGACGACTTGGGCCGGGAGCGGGCCGCGCTGCTCACGCCCGCACACCAGTTCCCGACCGGCGGCCCGCTGCACCCGGCACGGCGGGCCGCCGCGATCGACTGGGCACGCGCGCGTGGCGGCGTGATTCTGGAGGACGACTACGACGGGGAGTTCCGCTACGACCGCAAACCCGTCGGCGCCCTGCAGGGCCTGGATCCCGAGCGGGTCATCCATATCGGCTCGGTCAGCAAGAGCCTGTCGCCCGCGCTGCGGCTCGGCTGGATGGTTCTTCCGGAGCGGTACGTCGATGCCGTGCTCGCCGTCAAGGGGGAACGGGAGGCTTGGGCGAGCGTCCTGGAGCAGCTGACGCTCGCCGACTTCCTCGCTTCCGGGTCGTACGACCGCCACGTGCGCCGCATGCGGCAGCGGTACCGGAGACGGCGGGACCGGCTCGTCGCGGCGCTCGCCGAGCGGGCGCCGCACATCGAGGTCACCGGGATCGCGGCCGGGCTGCACGCGGTGCTGCGGCTGCCGCCCGGGTCCGAGCAGTCGGCGGTCAAGGCCGCGACCTGGCAGGGCGTCGCGCTGGACGGACTCGCGGAGTTCCGGCATCCGGCGGCGACGATGCCCGCGCCGGACGGGCTGGTGGTGGGGTACGCGACGCCGTCGGAGCATGCGTACGGGGCTGCGCTGGAGGCGTTGTGCGGGGTGCTGCCGCCGTCATTCACTGGCCGGAAAGCGACGTCCAACTGACGTGCGACACCACAGCGGTGGGATCATTGGAGGCAGGAGGTGTGTTGCCGCCGCGGCCGTGAACCGGTCGACGCGGTGATCCGCCCCCATCCTTCGTTCCGTCGTCAGGCACAGGGCCAGCCCCGCGCGTCCCCCCTGTTGGCGGTCGGTCCTGGAGGGTGATGGATGACGACGCTCGACGAACGTCATGAAGACGGTGCGCGCGACGGGGACGAGGTCAGGGGCAGGAGCGCGTTCGGGGCGCGCAGCCTCGGTGCCGTCCCGTTGGATCAACCCGCGGCCGCAGATCCCCGACTCGCAGGTTCCAAAGCCGCCCATCTCGCAGGGGCGGCACGCGCGGGGCTGCCGGTGCTTCCCGGGTTCGTGGTGCCCCGCGAAGCGGCGCCCCATGAAGGGGACGGTGATCACGCAGCTCTCCGACACGCCTGGCACCGCCTCGCCGACAGCCACTGATTACCCTGCATACGCAAAATCGCCCTGCGTTCCCTCGTCACAGCAGCCATCGGCTACGTCGCCCTGTGGGCGACCGGCGCACTCGGCGTCCTCGCGCTGTCGTACTGGGTCCGCGAGGAGACGCCGCCGCCCCGGGAGACGCAGGCGGTGCAGGGCATTCACCACTTCCAACGGGTCGACACCCGGGGGACGTTGTGGCGCGGTGGCGCACCCTCGCCCGCGGGCTACCGGGCGCTGGCGCGGCTGGGATTCGTCGCCGTCGTCGACCTGCGCGCCGAGGACCTGACCGCGGCGCAGCTCGCCGCACCCGGCAAGGCCGGACTCGACGTCGTACGCCTGCCCGTCCGCGACGGACAGACCCCGACGCCCCGACAGGTGGAGCGTTTCCTCGACCTGGTTGACGCGCCGCACCGCATGCTGTCGTGGTTTTAGTGTTTCAGCACCGTTTCATTGTTTCAGCACTTGTCTCAGTACCGCTTTATTGGTTCAGCACTTGTCTCAGTACCGCTTTATTGGTTCAGCACTTGTCTCAGTACCGCTTTATTGGTTCAGCACCATTTTAAGGAAGTTCAAGAAGCAGAAAAGGCCCAAGAAGTTCAAGAAAGACCAAGTCGGTTCAGGAGAGAAGGAAGTCCGCATCCCCCGCCTTCGCCCCTTGGATGAACGCGGTCATCTCACCGGGGGTGTAGATCAGAGCCGGCCCGTCCGGGTCCGCCGACTGGCGGACCGCGATGCGCCCGTCCGCGAGCTTCATCGCCTCCAGGCAGTTGCCGCCATTGCCGCCGCTCCAGGGCTTGTGCCAGCCCTCACTGCCCAGTTCACGGGCGGGCATGCCGTTGTAGATCCGCTCAATGCGCATCCGCTGTTTGATGTTTTCCATTCACAGCTCCTTGCGGAGATCCTGGAGGATCTCCTTCGTGCGGTGTGCCGTGGCGGCCTGAGCCGCCATGCGGTCCATGACCTCAAGGTGGGTCGCCACCTCGGAACGCCCGTCCAGATAGACGGCGCCGGTCAGGTACTCGCTGTAGACCATGTCCGGGAGCTCCGGCATGGCAAAGCGGAACAGCACGAAGGGCCCGTACGTGCCGGGGTGCGGCCCCGTGGAGAACGGGACGACCTGCAGCGTCACATGGGGCAGCTTCGTGACCTGGAGCAGCTTGTCGATCTGGGCGCGCATCACCTCCGGACCGCCGACGGGGCGGCGCAGGGCCGTCTCGTCCATGACGGTCCAGATCCGGGGTGCGCCCTCACGAGTGAGCAGATCCTGACGTTGTATGCGCAGCGCGACATGGCGCTCGATGTCTTCGGGTCTCGCGTGGCCGACGGCGCCCGACTCCAGGACGCCACGGGCGTAGTCCTCGGTCTGCAGAATGCCGGGGATGAAGTGGGGTTCGTACGAACGGATGAGGGTGGCCGCGCCCTCCAGGCTGACGTACATCGAGAACCAGCCCGGCAGGATGTCGTGAAAGCGCTGCCACCAGCCGGGCCGGTTGGCCTCTTCGGCCAGTTGGACGAAGGCCTCGGCCTCGTTGTCGGAGACCCCGTACGACTTCAGCAGGAGCTGGAGGTACGGGATTTTGAGGGCGACCTCGGCCATTTCCATCCGGCGGACCGTGGCCGGCGCGACACGTAGGATGCGCGCGGCTTCCTCACGCTTGAGACCCGCGCTTTCCCGCAGGTCCAGCAGGCGCCGACCGAGGACGACCTGGCCGACCGTCGGCGCGGACCGCGGTTCGCTCACGTCCTTGCACCTCCACTGAGTCCCGACAGACCGGCGGGCGCCGTTCGGGGTCCTCCTCGTCTCCTTCGACGATCCCAACTGGCGCCGCTCGACATGCTGTTGTCAGCAGTGTGCCACGGCCCTTCTCGGAGTCACATGGCACTCTGCATCTTTCAGAGTGACTCTTGCCAAGTGTTCATGGCGGGGCGATAGTGGCACCCGTGACTCCGTCCGCGCCCTTAGGAACAGACGCCTTCGAAGGCCGCTCCCGTCTGCGTGCCACCGCAGGGGCGCGCCCCGGCGCGGCCGCCGTGCGCCGGTTCCGCTTCGAGCTGGCCGCACACCCGGGTTCCGTGGCTCAGGCCCGGCATCTGACGCGCGCCCGGTTGTCCGGCTGGGCGGTGTCGAACGACACCTGCGACACGGCGGTCCTCGTCGTGTCCGAGCTGGTCACCAACGCCATCGTGCACAGCGCGAGCGAGCGTGTCGTCTGCGAGCTGCACGATGACGACAACCTGTTGCGGATAGCCGTACGCGACGAGGGACGCGCTCCGGGTGAGCCGCACCCTTCGCCCGGGCAGCCCGAGGAGGAACACGGGCGGGGACTCCTTCTCGTCGCGGCCACGTGCAGGTCCTGGGGCGCCCAGGCAACCGGGCCGGGACTGCTCGTCTGGGCGGCTCTGCCACGCTCCCCGGACACCGAGGCGCGGTCCGACCTCGGGTGGGGCGCGAAGAAGCCACCGGCCGACGGCCGGGGCGCCGGGACGGAAGCGTCCTGGGGAACGGTGTCCGAATGGGTGTGAGAGGCGTGCGGGATACGTCGGCGGCAGGAACCAGGGCTCAGGTGCTGAGCCTGGACACGCTGGTCCGCCTGAAGCGCGCGCAGTCGGCATCCGGAGCGTTCAGGCGTCTCCCCGTGCCCGAGGGCATGACGATCCCACTGGGCTGCGACGCGGTGTCGGTGCCCGCCCGGTTCGGCCCGCTGCTGCTGCCGCGGCTGCCCCGTGTGGGCTGCGTCTACGCCGACGGGGCGCACTGGTGGTGGCTGGTGCCCTCCGAGTCCGACGTCTCTCTGGACTGGCCCGCACCCGCCCACTACGCCACCGGCGCGGTCGTACCGGACACGCCTCGCGCCCCCGGGCTCATCCACAAGCCGAGCGGCACCCTGCCGTACACCCCGCCGATCCCCCTCTATCTGGCCCTGTGCCGGGTCACGGGGACGACACCCGTCTGGTCGCGCCCGATCAGCGCGTAAACCTCCTGTACGGGGCGCCGAGCGTGTGCGAAGTGCGCCGGTCGCCCCAACACTCCGTCGCCACCACGGGTGGAGCGCCGCGTTCCTGGGGAATGCACCGTTCGTCCATTCCCGGGGAGGCCCATGGTGGGGAAATCGGCGAGGAAGACGAGGAAGACGAGGAAGACAGGGAAGACCGAGCGGAAGAAGCGCGGCGACGACAAGCCGCCACCCTCCGCATCGGAACGCCTGCTCTTCGGCGGCCCGCTGCGCTACGACATGGGGTGGTCCCAACACTCCGACGCGTTCCTGGAGTTGAACTTCCGCGCGATGGTCACGCGGCTGCCGTCCCTGCTCGCGTCCAGTTTCCGGCTCGCCTGGACGGCGGACCGCCGCGCCGCCCGGATCGTGCTCGTCGCCGAACTGTCGCGGGGTGTGGCGCAGGCGGTGAGCCTGCTGGCCGTCAACAGCGTGCTGGGCAGGCTGATGACGAGCGGCCCGGTCGAGGACCGGCTGCGCGGCGCGGTTCCGGCGCTGGTCACGGTCGCCGCGGTGATGCTGCTCGGCGCGCTGCTGCGGGCGGCCTCGACCTACGCCATCGGGCGCCTGGAGCCGAAGGTGGAGCGGGTGGCGACCGAGCTGTATCTGGAGCGGGCGGCGGCCGTGGAGTTGTCAGCGATCGAGGACGACGCCTTCCACAAGCTGCTGGACACCGCGCAGTACGGCGCCCAGTCGGCCCGGCGCATGATCGCGATCGCCACCCGCGTGGTGAACGCGATGATCTCGCTGATCGCGGCCGCGGGCGTACTGACCGTGCTGCACCCCGAAGTCGCTGCTTAATCATCGTGTCGCTTTCCTCGCGGTACACCTTGGAGTGATTCCTCCAAGTCTGTTGCACTGAGGTCGTGTCGGATATCTAGGCTCCGCGCCATGCAACTGATCGGCTTCTCCGCCACCGGCTGGGAGTCCTGGGATGTGGGTCAACAGCCACTCATCCGGGACCGGATGCCCGTGCTCATCGACGACGACCTGAGATTCGAGGACGCTCCAGGAGTGCCCCGGCCGGCGGTGTTCGTCAATCGCTGGCTGCGTGAGCTTCCCCTGAACGGTGCCCAGCCACGCGCACTTGGCAGAACAGCGCCAACTGCCTCCGCGACTGGCTGACGTTCCTCCAAGTCCGGGGTGTCAGCCCTCTGGGTGACGGTCGGGACCTGCGCGCCGCCCTGGGCATGTACGCCGAGTACCGGCTGGCCGGCGAGCTGAAGGACCGCTGGGACCCCAGCACGTGGAACCTGAACATGGGCATCCTGTCGGGCTTTTACACGTGGGCCCGTGACGAAGGCATCGCCTCCGCCGTGCCGTTCGGCTACCGGACGGGCCGACGCATGGCAGAGGGGGTGCTGGTCGAGGTGGAGCGGAACCTCGCCAAGCTGCGCACCCCGAGGCCGCACACGACGATCAAGTACCTGGAAAGGGACTTCGCGGAGGTGTTCGTGCGGGGTCTGGCAGGGCTCGGCCCGGATGGTGAGCCGGACCCGCGCTACCGCGGCCGGGAAGGGGCTCGCAACGCGGCGATGGCCCGTCTGGTGCTGTCCAGTGGCCTGCGGCGGCAGGAGTTCACGCACCTGACGATCTACGAGGTGCCGCCTCTTCCGTCCCGCCCGCGAACGCTGCCCGTGCTGTTTCCACTGAGCCATGCGATCACCAAGGGACAGAAGGCCCGTACATCGTGGATCAGCTATGAGGCGCTCGCCGAGGTGCACCAGTACATCGAGTTGGACCGGGCGGCGTCGGCAGAGGGCTTCACGTGGCGGCCGCCGTCGAAACTGGGTGAGCCGCTGGTGGTGGAGGAACCCGACTGGGAGGGCGCATTCCTCAACGGGGAGCGGAGGTCGTGGCGGAAGTTGCGGCCGGCCGAGCGGCTGCGCCTGGTCGGTCCGGATGGCGGGTCGCCGCTACTGGGCCTGCAGTCCTCGGGGAGGCCGTTCGTGGACTGGGCGACGGTCTTCCGTCGGACGTCGGCGCGTATCCGCGAGCGGTTCGAGCCGCGGTTTCCGACGGTGGCTCCGCACCGCCTGCGTCACTCGATGGCGATGGCGACCCTGGAGTGGCTGGTCACGGGCTACTACCAGCGGGCGGCTGCCCTCGCGGCGGACACCGGAGACGACGCCGCGATGGCTCTCTATCTGACCCGGAACGATCCGATGCTGATCCTGCGGGACTTGCTCGGCCACCAGAGCGTCCTGTCGACCGAGCTTTACATCGCTCGCCTGGACGTCACACGGATCTATCGCGAAGCCTACAACGACACGACTGGCGCACTGCATCCGGAGGCCGCCGCCGAAGCTGCGGCCGAGTTCGATGACGAGGAGGCCGGCGCATGCCCGGGTATGTGATGGACGAGCCGTTGGCCGTGCACTTCGTGTTCCCCAACGGTCGTGAGTGGACGGCCGTTCTGGACGGTCTGCCTAATCCCGGGCTGGCGTGCGACCTTGCGAAAGGGCTCGCGGCCAACGCGCATCCGGAGGGCGGCATCGGCGCGAAGAACACGGCCAAGGCGTACGCGGTGGCCCTGCGCCAGATGGTGAGCGCTTTGGCCGAGGCCGGGTTCACCGGGCGTGTCCCGGATCTGACGCGGGCCACCCTGGTCCGCTACTGGATGGCCAGCACGTATACGCGTGAGCGCGAGACCCGCATGCTGTTGAAGGGCTTCGACGCGGTCACCGGAGCCCTGCGTCCGGAGGTGCGCACGTACCTTACGGGGAACCAGATCCAGGCGTATCGAAGCACCAGCCCGTACAAGGCGTACACCGATGGAGAGTGGGAGCGACTGGAGACGTCGTGCCGGGCGGTGGTGGACGACGGTTGGGCCCGTCACCGGCGGGCTCTGGGGCTGGCCGCGCGGGGCAGCGAGCCGTCGACGAGCGCGCACCACAGTCCGCAGGACATCGCCTGGCTGCTGTTGCGGGACGGCCCCTTCCCGGACCGGCCCGTGTACCGAGCGCAGACCCAGGGCACGAAGTCGTCGCAGTGGGACCTGCGCCGGGCAGTGCGTCAGGTACGCAGCGATCTGTTTCCGCACCCGGTCGTCCAAGTCGCCTACTCCGTCTTGTTCGGCATGTACTGCGGGGTCGTGCCGGACGGCATTGACGATCTGGGGTTGGACGGTCTCGAGTGGACCGGCGACGCCACGATGCTGATCACCTACATCAAGGGGCGCACTGCGCGTGAGAGTTCCAATCTTCCGGCTCGGGCGGTGCGGCTGCTGGAGCGGTGGCTGGCGTACTCGGCGCCGCTGCGAAACTTCGCTGACCCCGAGATCCGTGGGCAGCTGTGGATCTCGTACACACCGAAGTGGTTCACGGCGAGCGGGAAGTTCAGCCCGGTCGTCGGCCCCCCGTCGGGCACGGGCCGTCATCGTGATCTGGTGAGGCAGCTGGGCCTGGTGGACGATGTGGGAAAGCCGTTCGTGATCCATCGCGGCCGGATTCGTGCGACGTACCACGAGCGACTGGCCAGGCGGGGGTGGACCGGGCGGGCCACGATCGATCCGAACCACACGGCCCGCACCGAAGGCGATCACTACGTCACTCCGACCAGTCCTGCTCAGCTTGATGCGGTGGAGTCGATTATCGAGGACGGCCAGGCCGACATCCTGCGTAAGGCGCTGCCGCCGGTGGTGCTCTCGGCGGAGCAGGCAGCGCGGTTCGCCGAGGATTTTCCTGACGAGGTGAAGCGGCTCAAGCTGGATGCCACGGCGCTTGCCGAGCTGGTGGGCGGCGAGCGCGATGTGTTCACCGCTGCGTGCGCCGATCAACTGGCCGGGGTCCACGGTCCGGCCGGGCAACCGTGTCCGGCCCGGCCGTGGGTGTGTCTTCTGTGCCCGCTGGCGGTGTTCTTGCCACGTCATGCGGCGAATCTGCTGCGGCTGAACGCTTTCTTCGCACGGCAGTTCCGGCAGATGCCCACGGAGAACTTCGTCCGGGTCTTCGGTCCGTACGCCGACCGTCTGGCCAACGAGATCCTGCCGAAGCTCTCCACCGAGGCCAAGGCGAAGGGTGAACGCGAGGTGGCGGACGACGACACTGATCTCCCGCTGAGGCCCGAGGAGGCCACACTGTGACGTCCCATCCCGTACCTGCACACCTTTCTCGTCGCCGTCGGCCAGCCTCGGTCTTCGCCCAGAGTGATGTGTGTGAGATCGCCGGGCTGCGGCTGGTCGATGGCGCACCACGCCCGCGGTTCGAGCAGGACCGTTGGGTGTTCTCCGGCCTCGCGGACGCACACCGGATGATGTCCGACCACGAACAGATCTGGGACTTCACCTGGATCGTCAATCCGAGATGGCGGGTCGTGGCCAAGGAGGTCCTGCTGGCGATGCTCGCCCCGCAGTACGAGGCGGTGCTGGAGTGCGCGCATGCGCTGCGGGCCGCCCGTTCTCCCCGGACCTGTTTCAACTTCCTGCAGCGATACGCCGAGTGGTTCAACTGGCTCACCGAGCAGGGGATCACGGCTCTGGAGGATGTCACGCAGGAGATGTGCGAACGGTACCTGGAGCACTACTCGTGGAGCGTCCCGGTCCCCGGGCGGCCGAGGCGACGTCTCGAACCGTACTCAACCGTGGCGCATGTCCGGATCCTCAAACTGATCGCCCAGTACGAGGAGCTGCTGTCCAGTGACTGCTACGAAACCGGGTTTGTCCCGTGGAGGGGGAAGGCCGCCACCCAGGTCGTCGGCTACAAGTCGAAGGGGCCGAACCTCACACCGCCCGTGCCGGACTCCATGCTGCAGCCGCTGTTGGCCACCTGCCTGTACTTGGTCAATGAAGTGGGGCCGCATCTGGCTGACCTGATGGACGCGGCGCGCACCTCCCGAGCGGACACCACGGTGTCAGCGCGCCTTCCCGCTCTTCGACAAGTCCTGGCCCGCATGCGCGCCAATGGCGAACCACTGCCCGCGGTTGATGACGTTCAGCTGCGGAAGCGGACCACGCTGGGGCAGGAGGGCCCTCTGAAGCACCTGGGGTGGGAAGCGCTCGCCCGCACCGTCGGCGCCCACAGGTTCGGAGACGACGCGCGTCGGCGCCTGATCCCGGAGCTGACCACGCTTGCCGCCGAGGCCGGATTCCAGCCGCCGCTGGCCCGCCAGGCCGCAGCCATCCCGCGCATGGGGGACGGCGAACTGATCCCGTGGACATTACCGTTGGCCGAGGGCGATCTCGTCTTCATGGCCGACCATGCGGTGACAGCCTGCCTGGTGGTGACCTGCGCCCTCAGCGGAATGCGGACCAGTGAACTCCTGGAAATCGAGGCAGGATGCCGCCTCCCTGCTGTGGCGACGCCCGGGGGTGGCTGCCGGTTCCGGCTCGCCAGCCGCCTGATCAAAGGGCAGAAGTTCGGAGGAGTCCCCGACGAGTGGGTAGTCATCGAGCAGGTGGACCGGGCCGTGGCCCTCGCCGAACGCCTGGTCAACCGGCCTGCCGGTGAGGCACTGTTCGGCAACATTGACCTCTCCGGCCGGTTGAAGAACCTGCGTGGCTGGCTGGAGCGGACCGGCAACCGGGAGCGCTGGGGACTCCCGGTCATCCCCCAAGGCCCGCTCAATGCCAGGATGCTGCGACGGACACTGTCCCTGGCCATCGCGGAGCGGCCGGGCGGTCTGCTGGCGGCGAAGATCGCCCTCAAGCACATCTCCGTGGCCACCACGGAGGGCTATGCCGCTCGCCCCGGTGGATCCCAGCGCCTGTTCCATGCCGAGATCGAGGAGGCCGAGGAAACCCATCACATACAGCTGACGGTGCAGGCATTCCGCGATGTCCAAGCGGGACGCATGCCCGCCGGTCCCGGTGCACGCAGCCTGATCGATGCATTCCACCACGTGGATGCCCAGCTGAAGGACGCGGCCCGCACAGACCCGAAGATCCTCAAGGACGACCGCCACCTGGAGAATCTCCTGCGTAAACAGGCCAAGACACTCCACGTCGGGCCTGCCAACTTCTGCTGGTTCCGCGACCCGTCCAAGGCCCTGTGCCTGCGCCTGGCCAGCACACCAAACGCGACGAAGCCGCTGGTCGGGATGTGCGACTCGGCTCGCTGCCCGCAGGCCACCCACCACCCCTGCCACCGTCCCGTCTGGGCCGGACAGGCCACCGCCATTGACGTGTTCATCGGGTGGCCAAGGGCGAGAAAGCACGGCTGGCACCCGAGCGCGATCGCGCCCTGCGGGTCGTCGCCGAGATCGACGCCGCCCAGGCCGCGTCCGGTGGAGAGGATTGAGATGGCCCGGCTCACCCAGGATGACAAGGCTCGCAACGAGGCCGCAATCCGGACTGCTATGGAACGGATCCTGAGCGGGAACCTGCCGCCCGGGGGGAAGGCGGACCTCAAGACCCTCGCCGCCCTGGCCGGGGTCACCCGCACCGGCTTCTACCCCAAACCCAACCGCGACGGCACCGTCAGGCCCGGCGCCTACCAGCACCTCGCCGAGGAGTTCGAGCGGCGGCTCAGGGAACTTCAGGACGCCGGAGAAATCCTCGATCCCCGAGTAGCGCAGATCGAGCGGCTCAAGAAGGAGAACGCTGAGCTGAGGAGACGCATCAGCGCCCGCGATGAGCAGTTGACGGAATTGACCGATTTTAAGACCTTGGCGATCTCTCGGCTGGCCGCGCAACACGACGAGATCGAGCGTCTGCGCAAGCAGGCGGCAACCCATCACAACGTCCGCTCACTGTCCGCGCCCAGCAGCTCCGCGCCCTTCGGCTCATGCAGCTGACACGCGACGGGTGGAGGAGGCTCGCCTACGGATTGCCTCCTCCACCCGCTCTGCTCATCGCACACGATCATTGACTCATTGAAGGAAAGTGGCCGCTCCCCCTCGACAGCGGCCACGAGGTTTGACCAGGGACGGCCAGTTGCGATGTACGTTCAGTGACCGTCTTCGGGCGTTGACCAGGGCGAGCCGGATTCGGGTCTAGGCACGGAAGGCCTTCCGAAGTCGTTCTCCGAACTCGGCGGGGTGCGTGGTCAGGCCGGTGTGCCCACCGGGGAAGTGCTGGAGTTGCGTGCCGAGCCGTTCGGCCAGGAAAGCGGCCGGACGGTAGGGCAACTCGCCGCGTGAGTCCTGGCCGCAGGCGAGCACGAGCCGGTCCGACAGCGCCTGAAGCCGGTGGATGTCCGGGGCGTAGGACATGAAGCTGGGCACGATGCGCCCGACGAAGTACGGCAGGTTGGTCATTGTCTGCTCGGCCCGCGCCGCGGCTTGGGGCGGAAGCTTGATCTCGGCCTTCAGTTCGGTGGTGTCGCCGTCCTTCTTCAGCCCCGCAGCGAACACCGCCATGGCCGGCATGAGCCCCTGTGTGCGGAACGTCTCCTGCACGCGCGCGATGAGCGCGCGATGTTCGGAGGCGTCCGGCAGGACCTCCACTAACGGCGGCTCGTGCGCCACGACGCGTCCGATGCGTTCGGGATGGGCGGTGAGCAGATGCACGGCGGCGATCGCGCCCGAACTGGAGCCGAAGACCCGCGCGGGCTCACCGGGCGACAGCAGTTCCAGAATCCGGAACGCGTCATCGGCATGCTCGGCCACTCGCTGCTCGGCCTCGGGGTCATCCAGGGTGCTTCGGGACATGCCGCGCGGGTCGTAGGTGGCGACTGTGTATTCGGCGGCCAGGTCGTCGGCGATGCCGTCGAAGGAGGCCGCGCCGCCCGTTCCTCCGGGGATCAGCAGCAGGAGCGGGCCCTGGCCGCGCATTTCGTAGTGCAGGGTCGCGCCGTTCACGCGCAGGCCGCCGATGGTCGGGTCGGTCATGAGGAGTCTCCTTCTCGGGACGGGGGCCAGTGCTCCAGGAGGGTGTGCAGGGCGTCGAGGGCGCGGACCCAGGACTGCTGCGGCGAACGCTCGTGCGCGAACCCGCCCGCGGACTCCAGCGCGACGAACCCATGGAATGTGCTGCGCAGCAACCGGACCGCGTCGGTCAGGTCGGGCTCGGCCAGTCCGTAGCCGTGCAGCATGCCGTAGGTCAGCTCGACCGCGCGCCGCGGTCCGGGTGCTTCCGCGGCCAGCTCAGGGTCGATCTGGATCGGGGTCTGCGTCGCCATGTAGCGGCCCGGATGCTTGCGGGCGTATTCCCGCCAGGCGTTCGCAAACGCGACCAGCGCATCCTTGCCCGCCCGCCCGGCGGTCGCCTCCGCGATACGGATCGTCTTCTCGTCCGCCGCCAGCAACGCGATCCGTCCGCGCAGATCCTCCAGACCACGGACGTGCGTGTAGAGGCTCGCATCCTTCACGCCGAGCCGCCGCGCCACCTGCGACATGGTCACCTGGTCGAGTCCGACCTCGTCCGCCAGCTCAGCGCCTGTGATCGTCACCCGCTCCGCCGTCAGCCCGGCCCGCGCCATACACCCTCCCCTCAATCCTAGGAGCCCTAGGTATAACCTAGGGCTCCTAGGAACAGCAAGCGAAGGCGCATTTGGGCAGGTACCCGCTGTTGCGGATGGCTCACTGCGCGCTCGGCTTCCGCCAAATCTGCGTCTTTGACTTCCGCACCATCACAGGCCCTCCCCGGCAGATGCGCCGCACCGCCGACGGGTCGCGGCCGACGGACAAGGGTTTCCGGACTCGAGCCCGTCAAGTCGCTTCAGCACCCCTCCGGGCATCCATCGCGGCGGTACGACCCCATGGTCGAGCGCCACGACCAGGGGTGTCCCGGCGCCGACACCACAGAGGAGGCGTCGTCTGCAATCCTGAGCCTGGAACAGAAAGCTCTCCTGCCGTGGAGCCCTCGTCATGCAACTGGGCTAGGAAAGGGACACAATGCCGCTTCGGAGCGCGACACGGGCCAAGGCCCCGCTCCAGCCGTAATGCGACACGACCTGTGCGGGACACGGCAACTGCAACGACTAACCCCGCCCTGCTGCCGCTGCTCGTGACGATGACCCTGCCCAGCGCCTGGAGTTCCCTGACCATCGCGCGGCGTCGCTACGAGTCCTTCCACACCTGGGTGCAGCACGCCCGCGCCGGGCATCTGATCAGCAGCCTGCTCACCGAGCCCGCGGCGGCTCCGGAGATCCGCGTGCACGGCGTCGGCCCGTTCCTGCTGCGCCACTTCCGCCAGATGTCGGAGACCGCCGAGGCGGAGCAGGCCCGGCTGGCCTGGCTCTCGGCCCGCACCGGCCTGATCGCGGCGGCCTGGACGGGACTTGCCACCGTGGCGACATACGCGACCCTCGGCGGCCTCCTGCTGGCCGGCGCGATGGCACTCTCGGTTGCGGGTACGGCCGTGATCGCCATCCGCACCGGCTCCGCCAGCCTCGACACCCTCGTGCTCGAGGTCAACTCCCTTCACGAGGAAGCCCTGTTCGTGGGCGACCTGCAACGCCTGTACGTCGAGGCGGCCGAGCGCGCGATCCCGCTGGGCGGCGATCCGCTCCCCGACGATCCGAGCGAAATCCGCTTCGAGAACGTCACGTTCACCTATCCCGGCGCGTCGACCAGGCCCGCGCTCGCCGACGTCACCCTCACCGTGCCGCTCGGCAAGATCGTGGCGCTCGTCGGGGAGAACGGCTCGGGCAAGACGACCCTGGTGAAACTGCTCGCCGGCCTGTACGCGCCGCAGCGGGGCCGCATCGTGTGGGACGACGTCGACGCGGCGACCGCGGACCGGCATCAACTCGCCGAGCGCATCGCGATGGTGGCGCAGGACTTCAAGCGGTGGCCGTTCACGGCCCGGGTCAATGTGGCGGTCGGGCGGGCCTCGGCGCCGCTGACGGACGAGCGGCTCGCCTCCTCGGTGACGGAGGCCGGGGCGGAGGACGTCGTGGCGGATCTGCCGCGCGGCCTCGACACGCTCCTCGCCCGCGGATTCAGCGGCGGCCACGAACTGTCGGGCGGGCAGTGGCAGCGTCTCGGCATCGCGCGGGCCGCGTACCGGCGTGGCGCCATACTGATCGTGGACGAGCCGACGGCGGCGCTCGACGCCCGGGCCGAGCTGGAGGTCTTCGAGAAGATCCGGGCGCTGGCGGGCAGCGGCCAGACGGTCATCCTCATCACGCACCGGCTGGCCTCGGTCCGCCATGCCGACCTCGTGCACGTCCTCGAACAGGGCCGCCTGGTGGAGTCCGGCAGCCCCGAGGAACTGCTGGCCACGGGCGGCGTCTACGCCGAACTGTACTCACTGCAGGCGGAGCAGTTCACGACGAAGGTGCCGACCGGGGAGGCCGGTTGACCTCACTCGACGAGTTCCCCGCCCCGTACGATCACCAAAAACGCGTCCGTGGCGAGGTCCATGACGACCTCCGCGGGCTGCCCCTCGAGGCGGCACGCCTGCGCGAACTCCTCGGCGGGCCACGATCCGCGCGGCCCACCGGCGGGAAAGCGCTCCAGCACCATTCGCCCGTTCACCCTGCACCTCCATGTAGCGCCGTACTCCATAGAGTTAAACGCCGACATCGGGGTGAACGGATCGCGAAGTGACCGTACTGAGACGTAGTCAACACTCGTTCACTACCCTGATGTGAGGGAAATCTCAGGGTCTCAGAGCGTCAGAGTCGCAGTCCACCGTCCTCAATCCACCGTCCTCAGTCCTCAGTCCTCAGTCCTCAGTCCTCAGTCCTCAGTCCTCAGTCCTCAGTCCTCAGTCCTCAGTCCTCAGTCCTCAGTCCTCAGTCCTCAGTCCTCAGTCCTCGTATTCGTCGTGGTACCGGATCCGCTCGCTGCCCGCCGGCGCCCCCAGCGCCGACGCGCGCCCCTGGGGCTCCTCCCACTCCTCCTGTCGGCCGAGTGCCGTGAGATCCAGCAGGGTGGTCGTGGAGCCGAGCCCGTCCAGGCCGCGTTCGTACGTCGAGTACGTGTGGAAGACCCGGTCCCGGTCCCGCAGGAAGCAGCTGATCCCCGGCCGCTCGGAGGGCTCATCGCCGCCGGAATCACCCCTGAAGGACACCTGGAAGTCGTAGTTGAAGTCGTTCTCGTACGACGAGTACCAGGGGGCGGTCCACCCCATACGGGCCTTGAACGGCAGGATCTTCGTGTACGGCGCCCGGGACACGGCGGCGAACTCGGTGCCCCGCGCCCGCAGATGCGCGAGGTGCCCGATCTGGTCGAGGAACGCCGAGCAACTGCGGCAGCCCGCGTCCCACTCGGGCGCGAACATGAAGTGATGGACGACGAGTTGCTGCCGTCCTTCGAAGAGGTCGAGCAGCGTCGCCTTGCCGTCGCCGCCCTCGAACACGTACTCCTTGTCGATCTCGACCATCGGCAGCCGCCGCCGCGCCGCGCCCAGCGCGTCCCGCGCGCGCGTCGCGGCCTTCTCCTCGACCAGCAGTTTCTCGCGCGCGGCGCGCCACTCCTCGCGCGTGACGATCTGCGGAAGCGTCATGTGCCCCTCCTAAGGAACGGTGCCTTCGGTGTGGTGACCGGGCGCGGGAGCGGAACTCATCGGCGGGACGGAGATTTTCTGGACTTATTTCAGATCAGGTCCGGATCAGGCTGGGATCGGTCTGGGATCAGCTTCGGATCAGGTGTCGTACTCCTGGATCCGCTTCCCATGGGTCCGGTCGACCAGGGCGGGCAGCCGCTCCCCCAACTCCCGTACGGTCGAGGGAAGATCGAGCGTCAGCAGCGCACGGTCGCGCATCAGGACGCGCCCGTCGACGATCGTCGTCCGTACGTCCCCGGAGCGCGCGCAGTGCACGAGCGTGGCCGCGAGATCGTGCACGGGCTGGGTGTGCGGGCCGGTGAGGTCGACGAGGACGATGTCCGCGCGCCGCCCCGATGCGAGGCTCCCGATCCGGTCACCGAGGCCGACGGCCCGCGCGCTCTGCAGCGTGGCGTGATGCAGCGCCTGCCGGGATGTCAGCGTCCGGGGATCGCCCTCGGCCGACTTCTGCACGAGCGAGGTGAGCGCCATCGACTCCCACACGTCGAGGGAGTTGTTCGACGCGGCCCCGTCCGTGGCGAGCCCGACGGGGATGCCGATCTCGCGCAGGGCGCGTACCGGGGTCGGGTCCCAGGCGAACTTCAGATAGCCGCGGGGTGCGGTCGCGACGGCGACAGGTCCGCCCGCGCCGGCCAGCACGGGCAGGTCGTGGTCGATGATGCCGGTGCCGTGCGCGATGAGCAGACCGGCCTCGTTGTCGAGGAGCCCGGCGCCGCGAAGGATCTCGATGGGTGTACGACCGTATCGGGCAAGGCTGTTGTCGGTCTGCTCGCGGTTCTCGGCCGCGTGCAGATGCACGGACAGACCGTGCTCGCGGGCGAGTTCGGCGGTCGCGGCGAGGTCGGCGTCGTCCACGGTGTACGGGGCGTGCGGGGCGAGGGCCGTGGTGATGCGACCGTCGGCGGCGCCGTGGTGCCGCAGCGCGAACGCGAGGGACTTCTCCCGGCCTTCGACACCCTGCGACGAGAAGAACGCCTCGCCGAGGTGTGCCCGCAGCCCGCTTTCGATCGCGACGGCGGCGACCGTGTCCATCGAGAAGTAGTGATCGGCGAAGCAGGTGACACCCCCGCGGATCATCTCGGCGCAGGCGAGCCGCGCTCCCAACTCCACGTCCCGCTCGGTGAGGTTGGACTCGATGGGCCAGATGAAGTCGTTGAACCACTCCTCGACGGGCAGGTCCTCGGCGATCCCGCGCAGCGCGACCATCGGTGAGTGGGTATGACAGTTGATCAGACCGGGCATCGCCACCTGGCCGCGACCGTCGATGCGCTCGACGGCGTCCACCGCGCACGCCTCGCCTGTGACCGCCTCGATGACCCCGTCGCGTACGACGATCGAGGCGTCCTCGACGAACCCGATCTCCTCTTGATCGTCGTGCACGAGGGCGGTGCATCCGGTGATGATGAGATCAGCGGGGCCCGATGCGGACGGGCGCACGGCAGACGGCGTCATTGCGTCACCGTACGACGGGGTCGTCCCGCCGGGGTACGTGAACCGCACATCCGGGCAGGGCCCTGTCGCCGGGGCGGAAGCGCGGGCACGCCGGCCTGCGCCACGAGACGCTGCCCTACTTCCCACTTCCTCCCGCGGAGAGCCGCAGGCGGGACGTGGCCCCGCTCATCCCGGCCGACCAGCGCTACTCGCGCGTCAACTCCGGGCGCCGCGAGCTGATCGACCACATACTGGTCAGCCGCCGTCTGGTCCACCGGATCACCGCCGCGGGTACGGGCGTGCCGGGCACGGAGCCGCCGCGGCTGCCGTCGGTCGGCCCGGACCCGGCCGCGCGACGCGGGGCGCCCAGGTCGGACCACGCACCGGTATGGGTGCGGTGGAAGTCCTGATCTCCGGGAGCCCTGACGGTTCTCAGCCCGCGAGCGGCAAGGCGGCCCCCTGCCCCTCCTTCACCACGAGTCCCGCCCGCTCCCGCCGCTCGGCCAGCTCGTCGAGGAGCTCGGCGATCCGTTCGGTGTGCCGGAGTGTGAGCCGCCCGGTGTCGTCGAGCTGCACGGCGCACGCGGTCGTCGTGTCCACGAGCCGTTCGAGGATGGCCACCACCTCGCCCGTACCCTCGGCGTGCCGTGCCAGGGCGGGGAGTTCTGCGGCGGCGAGGTCGATCACTGCGCGGGCCTCGGCGAGCGCGCGATAGGCCTCACGGCGCAGGGCCCACCGGCCGGCCCGGTCGTCCGTCGTGCCCTCGCTCAGCACATGGGCGAGATACGCGTGCGCGGCCTCCGCGGCCCGGCCGAGCCGCGCCCGTACCCCTCCGCCGCGCTGCCCGAGCGCGGGCAGGTGCCCGACGAGCAGCACGATCGCGCAGGCCAGCAGCGTCTCGCCGATCCGGCTCCAGGAGGCCTGCGGCTCCCCTTCCACCATCACGAGGGAGAGGACGAGCACGGTGACGACGGCGGTCTGCGCGGCGAAGTGCCGGGTGGCGACGGGGATCAGGGCGCCGCACAGCGCCACGAGGGCGACCAGCCCGGCGGGCCGGGGCAGCAGCGCCGCGAACCCGGCGAAGAGGACGGCGCCCAGAACCGTTCCCGCCGCCCGGCAGATCACCCGCGAGGCGAGCGGCCCGAGATCGGGCTTGACCAGGAAGACGGCGGTCGCGGGGAGCCAGTACCAGTGGGAGTGGTTCCCGTACCAGCGGGCGTGGTGCAGGGCCTGTGCCACGGCCACGGCGACCCCGAAGCAGAGGGCGACCCGGAGCCCGTACTCGCGTCCGCCGGAACCGAAGGCGGTGCGGACGAGAGACGTGGCGGTACGACGCCGGGTGTGCAGCAGGTTGTCGTCGCTGCCCCGGTCGAAGGCGTCGGCCGCGTGGAGAAGCGCGTCGTCGAGGGAGCGAAGGGCGGCCGCGGAGCGGGCGGGCGCGGGCAGCGGCCCGGTGTGCGTACCGCTCCGTACGGCGAGGGCGAGCCGCCGTGGCCCTTCCGCGGCCCGCGCGGGCACCGCCTCGCCCGCCCAGGCGAGCGCGGTGGCGGCCTCGGCGAGGGGCAGCGCGGCGGCGTACTGCGCGTGCAGCCGCCGCTCGGCGGCGGAGCCGGCGTACCGCCGCAGGCGAGGCCCGCCGAGCGCGTCCTGCGCATGATCGAGCGCGGCGGTCAGGGCGACCCGGCGGCGGCTCGCGTCCGGCCCGCCGACGGCTTCGAGCAGCGCGGCGACGGCGTCGTACACGGCACCGACGGCGTCCCGCTCCCCGTCGAACCGGTAGTCCCCTGCGGTGGCCCCGGGCGTAGGCAGCGCGAGCCGCAGAGCCAGCAGCCACCCGGCGCCGCCGACGAAGAAGAGCGCCCGCTGCCAGCCCGGCTCGGGCAGCGGCATCCCGGCCCCGATGGCGGCGGCGACGAGGAGCTGGGTCCCGGCCCCGGACGCCACGGGCCCGATGGCGCTGACGGCGCCCGCGATCAGCCCGAGCATGGTCAGCAGGACGGTGAGCGTCACAGCCCCGACGTGCTGTCCGGCGTACGACCCGACGAGCAGGCCACCGGCCCCCGCCAGCGCGGGCACCCCCAGCCTCCGTACGGCTGCCCGGCGACTCCCCGGCCGGTCGTTGATCCCGGCGAGCATGGCCCCCAGGGCGGCGACGACGCCGATGGAGGTACGGCCGCACAGCACAGCCACGAGCAGGAGCGGCCCGGCGGCCAGGGCACCTCGTACGACCGCGTTCCAGGGCACGGGGCCTCGCTGTGCGCGCAGGGCATGGGCGAGCCAGGGCGGTACGGCGACACTGAGACGGGACACGGGGCTCCTGTCGGGCGAGGGCGGGTGCCTTCGGGCGACATCGGCCGGGCTGTTGTCGTACCTACCGTAGATCGGGTTGCTGGAGAGAAGGGAACGTAGACATTTCCGCGACGTGACACTTCGCGGGGATGCCGCGTTCTTTATGAACGCAATCGCCATCGCGAGCGGGATACCGGTGGCGCGTCGGTGGCGGGGAGCGGGTCCGAGGGCGTAGCCGGCCTCCGGACCCTGTGATGCCACCCATGTCACACGCCGGCACGCTTGAGGACCCAGGTCAGTCGTCATGTCGCCGCGTCCTGCCTTTGGACCACCGCACATCGAGCTGTGCGGGCTGGACTCGAACCAGCATTTCGACGTCCCGGGGCCCGGGCCCGGTCGATCCGGCGATCGGCGGCGAATACTGCCCCCGCCGGAGAACAGAAAGTGATCAATGTCGGTCTAGAACAAGAGATCTTCAGCACGCTTCGAGACACGGTGCAGATGACGTCCTGCGGCCACCATGCGGCCGAGGAGGCCATGACCGTCGGGGGCACTGACCAACCCGTCGACGACAGCCTCGTTCATGAGGTCGAAGGTCTCCTTTGTGGTGATGCCCCGCCGCCGCGCGTACGAGCCGGCCGACCGGTCGTCGGTGATCCACACCGAATCACGGAAGTCTGGGCGCATGGTGATCAGTACGCAGGTCTCGGCCTCACCGAGGTGTTTGGTCGGCGCCGACGCGACACCGCCGAAGACCGCTCGACGCAGTCGGTCGACCGCGGCGATTTCCTCGAGGTCCGTGATGGCGATCGGCTCGCCGAGCATGCCGACGGACACGATGTCCCGTAATCGAGGAAGGTGTTGGGCGGATTGCTCGGCTTCGTGAGCCACGGCCTCGGTCCAGCGGCCGCGCCCGTCGAGCACTTTCTCCAGCAGGGGCAGGCGGTCGACAGCCGCGAAGTTGCACAGGACGGTGTTGTCCGGGAACCAGCAGATTCTCATGGCTGGAAGATCAGGTCCCCTTCTTCCACTTCACTGCCGGCAAGCTCCGGAGCGTTGGGCTCGGCCGGGTCGAGAAGGTTGTGCAGGTGGTCCACGTCCATGCCCAGCAGGGCGGCGAGGGGCCGGAGTGTGGTCTCCCCCTCGGCGTAGCACTTGTAGAGGGCAGCGACGAGGCGCACCGGGAATCGCTCGGCCGCAGCCCAGGCGAGCTGCCGCTGGAAGGCGTCCGTCGCGCCGGCCAGCAGGTGACAGATCTCGGTGGTGAGACCCCGGTAGTGGAGCGCCGACTTGGCGTCGATCAGCCGGAGTTGACTCAACCGTGCGCCCATCGCGCTGGGCGAGACCTTGAAGGCGACGACCAGCTCGGAGAACGCCTCGTCGGTGAGCCTGCCGTGCTGGTCGGCCACCTGCCGGAACTTGTCGCGGACTTCGGGCGCGGGCATCAGCAGATTGGAGGCGAAGACGTTGGCCCGCACCTCGGTCAGGTCCTTCTGCCGCCCCGGCGCGACATGCGACTCGACGACGAGTTCCTGGGCGTCTCGGGCCAGGATGTGGCCGAGTTCGTGCGCCAGGGTGAACCTCTGCCGGGTCCAGGTCTCCGTGGGCCCGATGAGAACGAGCCGGAATGTGTCCGTCTGCCAGGTGAGCCCGTCGACAGTGTCGGGAAGGCGCGTGACCGCGACATCCACACCGAACGTCTGCGTACAGGCCGTGATCAGCACATCGGTCTCCAGACCGGCCACGGTCCGGGGGCCGGCGGCCGCCGTGAGGACGCCGACGGCGTCCTGCGCGAGCTGCTTCCCCTGGTCCACGTAACGCTTCAGATCGGAGCGCACGGAGGGCATCGGCGGCAGCTTCGGCGGCCTCCCCAACAGCTCCAGCACCTCGTACGCCGCCGTGAACCGGTCCGCGGCATCGCTGACGCGGCCCCGCCCGGGAGCCGCTCCGGCAGTGGTCCGAGCCGCGAACGACGGACGCAGCGGATCGCGTCCCGTGAGCAGCCAGTCCACCGTCCTGCCGCCCGCCTCGGCGATCAGCGCCAGATCGAGCGACGTGAAGCGGCGCACCCCCGCCAGCGACTTGGACAGCTTGTCGGGCGTGAGCCCCACCTTCTCGGCGAATGCAGCCTGACTCATCGAGGCCGCTTCTATAACTCTGCGTACACGATCGATCACAGATTCAGGCATGCACCCACCGTAACCGCGTATTGCGAAAATCGCAACGTATTGGCCAGAGCATCTCTGTCTGCGTCGGCGGACACCGAGACGTACGGCGACCAGCGCATCCGCTCATGCCCGCGCAGCGGGCTCTTCGGCCGGTGGCCCCGGTGGCGTGCCTGCTGCGCCTGTACCGAGTACCGCCCATACACACTTGCCCGGGGCTGCGTCGCGGGCCATCACGCCCCAGCGATCGGCGAGGTGGGCCACCAGAAGGAGACCTCGGCCGGCCTCGGCGTCGGCTGGCGGCGGGGCCGGAGAGTCCGAGGCGGGACAGCGGTCGCCGCGCGTATCGCTCACCTCGATGCGGAGTGCGGACGGCGTGGCCGCGAGCCGGAGGTGGAAGTCACGGCCAGGGACGTGGCCGTGGCGGACGGCGTTGGCGGCCAGTTCGGCGGCGATGAGGGTGAGGTTCGCGTTCGCCTCGGAGTCGTACGGGTAGCCCCAGTCGTCGAGGCGATGCGAGACGAGACGACGGGCGAGTCGTGCACCACGCGGAGTGGACGTGAAACGCATGGCGAACTCGCGTGCGAGCGCCGACCGTTGCGGCATATGCCCGTTGGGTGGAGTTACTTGCTTCATGGCACTGACGGTCTCGGCATCTGCGTAGCGTTGACCAGGAGTGACGCGCTGACCGCCGTGGGTTGTACGCGGCGGTGGCCTGCTTGTACGCGACTTGGGGCGTGACCGGCTTCGGGTGCGTTGCGTTTTGGCGGGCGCGGGAGTGCGGGGTGGTGACGGTACGGCTGCGGTACGGGAGGTGGCGGGCGTGGAGGAGCGGGAGCCGTCGAGGGTGGGCGCCGGGGCGCCGGAGTATGAGTTCGGGGCGGGCGTTCTGTACGTGTTCGGGCGACAGTTGAAGCTGTTCCGGGTACGGGCGGGGCTGGAGCGGGCGGAGTTCGGGGCGTTGACGGGGTACTCGGCGTCGACGATCGCCTCGTTCGAGCAGGGGCGACGGATCGCTCCGCCGAAGTTCATCGACAAGGCCGATGAAGTGCTTGATGCGGGTGGGGTGCTGAAGGCGGGGAAGGAGGAGGTGGCTCGGGCTCAGTATCCGGCGTTCTTTCGGGATGCGGCTCGGTTGGAGGCGGAGGCGGTTGCACTCCACGTGTACGCGACGAAGGCGGTACCCGGCCTCTTGCAGACTGAGGAGTACGCGCGGGCAGTGTTCACGATGTGGCGGCCGCTGCTCGACGACGAGACAGCCGGGCAGCGTGTTGCAGCTCGCTTGGCCCGTCAGGAGATCTTCTCTCGCACCCCGTTGCCGACGATCAGCTTCGTCATCGAGGAGTTCGTGCTGCTGCGACCCCTGGGCGGGAGAGCTGCGATGAAGGGACAGCTTGAACAGATCCTGCTACACGGCCATCGACGCAACGTCGAAATCCAGGTGATGCCGATTGCCCGAGAGGAGCATGCTGGGCTCGAAGGCCCCTTCACCTTGATCGAGACGAAGGAAGGGCAGAGGATCGCCTACGTGGAGGCGTACAAGGACAGCCGTCTCTACACGGATCGGACGTCCGTCCGGGAGATCGAGGAGCAGTACGGGATTCTCCGGGCGCAGGCGCTCACTCCACGCGAATCGCTGGCCCTCATCGAGAAGTTGCTGGGAGAAGCATGAACGTCGAAGAGTCCCGTCAGGCGGCCCCCAAGTTGGCCTGGTTCAAGAGCAGTTACAGCACCGGCTCGGGTGGCGAGTGCGTCGAGGTCGCTGCTTGCCCTGGCTCCACGTACGTCCGCGACTCGAAGGACAAGGCAGGCCCGGTTCTGTCCTTCACCACTGGCGGATGGACCGCCTTCATAGAGTTCGCAACGCAGAACTGACCCACACGCTCGTTGGCGGCAATACGTGGCCACAGCTGTCACTGTCCGTGCGCCCGTTGATCCGGGGAGAGGAGCAGTGGGCCGACGCGGACGGGGGGTACGAACATCGGGGAGCCGGAAGGACTCGCGTACAGGATCGGCGCATTCGAGCGGGCGGCGCGCGAAGACGGGTGGCAGGTGGACAGCCCCTACGGCGGCGTCGGGGCCTTCGGTTGGGAATGAGTCGGGGGTAAACCTGATGCGGTTTCCGTCTATGCGCCCTCATCATGGGCAGGTTGCCCGCCCAGCCGAAGATCCCAGGAGGTCCCGTGCTCGCACGCGTCACCGTACCCAGCCTCTTCCCGCCTCCCGGCTACGCTCACGCGTCGGTCGTCGAGGCGGGCACCCGGCTCGCGTTCCTCGCCGGTGCCGTGCCGCTGGATGCGGCGGGGGAGATCGTCGGCGCGGGCGATCCCGTACGGCAGGCCGAGCAGGTGATCGCCAACCTCGGTGAGCAACTTCGCGCGGTGGGCAGCGACTTCGCGCATGTGGTGGCGACCGATGTGTACGTCGTGAGCGGTGAGCCCGCGGTTCTTTCCGACGTGTGGGGTGTTGTCGAGGCGTCCGGGCTCAGTACGGGCCCCCACTCGTCGACGCTGCTCGGGGTGGCCTGCCTCGGGTACACGGGGCAGCTGGTGGAGATCACGGCGACGGCCGTCGTGCCCGAGTCCGACGACCATCGCTAGGAACACGGTCGTCCCTCCAGGAGTGCGTGGTCGTTCCTGCTCACCCTTGGTCGCCACCCCACACCCGCCGCTTGGGAAGTGGTCGCGCATAGCTGCCCACCCGACTCGTCCCCAACCCCAGCGACACCAGGGACTCCGCGAGCTTGACGGCCGCGGCGATGAACGCCTCCTGTGTACGCCGGGCGTCGCCGAGGTCGAGGACGCCCAGGCCGGTGCCGACGACGACGGCGCAGTTCTGGGCGATTCCCGCCGTGTGCAGCCGCCTGCCGATCTCCGTCACGGAACCGGTCGCCGGCCGTCTGCGCCGGCTCACCCGGCGGAACGAGGAGTGGCCCCACCTCCTCATCGAACACCGCGAGTTGTATGAGGCCATCGCCTCCGGCGACCCCGCGCCCACGCGCTCACCCACGTGCAGACCAACTACCGCTCGACGGTACGGCAGCTGTTCGGCGAACCCGAAGTTCCCTAGCGGTGGGCGTACTTGTCCGTCGCCGCCACCAACGCGTCGACCACACCGGACGCGCCCATGGTGTGGCCCACGTCGTCGATCACGGTCAACTCACTGCCGGGCCACGCCTGGTGGAGCCGCCATACCGTGCCCAGCAGATTCCCGAAGTCCAGGCTGCCCTGGACGAGGGTGCCGGGGATTCCCTTGAGCAGGGGCACGTCGCGGAGCACCACGCCTTGGTCGTTCCCCTCCCCCAGGAAGTGGTCGTGGCCGAAGTAATGCGTGACGGTTCGGGCGAAGCCCATACGGAACGCCGGGTCCTCGTAGCGCTCCACGGAACGCTGCGGCGCGGGAACGATCGCCGTCTCCCAGTCGGTCCAGGCCCGCGCCGCCCGCGCCCGGACCTCGGGGTCGGGCGATTCGAGCAGGCGGCTGTACGCGGCCGCGAGATTCCCCTCCCGATCGCCCTCGGGCAACTCGGCCAGGAACCGCTCGAACGCCTCGGGGAAGATCCGCCCAAGTCCCCTGGTCAGCAGGGCGACTTCGGCGTTCGATCCGGTGGCCACCGCGGTCAGCACCACCTCGGAGACGACGTCCGGGTGCGTCTGCGCGTACCGCAGCCCCAGCACCGAACCCCACGACACTCCCCACACCAGCCACCGCGCGATGCCCAAGTGGCTGCGCAGCAGCTCCAGGTCCGCGATCACGTGAGCCGTCGTATTGACGCCCATGTCCGTCCCGTACGCGCTTGCGTGCGGGGTCGAGCGTCCGCAGCCGCGCTGGTCCAGCAGCACGATGCGATACGCGGCCGGGTCGCAGTAGCGCCGGAAGGCGGCACCGCAGCCGGATCCGGGCCCGCCGTGCAGCATGACCGCGGGCTTCCCGTCCGGATTCCCGCAGACCTCCCAGTACACGCGGTTGCCGTCCCCTACGTCGAGCATCCCGTGGTCGTACGGTTCTATCTCCGGATACAGACCCACCGGGCGAGGCTAGGGCCTGTCCGGCGGATCAGGTCGGAGGGAAGCAGCGGCGCCCTGTCAGCGCAGGTGAGCGGGGTCTGGTGCGTCGAGCTGCAAGGCGGAGGAGGGCGTCGACGCGATGGGGGTCCCCCCTGTTCGAGCGAAGCCGAGAACTTGGGGGAGTCGGCAACCGACGACAACGCCGCAGATCGGCGTGCCAGACCCCGCGTCTCCGGCATGATCCGCCGGACAGGCCCTAGTACTCCAGCAGCGTTTCGCTATCTGGTCTGGTCAGAGGCGTCGTCCGGAGTGTAGTTGGCTGATGGTGTGTCAGGGG